>CAZPZZ010000140.1:3441-10787 GCA_964591245.1 uncultured Vicinamibacteraceae bacterium | reverse complement strand
AATGCCGTCGGTAAAAACGACGCACCGGACACCAGGACAACACCCATTGCAATGGCCAACAGCCCACGCCTCCACCAAATGGCGTTTGAACTGTTTTGAACGCCGTTCGGAGAGATTACAGCAGTCTGCCGTTCACCGGATTCGGATTCTGATAACATGGAACCTTCTCGCCTAGCTTCGCTGGTCATACTTGTCCTGTACCCTGCAACAGGTTGAAGATTTATCGTTATAACCGGTTATGTCTGTAATCAACTTTATGGATTTATGACTGCTGAATCGCGAGTTTATTACAACCTCTTCGTTGAATTCAGTTCTATCCATAAACTGTCACATGCCGTTTCATTTGTGACGCTATACAGCTCTGTGAAGGGGGAAATGGCAGTGAATAGAGCACAACATTATGCTCACAACTTGTCTATTTTAGGCGGGATAGCATGTTTTGATGACACACTTATTCGCGTCACCACCCACGATGCTATTACCTATATAGAATAATCGAAATAGTCCTAACAAATCCAGTAGAGAATAGACCATCTTGGAGACAATGCGTGATCTGACACAACTTTTCTAGTCACATGGACCTTCATCGCTCTATCTCTCGGGGAAACTGAGCGGTGCTGGAACATTCCAGCCATCGCCATCCATTCCACTCCAGTGATTAACGACTCTCTCCCAAGCCATCTGATTCGAAAATAACCTGATCTGACTGAAACACTCTGGGGTATCTATCAAACTGCCCCACATGGATCCAGCCCGCAGGAATGACCGGTGGTAATGGATTTTTCTCCGCGTTGTCGTCCAAGACCTCAGAACCCGAATCATGTGGCTCGATTGACTGTTCGATCCATCGACCGTTCGAATCAAGTTCCATAACTCCCAATTCCCGATAGAGCCGCATACGGTCGGCGTAGTATGACAGCCAATCTGACAGGAAGTTGTTCTGAGTAGACTGTAGTGATCTTTGCGCACCGAGTAATTGAGTTGAAGTCGTCTCACTGATCTGAGGCGTTTGCCCGGGTTGAAGTTGTCCTCGAGGGGGAGCACTCAACGCTAACTGTGTCTGATCGACTCGTCGCATCGCGATGGTAACGGCACGACGTTGAATCTCGAGTTTCTGCCGGCGCTGTTCCAGATTTCGAAGCAGTGCAAGCAGACCTTTTTCAAGTAAATCGTGTGACTGAATCAGCTCCCGACGATTCCGCTGGTAAGTAATAAGTGCCTCTCGATAGTCATTACGTTCTAGCAATCGCGTAAGCGGAGCGTCAAATTCAAGCCCCATTCGCAGGGATGCCGTCGGTGAACGGAAACTAACAGGATTGTCCCGTGCTGTTCCTATATCGCCACTGACGGTCACATCGAGAACAGACTGTAATGCGTCCGCATTTACCTGAAGCATCCGCCATGAATCGACAAGCGATGCTCGACCATTCATGAAATCCAATCGGCGTTCTAATGCAATTCGAAATGCATCTTCCGGCAACAATTCAATCGATTCAACTGAAATCATCTCCAGCCTGGCCTGAGCCGGAACCAGTGACAGCCGCTCCACAAGTTGCAGAAAATCTACCACCCATGCCGTCAGCCCTCTCAGTGTGTCCATCTGTGTTTCTTCAGAAAATCTGTCTCGTAAAGATTCAATGGTTTGCACCGCTAGATCCAACCCCAGTTCACCTTTTTCAAGATCCTGAAATCGTTTATTGAGTCGTGACCGATCCTGTCGAAACGTTTCTTTCTGACTAGCGGTCATCTCGGATTCTCGGATCGGAACTTGTTCTTCTAATCGCGTCAGATCACTTTGCGCAAGTTCGAACAGCTCTTCAACGGGTGCAATTAAATCCAGGCAGTCATTCAACACCTGATTAATTAATTCCATATCAGGGGTATCCGGGAAACTGCTTATGCGTTCCTGAAGTTCGCGAAGAGACACTCTGATAGGTTTTGATTCCAAGGGGATAAGTTGAAACTGTTGGATCAAACTCTGATCCAGTTCGATGTCGAGATTGGGCGGCAAGCCGAGTGTTCCGGTTTTGTAGTTGTCCACCGATAATTTGAACGAATTAGTCCGATCAAGTACATCCGCTCTCTGAACCTCGATATCCTGACGAAACTGATCAACCTGCACCAAGTCAATTAGTTCATTATCGTAGAGTGCCTCTAACCGCTTCAACGTACTCAATTGGAGATTCAGATTATCTTCACTGTTTCGAATCTGCTGAACCTGCCGAAGTAATCCAAAATAACCCCCAACTCCACCTGATCCTGAAAACGACTGAAGACTCGTACTGCCGCCAAAGCGCTGTACTCCCGAAACACCAAGTTCTCCGATAGTAACCTGTGTATAGAAACCCTGACGAAACTGTCCGTAGCCTCGAAGTCCTGCCAGGAGCTTTCGTTCAACATATGTCAACTGCTCCAGGGCAATGTCTCTGCCCGCACCTCTCAACAGTGGTTGGACCAGTGAAAAGTTCGCCAAAGAACTGGCCAGATTCGAGTCACCACTGGTGAATTCAAAGACAAACGAATTAGCAAATCCAACCAGAAAATCACCTGCTGTCGCCAGCCCACGCCGCGCTTGCAACATGGGATCTCCCTCCAGGCCCAGGCGATTTACTTCCCCAGCATATGCCCCATTGTGCCTGTATGAGCTGGCGTAGCCACCATAGAACTGGGTATCCAGACGGAACCGCTCTTCAGGCACGTCGAGCGCCGAAAGGTAAAGTGTTTCCAGTTGCACCTGATGCCTCGGAGAATGAACATATGCCAAGCGAACAGCGGAATCGACATCGAGCTTAACCGCGCCGTTTTCATCCACTTCGACATATTCAGCAAGTGATTCACGCCAGGCGGGATTTTCTAGTTCCTTGCGATCACCGTTGTCACTCCAATGCTCCCACCCTTTCCTTCCATCTACAAGTTTCATGTACTCATGGGAAACAGGATCATCTTCAGGCATGGGTGACTTGTCAGGATCATACACATCAAAATAGCGACTACGGGGATCCATATCGATGCTGTAATCACTTGCAGACCAGCGAGAATCGTCATTTCGCTCAGCGATTACACGATACGCTTCGCGATCCGCCCCAAGCCGGTACTCCGTACGCGAACAACCGCCGGCAACAATTCCCATCAACAGAAATAACACCCACACTGGGCGTAAATCGAACGTAATGCGCATCGACTGAACTCCGGTTGCTGATTATTTTGGAGGGCGCAACATTCGAACATACCATCCACCAACCACTACCAGCTGGTTCCTCCAGCATCCGTTATCGTCATACCGCATCTAACGAATTTAACTAATCATCCAATATTTCACATAACACCCATATGTCGCCAGGCACACCATTGGCCCAACCGCCCACTATGCAGAATATCCGACACACACAACCCACTTTTCCCATTCCACCGAAACAATAAAAGGCACCCCGTCTGTATCCGGTGTACCCCAGATCCCGTTTGCAGCTGATTCATGCGCACTCCAACGACGTCAGAACGCCTTAACACGCTCTGACACGGCAGAATGGACATTGAGCATTCGTTCGGAAAAAAAACCTGCGATACTAGTTTGAAGATTCGGGACGCAGCACCCAGCCTCTGTCATGTAGAAGCAGCCATTTCCCGTTTTTCTTTTGAAGAACCGCTATCCAAAGCCCTTTTCTGGCAGGATCGGTCTCTTTCAGGCTGGGATCTTCCCACATGCCGTTTTCGACAACAAGGCTGGGTGTAAGGAATCTACGCGATAGGACGCGCTGTCTGGTCTTAGTTTCAGGATTCTTGGAGAACCGGTCACTCCAATGCTTTTTGATAGCTGAGCGTCCCTGAATAATTTTTTCACCTGCAGCAATATCTGCATTCTCGCTGTAGAGCCGTGACAAAGCCTCCGCATCGTGTTGGTTGTAACCATCGGTAAACGCAGCCACTACTGCGTCGAGAAGCGCAACATCGGAAACGGTATTCTTTTTCTCCCGAGTCCAGGTAGCGCTGAAGTGAGCCTGTTTATTGCCAGGCAGAAATCCCCACACTTCAGACCATTCATTTTCGTTTACACGATATATAAAAGCAAATCCACCGGTGTGTCGCTGGCCTTTGTTGGGGCCGGCCAGCACTTCCGTTTCCAGCCCATTGTAAATACGGGTCGCTCCTTCGCGGGAAAGTCGGAATTTTGTTCGATGGGAATGCACTACCTCACCTTCAGGATTGTAACGGTAAAGAGTACTAACATTACCTTTGATCTCTTTCATGCGATTTCCACTATACCACCGTCCCTGTACCGCCTTTAGCTCGGTCTTATCATCACTGGAAATCGCTGTCCCCCCAGCATAGGGGGATTCTTCTGGCATATGCCTGGTGTCGAAAATCGCCGACTCGTACCAGATTTTATTTTCTTCATTAATTCCAAATGCAACAAAGAAGGTGTTATTGAACACTTCGCCTGTTTTGAATTCACATTCAAACTGAACCCATGCATGGCCCCACTTCGAGCCGTTTTTGAGGGTGACCACTTCGTATATTTCATTTTGAATCTCAGCTTCGCCTTTGATCCTGTTGTGAAAGTCGTTGTGAACTTTCACCAGCTCATCAATCGACTTCAGGCCTTCACCGTTTTCCCCAGCAAAGCCATTGTGTATGTATTTAGCATCCTTACTAAAGCAGGACCTGTAGGCATCTATATCGCCTTTTGCCCAGCTATGCACGGCTTTCTTGATCAGGTCCACATCGGGACCTGACAGTGCGATACCCGACTGATCCTCCTGGTTGCTTTCATCCACCACCGTATTTCCCGATGAGGTTTCTTTCCCTTTCCGAACATAGTGGGTGACATTGGGAACCCCTTCCTGGCCTTTCAGCAACCCCATGACTTCGTACCAGGTATCATTCTCAATCTTAAACACATAGGAAAACGGTCCTTTGAATGTCTGTCCCTTATCGGAACCTTCCGTAACAAGTCCATTGCGAAAGGTGAAGATATTTGCATTCGCTGCGGTTGCCACTTCGAAGTCCACTTGATGAACCCGTGTCAGTTTTCCATCGCGGTAATAGCTGACCGTTTCTTTATTACCTTTAATAACCTTTACTATCCGGCTGCTTACCCCCTTCTGCACTTCACTGTGAATCCATGTTCCCTGGCACTGTGAAAGTAGGTCTGAAGTATTCACATTTTCAGCTGCACTGGTATCGCTTGCAAAACCAATCCAAACAGAGGTCATCGCGACCATGAGTAACAACACGCCATCGATTCCCCTAGAAAAACAACCAGACCTGGTAACCAGATTTTTCATTCGGATAGCTCCACAGTTGAAACTTAACAGATGATTTGACAAAACAATGTATACCTCTGACTCAATTTTTTATTCCGCGTTCGACCAATTTACCGTTCTTCCAGCTGCTTTCGGAAACAAACTCTCTCGCAAACCCTGACACAAAGGGATTTAACACAACCGCGTGCATGCGCGTCCCGGAGCCAGCAGACGGTGACCTACGGTAATGTATCGGCATTGTCAGAACACAGTCCCTTTAGTCTTTACCCTGAGGCAAAGCGTCCTTTGCATAAGGTGAATCCTCTGGCATGTTACTGGTGTCATACAGCGCCCACTCATACCAGACTTTGTGATCTTCGGTGATTCCGAAAGCTCCAAAGACCGTGTTGTTCATCACTTCTCCGGTTTTGAACTCAGATTCGAACTGAATCCACACATGTCCATGCTTACTTCCGCCTTTCAGCGTAACCACCTCGTAGATTTCATTCAGAACCTTGACTTCACCCTTGATTCTATTGTGAAAATCTTTGTGCACTTGGACCAGTTCGTCAATGGGCATAGACCTGCCTTCCCCAGGCCAGGCATTGTGAGTGTACCTCGCCTCGGTTGTAAAGCAGGAGCGATAGGCATCCAGATCACCTTTTGCAAAACTGTGAATGAGCTTTTTAATAAGCTCCACGTCGGGCCCCGACTGAGTATAGGCAGAGTGATCCCTTTCAACGGCCTCCTGCTTCGGAGCCCCCCCTGTACCATCGATCTTTTCGTAGACAAAAAAAGTATCGGGCGACGTAAAATTCACATTGGAATAAATGGCCGCTGTCTGCTCGTACCATTTCCCGTCATGCACCTTGTAAACCCAGGAAAAGGACCCTCTGTTGACCTGCCCGGGGGAATCCGGCTCTGGAAACAGAATGACCCGATTGGAAACCGTAAAGAAATTAATCCCGCGGTGGCGTTCAAGCTTCATATCAAGCCGACTTTTATGGGCCAGTTCCCCTTTGTCATTGTAGCTTTCAAAAATTTCCTGGCCCTTCGAAATACGTTTAATCCTGTGGCCGTTGCCCTCGGGGGCTTTCCATACACCTTCGAGTTTTGACCATTCATGATCTTTCCAACTGTCATCTCCGGTATCAGCAATGATCGCGTTGGGAATACCATTTCTCCGCTTCCAGACAAAGGTTCCGTTACGTCCTTTTATTCCATTAGCAATATACTCAAGAACCTTTTCCTCGATGGTGTTGTTGTCTACCCGGGTAACCGTAGCCCGATAACGCGTTACACCTTTCGTGTCTGTACTTTCTGACACGAAAGACCATACCCCCTCGGACTTCATGGTACTGGTGCTGGTTGCGACACTCCCATCATCACGATGCAGCCACCATGTAAACAGGCCCGTTGCAGGATCAACACCCAGGGTGCCCACAAAAGGCAGCACTCCGCCTTTACCATCCACGACCGCAGAATGCTTACCCCGCAGGTAAGCGAACGTGTGTTCCACTGGCTTACCATCAACCGTTGTTGTCCAGGTGCTTCCAGCTGTAAGTTTCATGAAAGCCTCAAACGATTCTTTACCTGTTGCGTCAGCATGGACTGACACGATCGGCACACAGCAGATAACGGCAACTAACAGATGCTTCATCACATGGGTGTTCATCGCTGAATATTCTCCAAGGTGATCGTGTTACGTTATTCGCACAACAAATAGACTGCAAAACCGGCTCATGGTAATACCGTGCAGAAGATATCCACTCTCCACCTCTCTTGAAGATTTCTGGCAGCCGGCAAAACACCAGATTCTTGAATTTAGATACCTTGAATTTAATCCGTATTGCAGAAGGTACCTTTTAGGCGGCAGTTTCTAAGTCGTCAAGAAAATTCACAAACGGCACGCCACCAACCGAACCGTTCGTTTCTCATCATCGACCGGTCCGATAACCCCGACTCTACAATCACGATTTTCTGCCTTAGAAACTATTGACTCGAATGCGTACCTATGGCTGACCGAAGGGCCTCACATCATAAACAAAATAATCCAGCTCAAAATTTGACCCTGACTGAATTCCCTGTGGGACAGAACGTCAGGGT
>CAZPZZ010000140.1:0-3341 GCA_964591245.1 uncultured Vicinamibacteraceae bacterium | reverse complement strand
TCTATACGATCGATCAGAATCAACGTAACGAGGCCGAAAACGAGGCATCCGTACAATGCTTTTCTTCTCAGTAGGGAGGAAACGTCGCTCCATTCTTGACTTAAAGACAACGGATATTTCCTGCCAGAAAGCAATACCCCAACGGGTGTTGCACGACATGTGAGATGATACAGCACAAAACAAAGGGCCAAAGACCCACACAAAACTAACACAAAGCACAGAATGGACGATTCTATGCGGTCTCTTAAAAAGAAGGCGATGCACAACTGAATAGGAAAATGAATCAGATATATGAAGTACGATGAATCGGCGAGATAACGGGCGAGCGCCGACTGCTTGCTTAGAAATTTCTTAAACAAAGCAATAAAACAGAAAATCGCACACCAGGTTGTATAGGCACGCAGCAAACACATGAGATGCCACTTCGGAGGAGCGTGGAGTGAACTGAAATTGAATGGATTCTGTATAAAAGGGTAATTTCCAATCAATGACTTCTGACCATCGAGGGTCGCAAAAAGAGACCAGTTCTGAAGCAGAATCTCAGGTTGTAAAATGATTCGCAATTCATCTATCAGTGGAATGAGAAAAAAGAGAGCTATCAGAAAAGGGATCACGTGATACTTAATCGTACTTGTGCACATCTCCAGGAGCCGATAATCGAAAAAAAACATAACGCCAATTGAGAAAAACAAGCCGTAATACAACAAGACATCAAGGGATGTCCCAATTCCAGGCACGTCGGCCCATGGAGGGCTGAAGAGGAGTACCGGGTAGGTGATCAGTGTCAGTAACACAACAGTCGCTGGCCCACCGGCAGCACGAAAAACGGACGCGACCCATTCCAGTCGCAGGTTGCATTTTTGAACTAAACCAGACACTCCTATAAAAACAATCACGTAACAAATAAGAAGGTGGAGAAACCAGAAATGCCAGAACCAGTTACCAATGGGCCTCGGTTCATTCAAAATATAGCCTGGATGGGCTAAGTAATCGAAATACTGTGACAGTCGTGATTGATTAGAATTGACCATATCCAGATAGAATTCACCGGCTATCCAGGGTTGAAGGATGAACACACAAAGAAGAAAAGGAACTCCAATTCGCACGCATCTGTTTTTGAAATAGCTTCTGAGGCCACGCTTACGGCTCACCATTAGGGAGAAGAGTCCTGCTACCATGAAAAACAGTTCCATGCGGAACACATGGATGAGCTCAATCACATGGTGCAGAAACAGGGACGGCTCGACATGTGCCCTCAGCGGATCCATTGTCCATAAGGCAAAAACAACCGCTGCATGAATAACCAATCCCAGAAACATAGCCGTTGCCCTGAGAGCGTCCATGTAATGCAATCGTTCTTCGTTTGCCATAACTGGATTCCATCGAGAAGAAAGAAACCGCAAAGTACTATTTTCGAGATTGTAACACAGGAGTTCGACTCCGTCTTACCGCCCGGGGAATGGGGCTGAATGAAATCGCTCATATAGCTCGATTGCATTCGCGCCATCGGATCTCTCAAGAATCGGATCGCCACCCGCTGCCACCAGATTATTAATCACGGATACATCACCCAGTACGGCCGCGTAATGTAAAGGGGTGTTACCATGAGAGGATTCTGAAATATTCGGATTAGCTCTGGCCTGAAGCAATTGGTTCAATGCTGTTTTGTTACCTTTTTTCACTGCGTAATGCAAAGGTGTCAGGCCAAATTGATCCACACCATCAGGATCAAATCCATGCTTCAGAAGTAGACCCACCGTTTGGGAAATCATACCTTCTGGTCTGGGCTTGGACATGTGGCGTGAAGCCATATGCAGGGCATTGACACCATCCCACCAACTGATTTGAGAAAGATCTTTATCCCGATTGTTCCGGACATAGTTATCAACGTTTTCTGGTTCGGCATGCAGACTGTAAAACAGCAGCTTATATTCTTTTCGGCTTTCCATGTGATCTGCAACAAATAACGCGCCAACCAAGGTAATGATGCACACATAAAAGGACTTTTTCGTGAGAATGTTTTTCAGATCATTCCGTTCTTCATCCAGTGACAAACTGTATTTTCTTCCCGACAGTAACGTGCCAAGCAGTGTTGACCGACAGGTCACATGATAAAGCAGAACACAGAGAACCAATGAACCCACTAAAACTATTGAAAAACAGAGGATCGACGACTCTATCCGGTCCCTTAAAAAGAAAGCAATATACAATTGAACAGGGTTATGGATCAGATAGATAAAGTACGATGAATCAGCCATGTAACGACCGAGCGCCGTTTGCTTACTCATGCATTGCTTAAATAACGCGATAAAACCAAATACCATGCACCAGGTTGTATAAGCGCGCAGCAAACACAATAGATGCCATTTTGAGGGAGCATGTAATGAACTGAAATTGAATGGATTCTCTACAAAGGGATAACTTCCAATCAATGACTTCTGACCATCGACGGTCACAAAAAGAGACCAGTTTTGAAGCAGAATCTCAGGTTGTGTTGTGATTCGCAATTCATCAATGAGTGGAATGAGATAACAAAGTGATAAGACCAGTGGTATGACGTGATACTTGATACCGCTGGTAAGTAATTCAAGAATTTTGTAATCACTGAAAAGTAACACACCCACCGCAAAAAACAGACCATAGTACAACAAGACATCCAGTGACGTCCCTATTCCGGGAACATCTGCAAAAGGAGGACTGACAAGAAGAATGGGATAGGTCATGAGGGCCAGAACCAGAACACCACCGGTTCCACCCAGTGCACGAAAAAACGATGAAACAAACCTGAGTTTTATGTTCCCTTTTTCCAGGACCATGGTAACCAGGATAAAAATAGCGACGAAATAGATCAGTACATGAAGAAACCAGAAATGCCAGAACCAGTTACCAATAGGCATGGGTTCATCCAGGATATAACCCGGCTGCGTAAGGAAACTTAAATATTGCGAAAACAAGGATTGATTGGAATCGACAACATCCAGAACGGTTTCCGCAGCCAGTAACGGTTGCAAAACGACGACACAGAGAACAAACGGGACCCCAATTCGCCAGAACCTGTTTTTGGCATAACCTGCCAGACCACGTTTTCGGCTTACCAGAAGCGAGAAAAACCCGGATACCAGAAAGAATAATTCCATACGAAAAGTATGGATCAGATGTATCAGGTGGTGAAGGAGCGAGGAGGGTTCATCATGGATTCTAAAAAAGTCCATGACCACAAAAGAAAAGGGACCGGCGGCATGAATAACCAGCCCCAAAAACATGGCCGTAGCTCTCAGTACGTCCATGTAGTGCAATCGTTCTTCTTTTGCCATAAAGGACTTCCAAAAAAACGATAGAAG
>CAZPZZ010000139.1:0-10788 GCA_964591245.1 uncultured Vicinamibacteraceae bacterium | reverse complement strand
CCACTTGATACCAAACCCACTCCCAGGGATCGTTGTTTTGCTTGCGCCACTGCACATGCCGTTTCACGGCCTCCTCGAATTGAGCGATCATTTCCGGTCGCACGGTGTGGACGTACGTTTGGGCGATATTTTCGGTTTGAGCTTCCGCGATCGCGGGAAATGCAACCGAGGACAGCACCAACGCTGCGCCAAGAGTGGTCAGTTTAGGCGTCATTTTGCTTTTTTCTCATTCGCACCAGCGGGGTGCGTTCTCTATTGTCGTCAAGCATGAACCAGAGATCGAATTTGTATCGTCTTGTGCGTGTTGAATTCTATTTCAGACGTTGCAGCAGAAAATAGATAAATATGACTAAGACAAGGTGCTTATTCTATTCGCACGAAAAGTACATGCTCCCAGCGAGTGCAGGTATTTATTGTTTTTTATGGTTTGTATGTAAATATCAATCAAAATTCATTTCTATGTCTATCTATTGTTGATTTTCTGTAAACGGTGTTGGCGTGATGTTCAGGGGGAGGGGTCAACGTGCCGACCTGGCCAGACGGAGATGCCGCTTATCTCGTTCCGGGTGTCGCCCCGGTCCCGTCGGACCGAGGCGAGTTAGGAGGACTAGCTCGGCGCGTCGACACGCGCCACGGTGGGTGGGAGGTATTAGTTCGCGTCGCGCCAGGCCAGTCCTTCACCGTTGATCGCAGCAGTTTCCTGGATCGGAAGAATCGCCTGGGTTGTGAAGGTCAGGTCGGCGGTCCACGGAGCAAGGGTTCTCGCCAACTCCGCAGCGTCCGCGGCTTCAATCAACGCGACGCCACCGGTGCCGTCGGCGAAGCCGTAGAAGGCCTGGAACTGACCGGGGCCAGGCGTCCACTTTTGAAAGAGGCTCAACGTGCGCTTCTGCTTCTCTTCAGTTGTATTGTGAAACTGCCAGGTAACGTGAAATAACATGTCCACCCTCCATGAAAGATGTTTTTGATGACCTAGGGCGGAAATCCTAACAAGCGCGAGGTGGGGAGTCTAGACGCCTGTTGCCTGAGCGATTGTTGAAGCGAGTCTATTGGCGCAGACGGAAGATCGCTCATGAGTCTGGCGTGTAATGTGGTTTGGCTCCCGAGTACGGGACCCGAGAAACCCCACTGACTCAGAATACGTGAGGCCGTCTCTCAAGGCAGTCCCTCTCCGCAGCACTGTTGGGCGGGTAGGCAACCTGTCTCCATCGACCGACTGTACTCTGAGTGCTTCACGAGAAAGCCAGGCGGTCTCACGCACGATGACGGGGAAGTCGTCAGAAGAACATTCTGGTGAACTAGATTCCTGTGATAGTCACGGGAACGAACTCGTTTGCTTAGGAAAACAACTTGGTTAATCCAGGCATGTTAAGAATTTCGCCCCAAAGTCTGGGGTCGAGTAAGTGCCCTTGGCCTTTAGGGGTAAAATGAAAAAACAATAAATTGTAGAAGTCGTCTGTGCTGGAAAACTTCATTTGATTACGATAGTGCCATTGGCTACTGCCAGAGAATATTATTGATTCGCCATCTTCCATCGTGAAGGAGTCGAATTGATTACTGGCAGTGTTGACAATAGATTGATGCCAATCCTCACTGGTTGGTCGCCAGTTCTCTGGCCAAGGAACTACGTGACTAACATGAATAGGCCAAGGTTTAGACTGCCCAATGCACAAGTCTAGCGTCCATTTGGCCTCTGGTGCGTCCATATGGACCTTGCACTTACCGGAATATTTATACAGGGCTAAGAAATTGTACACAGGTTCGACGTCCTCATGGACGGCCTCGGAGACAATATCGACTATTGATTCCTGTAGCTCGCTGAAATATTCGATATCCCGTACAAGATGACGGCCAAAGCTCTCCATTTCATATTTTAGTAGATCGCTTTCTTGTAGTTCAGAGACGACCGAGTTGATGTTGGCTCTCACGGATTCATCAAATACATTGGATAGTTGTTGAACTTTAAAATCAGGGCTCGTACGGAAGGTATCGAAGGTGCATATAAATTCATCCAATTTGTCTGGGCAATTTGCCTCTATAAAAGTTTTGGCAGATAAATAATCACTAAGCCACTCGGAGTCATACCAGGGAAAGAGCCTTCTTCGTCTGGTCTGAGCAATGGACATGGAAAGCACCTCTGGACGGCAATAGCGTACGGCCAGCGACGGTGAACGGATATTCGTTACGGGGTCCCCCACGGTCTGCTCTGACCGGGCGGATTGGCCCGTGGCGGCGACGACGTCTATGGACAGGTTGAGGATGACCGCGGCGAGAGGCAGGGTCAAGCCTCAATACGGCGGCGGGCGACCGTCGTCGAGCGTTGCTCGTACCGATGGTTATCGCGGCCGTCTTCCAGATACGCGTGGCGCATCATGAGGATCTCTTGTTGACCAGGCCCATGGAGGGTGATTGCGGACGGCGACTGGTGGGGTGGCCAGGGCGCTACGTGACGCATTGATGAGTACGGTCAAAAAAGTGAGTGCGCATAGATATTCTCCGACATCGAGGTGCGTCAGAAGGGGGATGTGGACTTCCACACAGAAAAGTCGAGTTCTGTCCATCGGAACGCCGTGGCGAGCGTCCGGCGTGCGCGAGACGACTGGGTTTCGGTGATCTGTCCAGCGATTAATGCATCATAGATGCAATATTTTTGTTGCGAACGGGTAAAATACGCCCGTGCATGTCTATTCTAGGCGTCTCTGCGTAATGGCCGCAGGTTTCATGGTGGCGCTGTGGGAGCAACCAGCGCATGCGTACCTTGATCCTGGTAGCGGAAGCATGCTGCTCCAGCTGATTCTGGGCGGCGTGGCGGCCGTGGGCGTGACCTTTCGCCTCTTCTGGCAGCGGTGGTTCCAGCGGGTGTTTACGGGATTCCGCCGCCACGACGGGGAGGATTCCCCATAGACTGAACGGCATCTGACCAAGGGGTGTAGAGACGGTCGGCCCGCGTGAGGTCTCAATCGACACGCGCGGTATGGTGGGGACCGCCTTGGAGGTGCATTCGTGGTCGACGAAATCATGAAGCCTCCGTCGCCGCCGCCTACAGCATCCTTCGATGAGGGCTCCTTCCGCGATCGCACGGCGCGTGTAATTACACGGGAACATCGCATTTATCGGGCGCTGGCATCGCCCGCGCTCGAGGACTGGCGCGCTCTGGTGGCTACCCGGTTCTTTCCTGCGGCGATGCGAGCGGGCCGCATCGTCTGGACCGAGCCGGCCAGTGAGCCTGTTGAGGGAGTGCTCGTGTGCGGGGAGGCGCCAGCTGAAGTCCTTGAGCACGAGCGGATCCCGTTCGTGTCCTATCCGTACGAGTGGTCGTTCGGCATGCTCCAGGATGCGGCACTGCTGACACTTGATCTGCAGCTGGAAGCGCTCGAGGAAGGCTTTGTCCTGAAAGATGCGACTCCGTACAACGTCCAGTGGGTCGGCCGTCGTCCGGTTTTTATCGATATTCCGTCCTTCCAGCGCCTGACCCCGGGGACACCCTGGACAGGCTACCGGCAGTTTTGCGAACTCTTCTTGTTCCCCCTCTTCCTCCAGGCATATAAGGGTGTGCCGTATCACGCCTGGTTGAGAGGCTCGATTAACGGGATTACTGCTGATCAATGCCGAAGTCTCATGTCTCCACGGGACTATGTGAGACCGGGAGTCCTGACACACGTCTACCTGCAATCGAGGCTTCAGGCGCGTTATGGCGATACGACACAGGACGTCCGTGCCACATTGCGAAGTGCCGGGTTCGGGGTGGAACTCATTAAAGCGAACGTTCGGCGGTTACGGACCCTGATTGCGAGCCTCACCTGGTCGCCTGGAAAGACGGCCTGGTCAGACTACGCCGAATGCAACCGCTACGAGGCTGGAGCGGCGAAGGCGAAGCAGGAGTTCGTCGAAAGTGCGCTCTCGGGAATGAACCACGGTCTCGTGTGGGACCTCGGGTCGAACACGGGGACCTACTCCCGACTGCTCGCGGGTCACGCGGACCACGTCGTGGCGTTCGACGCGGACCTCGCGGTTGCCGAGGGTTTCTATGTGGCGCTTCGCCAGGAGGGACCGGAGAACATCTTGCCCTTGTTCAGCGATCTGGCCGATCCCTCACCGGGTCTCGGCTGGCGGGGGGCGGAGCGGCGGCCCATCGAATCGCGAGGGCAACCGGATTTGACCCTGGCGCTCGCTCTGCTGCACCACCTGGTGATCACCTCAAACATTCCACTCCCGAACGTGGTGGAGTGGCTCGCTACGTTGGGGGGGGATCTGGTTGTCGAGTTTGTGACGCGTGACGATCCGATGGTGCAGCAGCTTCTTCGTAATCGTGAAGACCACTATTTTGATTATCACCAATCAGCATTCGAGGCGGAGCTGACGCGGCGGTTTCGACATGTCCGGCAGCAACCTATCTGCGAGGGGGCCCGGGTTCTGTATCACGCTGTGGAACCGAACCGTGCATGAGAGGTCGTTTTGATTAACCGTCTGGGGCACGGCGTGGCATTCCGGTGGTGGTTCATCCACCTTCTGGCCCTCTGGGCTCTGGGGGTTGCACAACCGCTCTTCGACGTAGTGGTGCGAAACGCCGAGTTTTTCGTCGCGCATCGCGCGTCTGGACTTGCTCTTGTGCTGCTCGCCATCAGCGTCGGGACGGTTCTACCCGCGACGCTGGCCGCGGGGATGTGGCTTGTCGGACTCGCCAGCCCGCTCGGACGCCACGTCGGGATGGTGCTGATGGTGATGGCGCTGGCCACGCTGATCGCGGGGCAGGCACTCGAGGGCGCTGCTGAGCTGGACCCCTGGCCGGCGATAGGCGTGTCGGCTCTGGGAGGCTTCGTCTTCTCGCTCCTCTATGTGGGGGTCGCCGCTGTTCGGAGCTTCACGACGTTTCTGACTCCGGCGATAGTTGTCGTGCCGCTGGTGTTTCTTGTTTCCGACTCGGTCTCCGGGTTCTGGGCGCGCGCGGAGGCTGACGCGTCGCCGCCGGCGGTGGAGACGGGGCAATCGGTACCGGTGGTAGTAGTTGCCTTTGATCAGTTACCACTGGCCTCACTGCTTGATGCGCATGGCGAGGTCGACGCCAGGCTATTTCCGAAGCTGGCGGCGTTAGCCAATGAAAGTTTGTGGTTCAGGGACGCGACGGCCGTCTCGGATCGGACCGATCGGGCCCTTCCTGCCATCCTGACCGGGATGTACCCGAGGAGTGGCGCGTTACCTCGTGCGGCCGATCACCCCGACAATCTATTCACATGGCTGGGTGCGACTCATCGCCTGCAGGTTGTCGAGCCCCTGACCTTCCTGTGCCCCTCGAGCCTGTGCGAAGCCTCCGCGCTGTCCACCCTCAGTCGTGTTGGCGCGATGATCCGAGATCTCACCACCGTGTACCTGCACATTGCGGCACCTCGGCAGTGGGAGAGTGAGTTGCCGCCAGTAGATCAAGACTGGCGAAACTTCGAAGTGCCTCTGTGGCAACAGCGTTGGATCGGCAACCGGGATCAGGATCGGCGACTGGACTTTCTGACCGCGATCGACGCGATTCAGCCAGATGAAGAACGTCCGTCGCTGCACTTTATTCACGCACTGCTTCCCCATGAGCCCTACATTTATTACCCCTCTGGAACAAGGTTCCTTCGAGCTTCGACCGGTCTATTGGGCCTGGAGCGTGGCGAGCGTTGGACAAGCGACCCCTGGCCCGTTGCGCTCAATTACCAAGTGCATCTCAATCAAGTCCGCATGGTCGACGACCTCGTAGGGCGTTTGGTGACACGCTTGCGTGCCGTGGATCTGTACGACCGAGCGCTGGTCGTCGTGACAGCCGATCACGGAGCGTCTTTTCGACCTGGACGTTCCTTTAAGCTGCCCACGCGTGAGAACTACGGGGATAACATGGCGGTTCCGTTGATCATCAAGTTGCCGGGGCAAACGAGCGGCCGGGTCATTCGCGGCAATGTCGAAACCGTCGACGTGGTGCCGACCATGGCCGATATTCTTGGCCGACCGCTGCCCTGGGAAACTCATGGTCGTTCGGCACTCGGTGTCCTCGATCGTTCGGCGAAGCGAATCTACGCACACGCAGGCCGCCAACGTCTGGATTTTGATCCGGCACATGTCGAAATCAGCATGATGGAGGCCGTACGCCTGAAGCTCGAGCAATTTGGCTCGCCCGTGAGGGTGGATCGGATCAATGGACTCGGCCCGCACTGGGAGCTGGTCGGGCGAACACTCCAGACGCTACAGGTGATTAGCGGGGAGGGAACGAGAATCAGCGTTGACACGGTAGCGACGCAAACGAGTGGAGACCTGGACGAAGAATTCCTCGCGGGCCTCATCACCGGTGAAGCCATTGCGGACGCTCACCAAGGGAACCCGATCTTGGCGGTCACGGTGAACGACAGGGTTGAGGCGATCGGACGCGTGTATTTCCAACCTGGAGTTGTCAGTCATGGGCGATGGGCGGCCCTGGTTCCGGAGGAGGCACTGCGAAACTCGGAAAGCGAGGTACGAGTCTTCGAAGTGCGTGAGACCGGGCAAGGCGAGCCGCTGTTGCGAGACATCGCGGCAGCGTCACCGTATCCGTCGAACGACCGCCCAGGAACGGAGACCCCACTGCCGTCGCGTGGTTCGTCCGATCTCGAGCGGCCGACGCGGTAGCTTGCCGCTTGCAATGGTTTGGTTAAATGACGGCGTATGTGTTCAGTGACCGACGTGTGCGCCGGTCCCTATCGCCTGGCCATCGTGGCAAGGCAGAGCCGTCGCTACCTAATTCACGGGCACGGCCCCAACGCGACAGGGCCTCGATACCAAGCGGTGGAGAAGCGCCTGCTCGTCGTTAATTGGATCATTTCCCCCAAGGGGCGATTCACTCATTGTCCTCATGCGTATCGATGGACGCCGTTGGAACTCCAGACGGCCAGGGATAGGATTCTGTTCGAATGCTGTTCAAATGAACGTGCTCACTGGTAGGTAAATTCGAATCCCGAAACTTGTCAAAATCATTCCATAACACAAACGCTGTCGAGTCCGCACCTCCATCGCGCGATTCTTGCAGCTTCTGTATCTCAGTCGCTGGAATCTCAACCTCAACCATGACACTTGTCTCCTCTGCCCCCATGGTGCGAATCAGAGCGGTCAAGTCAGTTTTTGCGACAGAGCGATTACCGACCCATGTAGACAGCGTCGAAAACTCTTTCCCCAACAGTCTGGGATTCGTGATTTCGACCCGTAATTTGAACGCACCGTCGTCGGCAATGACGATTTCATCGCCTTGAGACACGTTCAGTATTCTGGCATCCGTCGACGGCAACGGATACTCACGTCTCGCCTCGTCTGAGAGCGCGGGCAGAGTGAAACGGTAGAAGCCATAATTCGCACGGCCGCACGCGTCGTTAAAGAAGAAGACGATTCGAGCCGGTGTGTCTATGCGTTTCTGGAAATTAAGAAGATGCGCACGCCGTATCAGGCGTCCAAGCGATTCTCCAAAAGGCAGCGTCCTGTCGGTCCACCTAAAACGACCCAATACCGAGGTGCCAAGATGTGGAATCACTTGGGCTCTGTTTGATTTATCCTCATCTTGATCAACGTCAATTCTCCCCTCGTCGTCAGATACCGTCACGGCGTCATAATCTGTATAAATACTCTTGCTGTCCCGAAGACCCGAGTTAAGCAGCAACATCATCGACGGATCGATCGTTAACGTGGGTAACCGAACGTCTCCGGTCGGAGCCGGATTGTCATTCTCCGTCACGATCTTGAACGCCTGGACTGAGAAATCTGAAATGTAGGGTTGCCCCGGCTCATTCATCGGATGCACGTGAGCGCTGATCAAATTCTCGCCGTCGAAGAACTCAGATGTGTCCACGGTGAATGTACGCACCCACTCGGTCGCATCAATCGTGTGCCCGACTTCCTGTGTGTGAATAATCCTGAAGTTCTTGTAAAACTGAGCGTGCTGCATCGTGGAGTTGCGTATCGTGACCTTGCCCGTGAGTGTCCCGGACACCGTATCGCCTTCGGTCACCGGAGAACCGTCGAGCGCGAACAATTCGATCGCAATATCGGAACTGAACTCATCTGCAGTCAGGAGGGAGGGACCACAAATACCGACGAGCAGCGCGAGGACCACTGGTCGTACCAGGTGATGATTCATTGCCATTTCGGTTGCTGCTGCGAGTGGCCTTACTCGGACGGCCAGACGACGCCTTGGTGCCCCCTCGCCACGTTTCCAATCCCCTTGTAGACGAACTTCTGGATGCGCTTTCCTTCAAAGGTTTCGGTGGTGAAGAGATTCCCTTGCGAGTCAGTGGCGATGCTGTGCACGCCATAGAACTGGCCGGGTTGCCGTCCGCCGTCGCCAAAGCTTGTGAGGTACTCCAAGGTGTCGCGCTGGAGGACATGAATGCGCTCGTTGACGCCGTCAGCGACATACATATACGTCTGCCACTGGTCCCGTGAGAACGCGATCTCCCAGACCGATCCGGCTCCCAGGGTCTCTTTCTCGATGAAGGTCTCTGCGACAAAAGTGCCGTCGGTCTGGAATACCTGGATCCGGTCATTCACGCGGTCACACACGTAGAGAAGACGGTCGACCGCCAACTCCGCACAATGGACGGGATTGCGGAACTGGGGGGCAGGCTCGGCGCTCGGGTCGTACGGTCCCAGGTCGGAATCGTCGGGAGGATTGCCGTATGCGCCCCAGTAGCGCTTGAACTCACCGCTGTCGGCATCGAGCACGACCACGCGTTTGTTGCCGTAACCGTCTGCCACGTAGACCTCATTCTCCACCTTGTCGACGAAGACTTTGGCGACCCGCCAGAAGTTCTCCTGGTCGTGGCTTCCATTGTTCATGCCGGCCCTGCCCACCTGCGCGAGGAAGTGTCCGTCCCTGGAGAACTTGAGAATGTGTGCATCGCTACCACCGTTGCCACCAATCCACAAATTGCCGTGGTGGTCGAACGCCAGCCCGTGATTCGACTCGAACCACTCGTATCCGTCGCCCGGACCTCCCCAGGACGCGACAAGGTTGCCCGCCGGGTCGAATTCGAGAATCGGCGGCGCCGGTTCACAGCACTCGCGGGCGTTGCCATTGGCCGCGGGCGCTTCACCCGGTGATATCGAATCGGGTCGGTGGACAACAAAGACGTGGTCCCTGGCATCGACGGCAACCCCGAGCGCCGTACCAATCACCCAGTGACTGGGAAGTGGCTTCGGCCAGAGCGGATCAACCTCGAACACCGGGGCCTCGACACTTCCCTGTGCCTGGACGGTCGCCCCCCGCGCTTCGAGTATGGGCGATCGCTCGACGAACGACTGCCCGACACCGAGCGTGACGATCGCGGCGATGAACAATGCACCCAGTATCACGTGGTGTGTCCGCATGTCGTTTCTCCTTCGTACGAGGGACGGCCCCTGGGATCGGGGTCCATGCTGGCAGAGGGTGTCACGAGACGGCGACAGGTGACAAGGCGAAAACGGCTCCAGATCAGCGCCCCGACCACCATGCCCGGTAGAACGACTATGAGGAAGACCCGTGGCACGAGACACCTGCTGAGGTATAGCGACCGTTGGATGCAAGGTGTCGATTAACGACGAGACACACGTGCGCCCAACCCTACCGCTGGCTGACAGGGGAGGCAATGTGCCTAGCGTGGGTGCGCGGCGTTTTGTTCGCGCACGTGACTGTCTGTACCGGTATGCGTTATGCCTGTCGCCCGAGATTCGTTAGCGCAGCTAACACATCCGAGACCGAGGCATTGTCGCCAAAAGTCGTGCTCACATGGACGAACACATCCTGGTTGCCTGGAGCAAAGACAAAGCAGGCGCCCAGTTGAAAGGGATCCTTACCGAGTTTGTGCTGACGGTGACCGGCAGCCTTGGCCTCCTTGCGGGCGGTAAAGTTGGACCCGCGGAAGAGGTCGAGGAGGTTGGCCTTCCGGAGGTCCGCGACCTGGTACGCGTGACGCGCTTCGTCGATCAGTAAGGGGAAGGTGATCCCCGTTTCGTCGCGAAAGAGGCGAGCGTAGTTGATGTCCCCAAGACCGATGGCGGCGAGGCGGGCACCGGCGTCCTGAATCTCCGGCTCATGGTCGCGCAACTGCGCGATGTGCTGGCGGCAGAAGATTCATCCATAGTGGCGGAGGAAAACGAGCACCGCGGGGCCTTTTTCCCACAGGGTCCCGAGGCGCACTGCCTGGCCGTCTGGGTCTATGAGTTTAATGGGGGCAAGGGAGGCACTTAGGGTATCGGTGGCCATTCGTGAAACGTAACGCACCTCGGTGGCTCTGTCCATTAGACCAAAGACCACCGAGGGTGACTGTCTCCACAACTGACTCGGCGATTCGGGGGACCAAGAGAAGGCACTGCAGCACTACGTATGCCCTGTCTGAACTCAGTCACAGGTAGGCCGTGTCTCTCGAGGATGAGGATGCGGCTAGGTGACGTCCACCTGGGCCCCCGCGATTAACGCCCGCAACCGGTCGGGGTCGGTGGCCGTCGTCTTACACATGAACCCACTCTTGTGCGCGAAATGGACGTCCGGCTCTTGCTGTACGCGTGAGAAGTCGAAACGCGGATGGTCCTCATAGCGTCCGATGCCGTATCCGTCGCCGCGGCGGTCGGGGTACACGATGACCTGGATGACGTCGCCGAGACCCTTGGATCGAATGTAGTTGGCCACCGCTGTACTCGGCTCGTCGCTGCCCGGATCCGTGCGCGGAAGAAATAGTGCCTCGATCGTCTCGCCTGCATGCGGAATGGACCACCGCTCGACGTGAGCGGCGGCGAACGCGATTCGCTCCCGGGCAGTGTGTA
>CAZPZZ010000138.1:0-10873 GCA_964591245.1 uncultured Vicinamibacteraceae bacterium | reverse complement strand
GCCGTTCTGAAGTAGCCACTACAGCATAAGTTTTACCAGCCTGTTCATAGAATTCGTGCCGCTCAATCGACCCCATTTTCCATTCACGCCCGGAATTGTTTACGGCTATCTGGTACAGCTCATGGTGGATTTCGAGTGTGGCCTCCGGTTCTCCTACCACCTGCATATGCCGAATGGGCGTTTCAACATAACTATCCAACGGAAACACGGAGAAAAGAGACTGCGCAACTTCCGGAATACCAACACCATCCAATCGGATCACTTCACCGTGCACCGTTGAAGTCGATACGGAATCCGCTGGAAAATTACTGTCTACAAGAGTCAGAATATCTCCATGTCCCATGGCGCGTAAGGCATAAAGCAGGTCAGGAGTAAGGAGTGGATCCAGATTTTTGAGCATGGCAGGTTCCCATCATATCGACTTTCCGTATTCTGGATTGTTATGTTAGCCCATGTTACTCCTGAATCCAATGTACTCGTATAGAGAAAACACATAGCGAAGCAAAAAGGATAGTCTTCTTTTCCAATCTTTCGAATGTCGACACGCTCACACAAATCTTAGGGGTATCGGACCAGCATATAAGATCCTATTCTGTGAAACGTAATCCAACAGCGAGATAATGGCGCAACATGAAAACATAGTTTTCTTTTTTTGCGCACACACTCCGTTAGACTGATCTATCCATGCGGATATGTCGCATCGTATTCTTCGACATCAACGTCACTGATTGGTTGCAGCGATTTTGACACCGGAGTTCTGAGTAACATGACAACAGCTGTAGTCAGGCAAAGTATCGCAAATATCCAGTACCCGACCATACCCGGAGTCATTTCTGAGTCTATTATTCCCGGGCCAAGGGATACGATAAGCAATGCTGAAATAAAATTATTGAACAGATGACAGGTAATGGACGGGAGAATTCCGTCAACACGATATGCCAGAAATCCCAACCATAAAGCAAGCGGTATCAGTGCCACACTCTGCAGAGGATCTATGTGATAGGCTGCAAAAATAAAGCTGCACAGAGAGACCGACTTCCATGGTGGCCACCGCTGAACCAGGCGAGTCTGTATATATCCACGGAAGAACATCTCTTCGACAAAGCCAGGCAAAACAGATATCAAAACAACAAAGACAACTGCCTGTTCAACAGACAGGTTTTCAGCCAGGCGATCAAACGTCTCTAGGTAGGAAGACTTGCTTGGATCCAGAACACCAAGCCACTCGACAACAAGCACCAGCCAGTCACCAACTACTCCACACCCAAGGCAGGCAAGGCACCACAACGGGACTAACCGAAGCGAAACGTCTCCCCAGCCAAAATTCAAACGTGCTTTCCAGGGAACTTTTGATAGACAGGTTGCGGCTACCAAAACAGCAAGAAGCGCCAGTTGTGAACCGGCCACAATAGCTAAGAAGAAATTCGGATTTCCCAGTAACTCTTGCTGTAATAAATCCCTATCTACACTCGGCATTCCAATGGACTCATCGGTTACCTGGAAATTGGAATGGAAAAGACGCAACGCGGTGAAAAATCCTCCGATGACACTACCCGCAAGATACTGAGCAGCAATCCCCGCAACCAAAATAAGAAAAACGGTCCATAGTCGCGGTGGAGACCGTTTCCGTGAAGGAAGTTCTGCATCGACGGTTATCATGAAGCGATCTTTCGTTCCAGGGACCTGATCACCCTGCTTGATTCATCCGGTTTAGTCCCGACAACGATCACTTCCATCAAGCAGTTCCACTGATAAGCTCACGTATTGCACCTATTTTTCAGACCCCCAAACCTGATCCCTGATAGAAATCAATTCCCGTTCCTATGGAAACGCGGCCTCTGACCTGCGGATCGATTGATCTCACCCGCAATAACAACACTACCCCGGTTCACTTAACACGTTTCAAGACACTGGTAATGTTCGGAAGTTTCTTACCATCCTGATCTTTTCTCTGCGTTACTTCGAGAAAACTATCAGGCCCGAGACAGGTAAAAAGAACTGTGGAGTAGGTGATCGTGCCATCTGGATGCCAGATGGTATCGTAAAAAGTCATTTTGGTTCCTGCTACAACTGGTTCCGTATTCGGTTCCTTCACCACTCTTTCCAAACGACTGCCATCTTCAAAATGACCCACACTTTTGATGTTTTTGGTTTTTGGATCATAACCAATAAGGAAAGTTCCGCTTTCACCGATCCATATATTGCAGTTTCCGACACTACCAATACATTTGGCTTGCGCGGTGGTCGTGGTATTACCTTCTGACGACTCAATATGCCAGTTACCTTGAAAATAGCTGAGATTTTTTAATAACTGTTCTCGTTCATCAGCCTGTGACACAAAAGAAGTTCCCATGAGAACAACCATAACCATACCACCCCCAATGAAACTTTTACTGTTCCAGCTGGAATGGAAAAGAAAATGTGCCGTTCGATTCAGACGTGAATACAGGGTGGATTCCGCTCTTGTTTTAGACATGGGATTTCCTGGAAGTATTAGGGAATATGAAAAGGATATACGATCGCACTTATAACAAATGACATGGCCCCAGTCCAACATCCCGAAACGGAAGCAGGTGGCCTCTCCATTCGTTTGTCAATGATCGTTAACCGGCCTTTCCCATAACAAGAACACGTGTCGAGATGTTCTAACCCTACCAGTGGAACCTCACCTGAAAAATAACCGCGGCCGCCACTCCGGAAGACCGGTGATCCTTCAATATTCCAATCCGGGTTTCGACTGACATTAAACGGATCACAGAGAAACTCTTGTGTCTTGTCCAACACGGAATCCTTCTGGGTACCCAATCCGCCCTGATCGAAAGAAGTGGATCAGAGCCATCCACCGTAAACGCATCGGATGATCGTGTTGTTACGATATGTCCGTTGGGCCGTACACTCCAAGCGGTTGAGAGTTATTTCTGATATTTGATAAAATAAATATTCCAAAAACAAACATGTATTTACCTCATCTGGAGCCATGTGACCATGAAGCGTCGTAATTTCTTGCAGAGCTGTGCTGCAATCATGACCACAAAATCCCTTCGTGGTGATGACCGCCTGTTCACCCCTGCCAGCCGACCGGTACCGGGAATCATTGATGTCGGCAGCATGAAGCAAACTTTTCTGGACGATTTCCTGCTGTTCGAGGCCAGTAAAATACGTCCGGTAATGACGCAACCAGAGACGTATTCAAAAAACCCGGTGCTCGTGGCTGATCGACCGTGGGAACGCAAACAGGGGGTACGACTTTCAGGGCAGGCAGTGTTATATGATGAACAAGAAAATCTATTCAAAATGTGGTATGCCACCGCAGCCGATTCCGACGGTCGTTTTCCATGGTGTTACGCCATTTCCCGGGATGGATACAACTGGGAAAAGCCCGAATTGGGAATTCACGAATTTGGAGGAAATAAAAGAAACAACATCGTCACAGTATGGAACGATCCGAGTTATTCGAGTGTCATGAAAGACCCAAACGATCCGGATCCACTTCGTCGCTATAAGGCCATGGGTGAATACGACGGTCCCCGAGCTAACCATACAGGAGGCGCCGTTGTGGCATTTTCACCAGATGGTTTGCACTGGACGGAGCATCCAGGCAACCCGGTTATCCAACATGGCCGTAATCTCGGTGATGGCCCAACGCTGATGGGATGGGATCCTAACATCCAGAAATACCTTTTATGGCCACGGCCCGGACACGGCCTTGCTCCCGAGATTTACGGCATGGGTGACCATCGGCACATTCGTTCACACGCCTATTCGACCAGTGACGATTTCATCCACTGGACCCCTGCCCGTCTCATGCTTACACCCGATGAAAACGAACGATTTGACCATCAGTTCCTCACCCTCACGGGAAGCCTGGACGGCCCGTTCTACATAGGACTCAACGGGGTTCTGGAAACACTCAACCAGTCTGTATCGATTTACCTGATGAGCAGTCGTGACGGGTTCAACTGGACCTGGGTGGATCGTAAAGTGCCTTTCCTGAGTCGAACCGAAATAGGCGTGTATGACAATGGTCGTATGCCACATTCCGTTCCCCAGGCCCCAATCTTTCACGACTCCAAGGTGTGGGTGTACTATACGGCGCTTAACCGGGCCCATAACCGCACCCCACAGGGGCTCGACCCGGAAAGTATGACCATCGCACTCTCCACGCTACCCCAGAATCGTTGGGCCGGTTTAGTGGCAGGACCTTATCGTGGTACGCTTGTAACCCATCCACTGCATTTCAATGGTGGAAAGCTCCTGGTAGACCTGGAATCCGCAACGACGCATCAAGCTCCTCGAATTCCGCCTCGATTCGATGAATGCGATGTCCGACTGGCGATTGAAGATCGATCAGGTAAACCGTTAGCGGGATACACCATTGACCGTTGTCAGCCACTTTTGACCAGTGGCATTCACGAAGTCAGCTGGTCTGGAACCGACCTTCAGATGCTTTCTGGAAAACCGGTGCGTATCCGAATTGAGATGCGCAATGCAGCCCTGTATTCCCTACAGTTTGTTTAACAGAACAGGTAGCTGACTGTTTCAAGCCTGGATGACGACGATTTGCCGTTTCATAAAGCCGGCTATTTGTCAGCATCCTTATGTTCAGGAAACATACTGAAACGAATGACTTAAACCCATGTGTCGTGACCGTTCATCTGATGCAATGCCATAGATGTCCGGTTCACGCTCGCAATTCATAGATGGGTGTGAAAGAATTAGCTCGTTGTAGACGAGACACTGTCCTTGAAAGAAAGACCTCACGTGGAATGCTGCCGCGCTCCAAATTGATTCCTTGGCCAATTTGGCCGGCCCGGACGCTTCTGTATTCGTCCCATCCCAGAGTGTGTCTTTTTCTGAACCCTCTCGACACAGCTCGACTTTAAAATAGGAGTGGCCATGTCAACAGGTGATTTATCCAATCGTCGCGACTTCAGTCGCAAAGCGGTTCTTGCCGGAACCATTCCCGCAATGGCCCTGGCCGGTCATTCGACATCGGATCGAGACACTTCGTCTGACGTTGACATTTCTCAAGCAATTCAACAACTTGCAAGGACTGCTAAAGACCGCAGCATCGCGGATACTGACATCCTGCCGGCTGCGAAAACGGCATTCATTATCATCGATATGATCAATCTGTTTTGCGACCCCAAGTGGATGTCCGGAGGCAATCAGCAGACCGAAGCCTGGCTTGTTAACGAATTCGCGTCAATCATCCCGAATCTTCAGCGCGTGTTGCAGGCGTTCAGACAAACCAATGCCTTGATAGTTCACGTCATGAATGCCAAATGGACTCCCGACAGTCGCGAGGTAGTCCGTTATCAACAAGGGCGCGATTACGGCCTGTTTGACAGCAAGCGAATGTCCGTTATCGATGCTCTCAAACCCCGTCCCGGTGAGATCCAGATTCGAAAAGTGACCAGTTCTGCCTTCACAGCAACTGGCCTGGACTTCATGCTTCGTAACGCGGATATAGAAAATGTTGTCTTCGGTGGTCAGTACGGCAACGCCTGCGTGTTCTACTCGATGATTCAAAGCCGGGAATTCGGCTTCAGGAACTATTGGGTGGATGACGCGATTCTGTACGGCAATGAGAGTTCGCGGATGATCTTCGAGCCTCTGGTTGGCACCTACTGGGCTAAACTGGCGTCAACTCCCGACATTGTGCGTGTGCTCAAGTCGAATAAAACTGCAACCTCATGACCGATTGGTAACGCGTTGACGGTGGCAAATGTGATTCTCAAGGAAATCGGAGGACTGGCAGATGAAACGATCGATCTTTACCCATGTGCTGGTAGCCATGTGCTGTATCAGCTTGTCCACCTTGTTTGCAAACCGGGACTCTGCGGCCCCGACACCCACTCAGCGGATCTACCACAATCAGCTGACCCGTATCGCTAAAGCTGAACCCCTCTTGGCCGACCATCCCGAATTCACTCAGCCGATCCAGGATACGGTGCACTACGAAGCGCCCGTCCTGGTCGATGATCGCGACGCCAATCTACAGGTGCGCGCATGGAGATTTTCTTACAATGCCCGGGGTGTAATTGAGATCCCCAATCGACTGAAGGCATCGAAAACGGCCATTGTGGTCGTACATCCCTGGGGTATCGAGGATGGCCAGGGTTGGAAGATACCACAGCCTGCGGGGTTCGCTTTCGGAATCCCCGAGGAGGTGGAAAACATCAATCTCCACATGCGCACCATTCTCAATCCGTTTCTGAAATCACTGCGCGGCCAGGTTGCGACGGTATTGTACAGCTTGCCAGGTGATGCGGATCCAATTCGCCAAAAAATCTACCGAACCGTGGATCACGAACCCACCAAACAGGAACGCCTCCAGGGTCGCAAGGAATTGGAGGCCAAGCTGCGTGGTTTCAACTATCGGGCGGGAGGACTGCCGGCAGCGTTTATGATCTCGACGAAACGTCCCGTGGCCGACTATTTTCGACAGTTTCCCGGTGGGGCTTTCGGCGATCCGTACAACGGACCCGGTTTTTGGGACTTACCGGTTCCAGTAAGCAAATCGATCGACGTGGATCCCCGGGATGTGGTCATTTTTGATTCTCAAGGTTACGAACCTCTTCGAGACTATCTGAAGCATGAAGGGGTCGAACATGTATTACTGACAGGCTATCACGCGAGTCTTTGCTATTGCTCGACAACAGCCGGCTATCTGAATCTGGAACGGGACTTCAATGTCTTTCTGGTAGGGGACGCGACGTTGGACATCCACCCCGGAGTCAACACACCAAGCTACGCGACGAGTACCGCGATAAGCCGAGCGTCCCGCGAGCACTTGATTACGCAGATATCGTGGATCCGAACGCTCGCCAACACGTCGAATCAGAAAACCCACCAGTAGTAACCCGAGCTATGGTGGAACGCACAAGCTTTTACCCTACCCTCGAGTCTTGTACCACAACAAGTGAGCAAACGGAGATGTTTGACTGACAAGACGGCAGAGGTATGGTGTTCTCGGGCACGATGTGGTCGTTGGTGGCTGTGGTCAAGACGCCAGCGGCCAATCCTCTATCTATCGGGATCCGCTTGAAAGTCAAGGTTCGTTCCGATGAACTTTCTGAACCCTTCTTTTCCTTCGGACCGTTAACATCCTTACTTCACCTCCACGGTTCGCTGTGTCTTCAGCCACCCGACAAGGTTCACGATTTCCTGTGGCAAAAGTACGGCATCAATACCCGCTGGCATCAGAGAGATCTTCGAGCGATTACGGAAATCAATACTGTCGGTGGGAATATCCTTCTGCAGGCCGCCGGGAATTCGCAGCGTCAACGTTTCATTCGTTTCGGTACTTACAAAGCCGGTGTGTAGCGTTCCTTCATCTGTCACAACACTCACACCCTCGTATCCCAGACTGATTGTCTCGCTGGGTTTCAGAATGGCTGAGAACAGTTGTTTCGAAGTGAGCTTGGTACCAATGTCGGACAAGGCCGGGCCGAAGTCGCGGCCCAGTTGTCCGATCTTGTGACAGTTGATGCATCCACCTTTTTGGAAAGCCTCAAAGCCCTTGGTGATGTCCGGCTTGGCAGCCATAAGTTTTTCCAATGGCCAGCGATCATCTGCAGGAACAAGAAGGTGCCGTTGTTCAGCTGCAAACATCCGGGTAGTGGGACCTGGAGACAGAGTCAGTGATCGGATGGCAGCGGCCAGGAACTCCTTTGGAACCCTGTTCTCCTGCACAAGTCGCATAAGCTCCCAGGATGGCTGCGGAGTTTGCCCCATCGCCGCAATCGCCACCAGTCGTGTCGCTTCCGGCTGTGCTTCATTCGTGACAACACCCGAAAGGTAGTTCTTGGCGTGCACATTGTCGACATAACTGATGGCCTCGATGAACTGCATAGCGCGGGCAGGATCTGCCAGTGCCTTCCAGATCGGATCCCACTGTTCAAATGCCATTATCTGCGCCACAGCTCGAATACCGGGCTCATTTTCCGGGTCGGACAGCGTCATGTCCATCAGGTGGTGTATCATGTCTCGACGGTCGAAACGAGCAACAAGGTCGACGAAGGTGACCGTGCCTTTGCAGGACAGCAGAACGGAGTCAGCTTGTTCAGAAATTCCCGGATGCGTCTGAAGGAAGTCCGCATCGGCCCGTTTGAACGCTTCCAGCCAGGTAGCCGTATTCCGCCCGGAATCGGTATGCAGAAGGGCCGCCAAGGCAGCTTTCTTGGTGGGGCCATGATGGAAATCGAGTGATCTCAGCAGCCGCGGGTGCTGGACTGAAGGGATCTCGGGATCGAGAAGCAGGTCCGCAAGTAACGTCGCCGCTTGCGGTGCGCGAGAGCGCCAAACGATATCCCGCCCGGCCGGGTGTCTCCAGCTATCGCCGCTTTTCTCGAGCCAAACGTCGAAGCAAGTGGCTTCCTTGCCAGCTTCGCCGATACCCAATGCTTCCAGGTACCAGCGATCTGTACCGTCGTATTGCAAAGCCAGTTCCACCCATAACTGAACGGACTCGGGCGAGTGAAGCTGGTACAGGGAAACGGCACATTCGCGTCGCACCAAAGCCGAATCGTCGTGAACTAATCGCCTCACGACCGGTTCCACCGGCATACGATGGCGACGTGTGATGCGCAGCGCGAGCGAACGCACATCTTCCGATTCATCCCTCAAAGCCATCTTGATCGCCCTCGCGGCACCGTCGTCGATTGCAGCCAACACCCAGAGGGCACGAGCGCGAAATCGCGGGTTCGGGTCAGCCGCCATCGATTCCAGCTCAGCACGAGCGCGGGTCTGCATTCCTACCAGTGCCGTCCACGCTCTGTAACGCGCGGACAGGTTCGGACTCCGCAGCGCCTGCACAGCACCGACGGGAGTTTGGTAATCGTAAGCAGGAACCACGTAAGTATGCCCGGCAGGCGCAACACGAAAAATGCGCCCCGCATCATTGATCGTGCGATGGCAGCAGTCAACCGGGTCAAACCAGTCGGCAATAAACAGGGAGCCATCCGGTGCTACAGAAACATCCGAAGGACGGTAGTCTCGGTCAACGTCACTACGAACGATATCGACAATGTGAGCGGTATAGCCTGCCCCGGTTTTTTTCGCGGGAAACGCCCAGACGATATTGCGACCGGGCTCAGCATGAATCATTTGTCCGTGAAACTGCGACGGCAACAGTTCACCCTCGTAGACCAGAATACCGGTGGGCGCACCCGATCCAGTGATAAGCAGGTTGGGAACCACGCCGGGATCGTTCTGGTGCCACATACGGCGCTGCATGGTCGATTCCATGTTGGTCCGCTTGGTCAAATAATCGGCACCGCTTTGTTCGTCACGGTAACCGTAGTTGCCATATTCCATTACAAAGTTAACACGACAGGAGCTCGACTCGTTGTCGTTGTCTGACTGCCAGATGGAACCAAAGGAATCGACTGTCACCTCCCAGTTGTTGCGGAAGTTGTGTCCGAGCACCTCTACTCGACTGCCGTCAAGCTCGCAGCGAATGACCATCCCTTCCTGGTAAGGTTGGCGGCTGTTGTTGACAGGGTTGCCAAAAATATCTTTTACCAGTGTTCCGTCGTCACGACGCAGTTCGGCGTTAAAGTTACCAAAGTTGAAATAGAGCCGCCCGTCAGGACCGAACATCACCGCATGAATCGCGTGGTCATGTTGTCCGGCAACCGGATTCAGAACTTTACCCAGAAACAGCACTTTCTTTTCGTCGGCCTTGTCATCGCCATCGTTGTCCGTAAGAAGAAGGATTCTGTCCGGCGCAGAAACGATCACCCTGTTGCCAAGAACACAGACACCATGCACGCCGTCGATGTCGGGGTCCTGGTAAAAAACACGGGGTTTGTCAGCTCTTCCATCACCGTCACGGTCCTCGAGAATCAGAATACGGTCGCCCGCTTCACGAGTCTTTTTACGGTAGTTAAACGCTTCCGCAACCCACACGCGTCCGCGGTCATCTACATCAATACTGGATGGATTGGATAACTGCGTGGTCGCAAATGGCTCAATAGCCAGCCCGTCTGCCACAACGAAGTTGTGCTGGTTAAAAATGGACGCTGTAGATGGAACGGGTTCCGGGGCAGCCGTTTTTTTTGGTAAAGCGGCAAGCAATTGTTTTTCGGTCTGCTTTTCGAGAGCAACTTTTGGATTGTGCACCAGTTTTACCATGCGGTACTGAACAGTCTGGGGGGAACCACTATGTATCTGGAACGCTATCTTGCCCGACAATTCCCCCTTTGAGTCTTCCACGGCCACGCAAAGGGTACCGTTGATAGCCGTCCATATTCTATGTCCGACTGCAAGGATTTCGTACCGGTTCCATGCCTCTCGCTTGACGATCTCGACAGCCCTATTGTTCCAGTCCAGTTTGCCACGACCATGCTCATGGTACAATTTACCCCAGACACCGGATCCGACATCCGCCTGATAACCGAGTGCCTGTCCATGAACATCCACCGGCTTCGAGCGGAACTGAATCCCGGCATTACGAGCATCTGGCGTCAACTTTACATCGACTGCTAAATAGAAATCCTTCACTTCAACGTCCGCCCAGATGAATTCGTTCTTCGGCACGTTCACTGCCGAATGCCCCACGATGGCATTGTCCTTCACAGACCAGTACTTCATCTCGGAAGCCGACCAGCCCGTAAGATCCTTGCCATTGAAAAAAGGAGGACTGGGTTGACGGGTTGGCTCCGATGCAATCACAACATCGCCAGTAATGACAGCCAGCAGCAAACCAGCCAAAAACTGTCGGATAACAGAAGTCTGTTCACTCATAAAATTATGGTCCTTCTTCTATTGTTGTTACCCATGCTTCTTGTCATTGCACAAAAAACCCCATGGTTGAACAGACACACGACAACTCCGTTCCCAAGTAATACTTATCATTCTACGTACT
>CAZPZZ010000137.1:2717-10956 GCA_964591245.1 uncultured Vicinamibacteraceae bacterium | reverse complement strand
TGGTCGGACTCGCGGTTGGCCCCGTCCCGACTTTGGCTCAACCTGTCCCCCAATACGAGGTCGATACCAGCTGGCCGCAACTGCCCCTCGGTGACCAATGGATCACCGGCGGGCTCGGTGGCATGTGCCTCGATGCTCGAGACCACGTCTATCTTCTCAACCGCCAGAATATCGTCACCGCCGACCTGGACGGCGCAAATCTAGCGCCTCCCGTGATCGAACTCGATCCAGAAGGGCGCGTCGTCCGGGGATGGGGTGAGATGGCTCAGCTCGGTGATCGACTGCACGACTGCCATGTCGACGCCGACCAGAACATCTGGATCATCGCCGCCGGCACCGGCCACATCCAGAAATACTCGAGTGACGGCACAACACTGCTCCTACAAGCTGGAGAGACAGGCGTCTATGATTCCTCGGACGGCACACGCCAGGGACGCCCGCTGAACTCCAACCAAGCGCAATTCTTTTTACCGGCCAGTATCGACGTCGATGTCAGCACTGGCGAAATCTTCGTCGCCGACGGCGAAACCCCACGCGGGAATCAACGGATTGCTGTCCTCGACCGAGACGGGAACTTCCTGCGGCAGTGGTCGCTCCACCGCACTACGGGTGAGGCAGACCTCACCCCTCTTCCCCACTGCATACGGGTGGCAAACGACGGACTCGTGTATGTCTGCGACCGGCAGGCGGACCGTATCCAAGTCTTCGATCGACACGGTACGTTCATCAGGAACATTGACGTGCCCTGGGAACCGCTCACACCTCGTACCGACGACCGAGAAGGCACCAGAGGCTCCGCAGTTGTTCTCGATTTCTCACCAGACGCCGAGCAGCGCTTACTCTTCACGATCAACCAGAACAACGGAATAATCGAGGTCATTGAGCGGAAAACAGGCACCGTGCTTTCGAGCTTTGGTGGTGGTCACGGGCGCTATCGCGGACAATTCACCCTACCGCACGGCATAGCAGTCGATTCCGCCGGAAACGTCTACATCGCCGAGCAGGAAGGACGCCGCATCCAGCGGTTTACACCGGTATTGGCCACGCCATGAGCATCTGCGTCGCCCGCTAGCCGAGTGCTTCGGCAATCAACGGTTCGGTGACTTCAAAACGAGAGAGACGCACGGGCCGCTGCTGGTGACACTCGATAGCAGTTGCGACCAAATGCTCTGTGCTGAAGGGTTCAAGCGTAAACTGCCAGCGAACGGGATCATCGCACACGGCCTCTGCGAAACGGATCTCGATGCCCTCAGACACACTGTCGTTGAGGTCAAAGGAGAATCCGTCCAGAGGGATGGCCAGTCCCATCCCTCTGGCTTTGATGTACGACTCTTTCAGCGTCCAGTACTCGAGAAAACGCCGTCGCCGACGAGATTCATCGGTCTTCCGCACAGCCGCCGCCTCTGTCGGCGCGAAAAAACGCTCCGCCAACTCAAGCCAGGCCCCCTCCCTCGATAGGTTCTCGGCATCCACCCCGACCTCACGGCCACGACTCACCAGGCAGACGACCAACCCGGCCGTGTGAGAGAGGTTGAACCGCACCCCGCACCGGGGCATCGCCACCTCTGGCCGCCCGTAGTGATTCGTGTGGAATCGCCATTCGCGAGGGGCGACATCGCAGTACCGGGAAAGGACCACGCGAACGAGCACCCGCGTCATCAGAGCGGTGTGACGGTCACGAACAAAACGGAACCGGTCCACCTTGGCGCGCTCGGCCTCCGTCAGCAAGTGCCGATAGCGCGCAAGGTCCACCGAGTCGTGAAACCCAGCTGGGTCTGCCCACCACAGATGCGCTTGATCATCTGACAGCTGTCGCGACATCAGCTCCCCCTCACCGCCAGCACCCCGCCGCCACATTTCCCGGCATCCATCATCGGTGACACACCGGACCGCCACTCCAACTGACAGTAGCTGGCCCCGGCAGGATCTCTCGCAGATAACCGTCAATCCCGCGTTCGCGACGCCATTGCTTCGGATATCCCAGTGCGACCTCCTCGAACCTGACCCCGTCGATCCAATCGGTGGTGCGGATATGCAAATGGCCAGTCACGACGACCTTCGCCCGGAAGCGTCGATGCCAACTCTCGGTCGCGCGCGTCCCACACCAGAGAGAGAATCTGGGAATCCGACGCAACCGAACAAGATCTCGCCGAAGCTGAAAATGATTCACCAATACCAGCGGATATCGCGACGCTGCCTCGGCCAAACGCGGCTCGGTCAATGCGACCCGCGCTCGACACCACGCAGCGCGTGAGGAGTATGGGTCCGGCTTCAGGTATCGCTCATCGGCACTCACAACGCCCGTCGCCGCCGCCCACGCCACAGCCTCGTCAGCTGAAATCTCATCAGGACGAAAAGAATAGTCGTACAACAAAAATAATGGTGCAATCAGACAGCGTGGCTCGCCAGGCCAGAGAACATAGGGGTCCTCAGGTGTGACCACCCCGAGTCGACGGCACAGTGCGACCGCAGCCTCATACTTCGCGAGCCCTCGAGGCGCAGCCGGTTCGTGACTCCAGAGCTCGTGATTGCCCGGCACCCAGAATACTTTGGCAAATCGTTCAGTCGCCGCCCGCAAGCCCAGTTCCAGTTTTTCCAGGGTTTCGCCAACGTCGCCGGCCAGGATCAACCAATCGTCCGGCCTTGCAGACCATGCCGCGAGCGCTTCACGATTGGCACGATAGCTTAGGTGCAAATCCCCAAGCGCGAAGAGTTTCATGCTGCCCTCGGCTGTTTTTACGCCCTTCAACGCTTCTTCACCGTGGCCTCACTGAGACACATCCGCCGACCCCAATCCGGAACCCCGCTCTAAGGCAATACCGCAGTAGGATATGATCTTTAGCTTGTGCATCTTCGCGCGCCCACAAACGAGTGATGTGGAGCACGCTCGAGCTCCGGGTACAGGAATTGAATCCGTACCACGGAAACCGACGAGGGACGACTCATGAAGACGAACTCGACATTGATCGCGGCTGCCCTGATCGTCGCGATATTCGGCTCTGGCCTCACGATGGCCCAGGAACCATCGACAGCAAATGGCGAATGGCCGTCCTACGGTGGCAATCTGTCACACGATCGGTATTCGCCGCTCGATCAGATTACCGCTGATAATTTCAATGAACTCGAAGTGGCCTGGCGGTTCAACACGGACAGCTTCGGCCCACGACCGGAGACGAATTACCAGTCCACACCGCTAATGGTAAACGGGATCCTCTATGTGACAGCCGGCTCTCGTCGCGCGGCCGTGGCACTCGACCCAGAAACAGGCGAGTTGCTCTGGATGCATCGTATCGATGAAGGAGAACGTGGCTCGTCCGCGCCACGGCGCTTGTCGGGCCGAGGATTGACGTATTGGGATGACGGAGGAGACGGAGTCATTCTCTACGTCACCCCGGGGTATCAGCTGGTCGCGTTGAATGCACGGACCGGCTACGAGGTCGAAAGCTTCGGAAATGGCGGCATCATCGACCTCAAGGAAAACATCGACCAAGATTTGGAAGCCACTTCCGAGATCGGACTCCACGCCGCCCCTATCGTGGCCGGAGACACCATCGTCATCGGCGCGGCACACCTTCCGGGCGGAGCCCCTTCTTCGCGCACGAACGTCAAGGGGTATGTGCGTGGTTTCAACGTGAGAACTGGCGAGCGAAAGTGGATTTTCCACACGATTCCCGGCGGCGACGAATACGGCAACGACACCTGGCAAAATGATTCATGGCGTTTTACCGGGAACACCGGCGTGTGGGCCCAGTGGACGATCGACCCTGAACTGAACATGGCCTATTTCCCGGTCGAGGCTCCGACCGGCGACTACTACGGTGGGCACCGGCCGGGCGACAATCTCTATTCCGGCAGTGTGGTCGCGGTCGATCTCGACACTGGCGAGCGCGTCTGGCACTACCAGACCGTGCACCATGACATCTGGGACTGGGATCTCCCCGCAGGACCGGTCCTACTCGACATCACCGTCGACGGACGGGACATCAAAGCCCTGATCCAGCCCACCAAACAATCGTATATGTTCGTACTTGATCGGGAAACCGGCGAACCGGTCTGGCCTATTTCCGAGGTCCCAGTCCGCGCCGGCAATGTTCCCGGTGAATGGTACGCACCGACCCAGCCGATCCCGACGCGGCCACCCGCCGTCGACGAGGTCGCCCTCAGCTTCGAACACCTCGTCGACTACACCCCGGAACTCAACCGGCGGGCCATGGAGATTTTTAACAGGCACACCATCGGCTGGCTCTACGATCCTCCGACGGTCGCCGAACCCGGCATGCTGGGGACACTGCAGCTCCCGAGTTCAACCGGTGGTGTCAATTGGCCTGGTGCTTCGGCGGACCCTGAGACCGGCTTCTTCTACGTCTACACCAAGACGGAGATCGGCGCCCTGGGCCTGGTACACGATCCCGAGCGGTCGGATATGGACTACATCCGGGGACGCCCCGAAGGTGTCAGCTTCCGTGACGCCTCGACACGGATCGACGGATTCCCCATGATCAAGCCCCCCTGGGGTCGAATCACTGCTATCAACATGAACACCGGGGACATTGCTTGGCAGATTCCCCATGGTGAAGCTCCCGACAACATCCGCAATCATCCGCTCCTCGAAGGAGCAGACATCGGTCGCACCGGGTGGCCCGGTCGGGTTGGAACATTGGTCACGAAGAACTTGATCATCGCGGGAGAAACCGGCTACTACACCACCGAGGTCGGGGAAGGCGGCGCCATGCTCCGCGCCTATGACAAGGCCACGGGCGAAGAGCGGGGAGCCGTCCACATGACCGCCCCTCAGACCGGTTCGCCAATGACCTACGAGGTCAATGGTCAGCAGTACATCGTGCTGGCTACCAGTGGCGGGGGACAGACGGCCACACTGTTGGCATATCGCCTGCCGTAGCATCTCACGACGTACGACCGGCCTCGCGCCCCTCGACCAGCAATGGCGCGAGGCCGGCACACACCATCCGCCCACCGCTCCCCCTGCCATGGGCTGGACCGTTCAGTCTCGTCCCCCCTCTACCATAGCGTCCACGACAGGGTTCGCACGGTCTCATCGTCATCGTTCAGGACCGTGCTCACGCGACGTCGTCACCGCTGGCCCCGCCCGCTTCTCGAGTCCTTCGGCCACCGGGGGCGCTGATAATGCACTCGACATCCCTGCCTTCTCTTCGATCTCCCCCGTGGGCGGGATGTCTTGCGCTGCCGCCACCAGTGTGACCACTGGAAGTGCCTGGACGAGCCTCTCCACCGGACCACCGAACGGATCACAAAGTTGCTCTCCATCGATGCGTAGCGGTATCAACACAAGGGCGGCATCGCTCGATTGCTCAATGACAGCCGCCGCATCCGCCCCGATCACCGGAACAACCTCAACCTTGATGCGAAGTCCAGCCAGCCGGTCCTGCAGATTATCCAATTCCGTGTGCACTGTTTCCGCCGCAGTCGGAATCAAGAGCCGGATCGACGAATCACCCCACTCATCTGTCCGGGTCATCAGATACGCAAACAACAAGCCTAGCCGAGAAGACTCGTTCTCACACCACCAGACATCGATGCACCGCGCATCCTCATCAGTTCCCTGCAATCGCACCCAATCTGCTTCGTCGGCATGAAAGACAACGATGTTCTGCTCTAGCGCGATGACACGCTGGAGTAAGCGCGTATACCGCCAGGGCACCGCAAAGGAATCGTCGTCTCGCTCCACCCAATCGAACGCAACGGTATTCGCTCGAATCGGGCCCGCTCCCCACGCCTGCAACAACGTCGATGCGGCCTCTGACGGGTCAGGCGCCGACACCACCAGCGGAAACGCATCGCTCCCATCGGCCGCGAGTTCGCGACGGAGCCGTTCCTCCACCTCCCGTCGTTCAGCCTGCCCCGTCGCTGATCCACCGTCACCCTTCACCAATTGCACAGCTGTGACCAGACCGGTGCCTCCGCTGATCCAGGAGGCCAATTGCAGTACACGAGATCGACGCTCTGACATGCCCGTGAACAACAAGATCTGCGGCTGCCAATCGATCCGGCCCTCCTTTTCCGTCGCAAGCTCCTGCAAACCATCCTTGATACGCCGGTGACGGTATGCGCGCCGGCTGCCGCGCCACCTGACTGGTACGGCCGTCCAGCGAAGATACTGGTGCACCGCGGCGAGAACCGCGACAGCGAGCGCAGCCGCCATCGGATTAATGGCGAGCATGATCGCGCCGCACAGGCACGCACCGGTCAAACTGGCCCGGGGCACATGAAATCGAAACCGCGGGCGAAAAACTGGATTTGCCCCGGTCGCCTCCACATACGTGGCGTAATTCAACAACCCGTAGAACACCAACAAGCACATCGATACCAGCCGGGCGATCGCGTTCAAATCCCAGACTACGGTCGAGACGAACGCTATCAAGGCGGTGAACACCACGGCACGACGGGGGATTCCTGTACGCACGTCGACGACCGCAAAAGGCCCCAATCCCTTGAACAGCCTGTCGTTGGCCAGGGCTTGCAGAATCCGCGGGCCTCCCAGGAACGACAGCAGAGCCGACGATCCAGTCGCCAGAAGCACGCCAACCACAACAAGCCACGGCGCACGAGCCACCCGCCCCATGGCCTCGTAATCTCCTCCCAGTTCACCCAATGAACGAGACGCCGCAAACATGACGATGGCCGCCGCGTATACGACGGTCGAGAGACCAACGGCGAGCAAGACCCCACGGGGCGAACTTCGCGAGGTGTCTTCCAGGTCACCTGACATACTCACCCCTTGCGTGAAGCCCACAAAGGCAGGAAACAGAATCGCGAACAAGCCCCAGAACGACATATCCGAGGACGGCGCCGGCATCAGATTGCCCCGCAAGAGTTGAGGATTCCACGCATCGTACGCCCCAGCAAAAAACGAGATCAACGCACCAACCAACACGGTCATGGCGACATAGCGGAATCGCGTCGCAACATCGGAACCGTTGTAGGCCAGACCGCACAGGCCCAGCACCGCCCCCGCTGCTACAACGCGAACAACGAGTTCGTTTCCACCAAGGAGAGCCGTCACGCCTTCAGCAAAACCCATGCAGTAGAACGCTACCGAGGCCGCATGCGTAAGAAATAGCAACACGCCCAGCGCCCCACCATACTCACTTCCAAGACCTCTGGAGATGAGGTAGTAATCTCCGCCTTCCTTGACCTTCCGATTCGTCGCGATGGCGGACCACGACACACTCGTATAAAAGAAGATGGCCGTCGCCAATCCCAGCATCAGCAAGGCCTGCAAGAGACCCGCGTGTCCCACCACATAACCCAGACGGCGAAACAGGATGACGCCAAAGATTGCGAGAAGACTAGGCGTGAGCACCCCACCGAATGTTCCAAGTTTGGGTGGACGTGCGCCGGGCAGGAGTCGAGTCGGCCCAGAAGACGGGTGGCTCATCGAGGGCTCATCATATCAACGGACCAAATTCGCCCCGAATAACCATTCACACCCAGGCAATCTCGATCCGGCGTCACTGACCCGACCCGGCCAGGCACGGTATCGCTCTAGCCCGCCTGGGGCAACCCACCACGCAGGGCACGGGAAGTTCCAACAATGACATCCGCACGGAGACACGACAGGTGCGCACGACAGAGGAGACGCCAGCTTGACTCGTGCCCGGCCTGGAGCCCCGGCGCACATCAGCCTTTGACCCCCGTCGTGATCCAGGAGAGACGTTCACCCGACACCACCTAACGCCCCCTGGGCAGGACACGCCTAACGGAGATCCACCGCTACAAGGGTGTCGCCATTTCGTGCGAACAGGCGCCCGCTTGCCAGTGCCGGGTAGGCTCGGACCGTGCCAGGCAAGATCTGAGATCGAGCAAGGGGCATGAACCGCTCTCGCGACGCTTCGGCGATTACCAGTTCCCCTGACTCACGCAGGATCACGAGTCGATCCCCGGCGACGGTGATACTGCCAGCCCCAAAGCGGTCTTCACCCCAATGCACCGAGCCCATGCGCAGATCAACCGCGCGAAGACTCGGACTGTACTCCTGACGTCCGTGATATCCGTAGAGAACACCGTCATGCACGACTGCGGTCGCGTAGTGGTTCGTCATGCTCTCGTCGCCGGTCCACTCCTCGACGAGCGTCTCTCCGTCGACCCGCACCAAGGCCGCCCCGGTTCCATAACTCGAAGAAATGAAGATATGGTTTTCCACGACAAGCGGTGTCGCGGCATTGACGGACGCTCCCAAACGCGACCGCCACCGCTTCTG
>CAZPZZ010000137.1:0-2617 GCA_964591245.1 uncultured Vicinamibacteraceae bacterium | reverse complement strand
CCGGCTGCACCGAAGAAGCCCTTCCGTACTTCATACTGCTGATGGGTGTTCTGGCTCCACAGCCCCTCGCCCGTCTCCAAGTCAACGGCGTGAAGCGCCCCCTGCGCACCAAACGTGTAAACCCGTCCATCGACCACAACAGGAGCGGAACGCGGTCCTTCATCGAAACCGAAGTCATCTCGATACGTTGTCGGATAGCCGTAACGCCACACGGTACGTCCCGTATCGGCTGCGAGGGCCTCGACCACCTCACGACCTTCGACCCGATGAAAGACGATAACGCGTCCATCCGCAACGACCGGTCCGGCAAAACCGGCTCCGACCGCCCGCTCCCAGACACGAGGCGGCCCCTCTTCAAACCACCCCTCTCCCAGCGGCGGTCCGTTATATACGCCGTTGCGGTCCGGTCCGAGGAACTGCGGCCAATCCTGCGCAGAAACCGGGAGACAGACGCTCGCGGCGGTCAGCAACATTCCGAATAGGCGGACAGAGCGGTAGAAATACACATGCATAATGAGGCGCGATTATACCGTGCGGCCGCAGGCCACGACACGCACAGCCGGACAAGAACCCGGGGCCAGAGCACAACCTCATCCGGCCTGCACACCGCCACTCGCGAGCCAAATCAGGTGGGGTCTCACTCCACGGACACCGGTCTTCCCTACTCCCGCCCTTCATCCTGGTATAAGCTCCCCAGGGTTGTTGCCCTTGGCGTCTAGCCCTCCAAGGACACGGACGCCGTGATGATCTTCGGTTCTTTCGCTGGTGTTCGCCGGCGGCTGTCACGCCGGTACGAGAATGGTCATGAACGTTTCGGCCCACCGTTTCGTCTTCGGCCTCATCGTGGCGGCGTTGTGTACCGGTGGCGCCATGCACGCGCAGCGGTTCTTCGGCGAAGGAAACATGCCACCCCGCTTTCCGCCTGCATCGATGCCAGACCGCGACTTCACGTTCTGCAAACTGATGTATCGCAGCGTACGATACGAAGCGCTCGGAATGGGCTGGTCGACCGACTATCCCTATGCGGGCATCAATTTGATGTTCCGGTTCTCAGAACTCACGACGGCCCACGTCAGCCGAGACCATCGGGGTGAACCGAACCACTGGGTCATCGAGCTCACCGACAAAGAACTCTTCAATTGCCCCTTTGTCATGGCTGCGGATGTCGGCACGATTGGCCTCAGCAGCGCAGAAGCGGCACGTCTCCGGGACTACCTACTCAAGGGCGGTTTCCTCTGGGTCGACGACTTCTGGGGCAGTGCTGCCTGGCAACACTGGACCTCCGAAATTAGTCGAGTCCTGCCGCCCGCCGAATATCCCATCCGCGACCTCCCCCTGGACCACCCTGTATTTCGTGCACTCTCGTACATCGACGAGGTGCCCCAGATCACCGCGATTCAGTTCTGGTGGAGAAACGGCGGCACGACGTCGGAGCGCGGTCGCGACAGCGAGGAAGCGCACCTGCGGGCAATCACCGACGAGCATGGGCGCATTCTCGTCTTGATGTCCCACAACACGGACGTTGCCGACGCCTGGGAGCGGGAAGGCGAAGATCCGCGCTTCTTTCAACAGTTTTCTCCAAACGGGTATGGACTCGGAATTAACGTACTGCTCTATACAATGAGCCATTAGGCCGGTCAGGAATCGACAACGGAATTTCTGCAACTCGCCGCAGCGTTGGCCACGAGCGCGGGGTACCCCGTGATGTCACCACATAACGAGTGAGAACAACGATGCCTTCAATTGGCCGCATGCGATTCTCCGCACCAATCCTGATTACCCTGGGCCTCCTCGTCAGCCTCGCGAGTGCGGCCAGGCCAGCGGCCGGTCAAGATGGCACCGGCGTGCAGATGGTTCGTCCCACAGGCGAAGGTGCACGTTACTGGTCGCGTTGGCGTGGTCCTTCCGGGCAGGGAATCGTCGATGGCACGGGATATCCGGATACCTGGTCGGACACAGCAAACGTGCTCTGGAAGGTAGAGGTGCCAGGCACTGGCCACTCGTCTCCGATCGTGTGGGGCGACCGGATTTTTCTGACAACGTCGCGAGACCGAGGACAGCGGGTTTCGCTACTGAGTTTTCGGCGATCGGATGGCGCACTGCTATGGGAGACAGATGCACCCGCGGGGCGTCAAGAGCGCCACCACGGCAAGAACACTCCCGCGTCAGCAACACCCACGACAGATGGGGCGCGTATCTACGCGTCGTTTGGCAGCCGTGGCATGGTCGCCGTTGACTTCGACGGCACCCTGGTATGGCATCGAGATCTGGGCCGAATCGACAACTACCACGGTCCGGCCGGCTCGCCTCTGCTGTACAAGGACACCGTCATCATTTATCAGGATCAAAATAAGGGCGCATTCATCGTCGCGCTCGATGCACGCACGGGTGAAACCCGGTGGCGCGCCGATCGCTCAGCCAGCGTCGGATGGGGCTCTCCTGTCGCAATCAACGTCGGCGACCACGACGAACTCATCGTCAGCAGCCAACGCCGGGTTCAATCGTATGAACCAACGACCGGCGAAGAGCTCTGGCGTTGCGAAGGTAATCTCTTCGAGGTCATTCCCACTCCAGTCGTCGGCCACGGACTATTGTTCTGCACCTCCGGCCGGGCCGG
>CAZPZZ010000136.1:1604-11120 GCA_964591245.1 uncultured Vicinamibacteraceae bacterium | reverse complement strand
GCTGCAAAGCCCTGGACGTGTCCGGCGCCTGGACCGACTCCGAGCAGGCCGCCGCTGCCATTGTGGCGGAGTTGGCCGCAGACGGCCCGATCGAAATCGGCCTGGATGGAACGCATCGCCACGGTCTCGAGCTCATTTCGGCCGCGACCGTGCCTGGACCATCCCCCTGTCGAACGGGCGACGTGGTCGTGCTCTCCGGCGGCGCACGTGGCGTCACCGCTGAGGTCGCATGCGCTCTCGCGACTGAGAATCAACCGACCCTCGTCCTGCTCGGACGCTCCCCCGAACCGACGCCGGAACCAGCATGGTTAACCGGCGTGACCGAAGACGCCGATATCAAGCGTGCCTTGCTCGACCACGCGTTTCAGGATCGGGAGACGCCAACCCCAACTGACCTTGAAACGCTGTACCGGCACCACATCGCGAATCGAGAAATCGCAGCAACGATGACGCGCATCGAGCAGGCTGGCTCCCAGGTCGTGTATCGCTCAGTGGATGTGCGTGACGGTGCCGCCCTCGCCACTACCCTCGGTGACATCCGTCGCAACCTGGGGCCCATTCGCGGACTGATCCATGCCGCGGGGGTACTTGAGGACCGATGGATCGACGACAAGACAACCGAGCAATTCGCACGCGTCTTCGATACGAAGGTCATGGGCCTCCGGCATCTCCTCGACGCGGTGTCACCGGACGACCTGGCCTTCCTGGCCCTCTTCTCCTCGGTCAGTGGACGTTTCGGCCGACAGGGACAGGTCGACTATGCCATGGCCAACGAAGTCCTCAACAAGGTCGCCCAACGCGAGGCCGCGACGCGCCCATCCTGCCGGGTTGTCGCGATCGACTGGGGCCCCTGGGACGGTGGCATGGTGAGCCCCACTCTCAAGCGAGAATTCGCCCGCTCCGGTGTCGGCGTCATCTCCCTGGGGGCCGGGGCGCGTAGCCTCCTCGAGGAGCTGGCGAATGGCGATTCCACCGCCACCGAGGTCGTCATCGGTGACATGCTACCGGCGGTTCAGGGAGTCCCGGTATCCCACGACCGCAAGTCGCCACCAACCACCGACCCCGCGCTGGCCCCGGTATTCGAGCGTCGGCTTGACATCGACCGGCACGCATTCCTGAATTCCCACGTCATTGGTGGGTATCCAGTCCTGCCAATTGCCGTCATCCAAGAATGGCTTGGCCACGGAGCGTTGCACGACAACCCCGGATTACTGCTGGGCGGATTCACAGAATTTCGAGTGCTCAAGGGCGTGATCCTCAGCAACGGCCCACGTGACCTTCGGGTCGTGGTCTCAAAGATCCAGCGACGCGGGGAAGCCTTCGATGTGGACGTCGAACTCCGCAGCGGCCCCGACGATGCGGAGACGGCTCATGCACGCGCCCGCGCCATTCTGCAATCACGCTTCCCCGCGGCGCCAGATTACACACAGCCGCCTCTCCTCGCCGAAGAAAGCTACGGCTACACCGCGGACGCCGCGTACCGTGAAGTACTCTTCCATGGCCCACACTTCCATGGACTGGAGCGCATCGCCGGATACTCATCGGGAGGACTCGTCGCCCACCTCAGATCAGCTCCGGCACCAAGGGACTGGATGGACGACCCGCTCCGCTCGACATGGTTGGGCGATCCGCTCATCGTCGATACTGGGCTGCAGATGGGCATCCTCTGGTGCCAGAAAGCCCTCGGCTGTCCATCATTGCCAACCTTCGGGGCGCGGTACCAGCAATATACTGCTACTTTCCCGACCGACGGAGTCACCGCCGCACTTGAGGTGCGGCAACAGACTGCCCATCAGGTCACCGGTGATATTACCTTCCTCGATGCGAACGGAGCGGTACTCGCGCGAATGGAGGGCTACGAGTGGACCGTCGACCCCTCTCTACGTGACGCCTTCCGGCCGCTGGTCGCACAGTCGGGTGGTTCTCGAAGCACCGACGTTCGATGACCGGCTTCGCCCCGATCGCCGTGGTCGGGCTTGGCGGTCTATTTCCGCAAGCACCAGACCTCGCGACCTTCCAGCGACATATCCTGGCTCGGCACGATGCGTCTCGGGACGTGCCACCGGACCGATGGGTCGTCAACCCACGTGACGCGTATGACCCACGGCTCGCTCCCGACAAGGTCTACTCGACGCGCGCCTGCTTGGTCGAAGACTTCACACTGGACCCAACCGGTCTCAACCTTGACGCCACCACGTTGCGCGGGTTGGACCCGCTCTACCAGATGGTCCTGCACGTCGGCCGTCAAGCACTCGGAGATGCCTCCATCGAGCGCCTGGATCGCCGACGTATAGGGATCACACTCGCAGCGATTGCCCTACCGACCGACGGGGCCACTGCCATCACCAGCGCAATACAGGGGCGCCTCTTCGAGGACACCTTGTTGGGGGCCGGTACACCGATCCTTCGGCCCGCGCGCCTCCCGTCTCCACTCAACGCACAGGTGACGGCACGACCAGCCAGTCTCCTGGCGGAGGCCCTAGAACTGGGCGGCGGCAGTTGCACCCTCGACGCGGCCTGCGCATCGAGCCTTGTCGCCGTCAAACTCGCCTGCGATACCCTGAATGCGGGAACCACCGACGCCATGCTCGCCGGCGGCGTCTCCAGACCAGACAGCCTCTATACGCAAATGGGGTTCTGCCAGTTGCGTGCATTGTCACCCACAGGGGTCTGCCGCCCCTTCGGCGCCGACGCCGACGGTCTCGTGGTGGGCGAAGGCGCTGGCATCGTCGTGCTCAAGCGCCTCCAAGACGCGCACCGTGACGGCGATCACATTTACGGGGTGATCCGTGGCATCGGCCTGTCCAACGACGTCGCCGGCAGCCTCCTGGCTGCCGATTCAGAAGGACAGCTCCGGGCGATGCGAGCGGCCTATGACCAGGCCGCGTGGGTACCTGAGGACATCGATCTCATTGAATGCCATGGCACAGGCACGCCCCTTGGCGACACGACTGAACTCGAGAGCTTACACGCGTTATGGCGGGAAACGTCACCGGCACCGTCATGGCGGACCGGCCAGTGCGCAGTCGGGTCGGTGAAGTCGAATATCGGCCACCTCCTGACCGCCGCCGGGGCGGCAGGATTGATCAAAGTCTTGCTCGCCATGCGCGACCGGAGTATTCCTCCATCGGCCAATGTCGACGAAGGACGCACCAATCCCGCACTTACGGCCAGCCCAGACGAAAAAGACCGACCGACTCCCTTTCGCCTGCCGACGGCAGCCACGGCGTGGAATCGCCGCGACCAGGCAACGCCACGCCGCGCTGCCGTCAGCGGATTCGGATTTGGCGGTATCAACGCGCACCTCCTCCTTGAAGAAGCCACGGCCGAAACCACGCCTCACCTCAAGACCAACGCAATCGAGGGGACTCTTCGCACCCGAACGGCGGAAATCGACGATCCGCCACCCCCGATCGCAATCGTCGGCATGGACATCCACGCCGGGCGTCTCAATTCTCTGCATGCCTTTCAAGAAGCGGTACTACGAGGCGACTCCGCAACTGGCCCCTTCCCGGACACCCGCTGGACGAGTCGGCCCGACGAGGCCCGGAACGTCTGGGGGGATTCCCCTCCAGACGGCGCATACATCGACTCGGCATCCGTCGAGGTCGGCGCGGTCCGCCTCCCGCCGAATGAGATTCCTGAGACGCTTCCGCAGCAGTGGCTCATGCTGCAATCCGTGACCCGAGCCCTAACGGACGCCGGAACATCACGCCCTGAGCACGCTCGGCAAACCGGCGTCATCATCGGGATGGGACTTGATCTCAATACCACCAACTTCCACCATCGATGGGCGCTGCTGACGCTGGCGCGGCAATGGGCCGCCTCACTCGATCTACAACTCGCGGACCACCAATTCGAAGAGTGGGTCGCGTCGCTTCGCGAGGAATCAGGCCCAGCGCTGACCCCGGGTCGCGTACTTGGCTCCCTGGGTAACATCATCGCCAGCCGCATCGCCCGCGAGTTCGGATTTGGAGGCGCCAGTTTCGCCATCTCTGCCGAAGAGGCCTCCGGCATTCGAGCCCTTGATGTTGGCCTCTCAGCCCTCCGCCAACACGAACTGGATCGCGTCGTCGTGGGCGCTGTAGACCTGCCAGGCGACCTGCGGTCGATGCTTGCCCGTGACGTGGCGCGTCCGTATTCGTCGAGGGGCGCCGTGCGCCCCTTCGACGTCGCGGCAGACGGCACACTCGTGGGAGAGGGTGCGGTCTCGCTGGTGCTCAAGCGATTGACCGACGCTGTCGCGGCCGGGGATCGGGTCTATGCCAGCATCCGCGGTCTGGGTCTGGCGGGCGGGAACCACGCGTGTCCGAGCGTGAACGTGTATGTCGACGCACTCGAGCGCGCCTACACGGAGGCCAAACTCAACCCGAGGCACGTCAGCTACGTGGAGACCCATGGGAGCGGCCATCCAGACGAAGACAGTGCCGAGACTCACGCCCTGACACGGTTCTTTGACACGGGCGGTGACACAAACGCGACCATGTCATGCGCACTCGGCTCCGTAAAACCCACGATCGGCCACATGGGCGCCGCCGCGGGCCTGACTTCCGTCTTGAAAACCGCGCTCTGCCTCTACCAGGAGATCATTCCCCCGCTCTCTGGCTTTCGCGAACCCTCTGATCCCACCGCCTGGACCACAACGCCCTTTTACATGCCCCTTCGACCAGCCGCATGGTTACACGACCGCGCGAACGGCCCGCGAGTTGCGGGCGTCAGCGTGATGACATGCGACGGCGGCAGCGGTCATGTCGTGATGCAAGGCGTCGATCGCCACGACGTCATTCACGCCGCCGAACGTCGCCAACCCTTGGGTAGCCGGGCCCAAGCGGTCTTCGGGCTCTCTGCTCAGACGACGCATGACCTCCTATCTCGCCTGGAGGCGCTGCGCGCGCTCACGGGCACTGTTCCAGCAGACACCAACCTTGAATCGTTGGCCCGGCGGGCGTACGCCGACGGACTCTCGACATTCACCCGGAACCACGTCGGACTTGCCCTTCATACGACCGATCTCCCCGGCCTCCAGCAAGCCCTCAATTTCGCCGAACGCCACCTGCGCACGAACCCCGTGATTCCCATCAACGGCCGACACGGTGTCTTCTACGCGCCCGCTCCGCTCGGCCCACAAGGGGACGTGGCGTTCGTATTTCCAGGCTCTGGCAACCATTACGTCGGTATGGGGACGGGTATTGGCGTCGAGTGGCCCTGTGTTCTCCGCAACCTGAACACTGACACCGCGCACCTGCACAGCCAGTTCCTCCCACAACTCGTGGCGCCGCGCCGGCACGACTGGCAAGAAGGCTGGCAGGAGCATTCCGAACGGGCCCTCAACGAGGATTTCCTGGCCATGCTGCTTGGCCAGGTGTCCCACGGTGTCGTGATGAGCGACTTACTGCGCCAGCTCGGGGTCGCGCCCTCCGCGGCGATCGGATACAGCCTGGGTGAATCGACGGCGCTCTTTGCCATGCGGGCCTGGCCCGAACGTGACGAGATGTATCGCCGGATGCGACGGTCCCCCTTGTTCCAACACGAACTCGTTGGCCGTTGTGACGCGGCTCGGAGGGCCTGGCAACTCGATGAGCACGAGGCCGTCGATTGGCGCAGCGTGGTAATCAACCGGCCTGCCAATGTCGTGCGCGAGGTCATCGCCGGTATCGACCGCGCCTATCTGCAAATCGTGAACACGACGAACGAGTGTGTTGTTGGGGGCCAGCGCCAGGCGGTCGATACCGTCATAGCGAGGCTAGCGTGCGAGGCGATCGATCTCGCCGGAGCGTCCACCGTCCACTGCACGGTCGCCAGGTCGGTAGAAGAGGACTATCGCCAGTTACATCTCCTGGACACGAAGCCGCCCGACGGCATCCGTTTCTACAGCGCAGCGCAGCAACAGAGCTACGCGGTGAACCCGGCCTCGGCCGCAGACGCCATCCTCGCACAGGCTGTGTCTGGCATTGATTTTGCGCAGACCATTGAACAGGCATACGCGGACGGCGTCCGCATCTTCGTCGAGACCGGCCCACAGGCCTCGTGTTCCCGGATGATCGGCAAGATCCTCGATGGCCGCCCGCACCTGGCCCAATCGGCATGCGTGCAAGGTGAGGATGACACCACCACCGTCTTGCGGCTCATGGCGGCACTCTACGCCGAAGGCGTGCTCGCCGACCTCGGTCCTTTGTACGGGTCCCCCACTGCCGCATGCGGCCCTCACGTTCCATTGCAGACGGAGACCGCCCAGCGCCAGACCCCGGAGATTCTTATCCCCACGGGCAGGCGGGCTCCACAACCGCAACTTCCCGCAGTGCAGCCCACGCCGCCGATACGCGCCACGGCGGTAGCTCCCCCACCGCATCGCTCCGCCCCCGCGATTGGACAGTCTTCTCCTGGAACCAGCCTGGCCGAGGCTGTAGCAAACGCAGCATCCGCCGGCGCCCATGCCCACAGCGCCTTCCTGCACTATTCAGAGACCGCCATGTCCGGGATGGGCAGGACGCTGGCGTTTCAGGCTCGCTTGCTGGGTGCCCTCGGCGTGCAGCACGTCCCGAACGCTCCCGGGATCGCAACGTCCCCATCGCCTGACGTCGCCTATGACCGTGACCAGTGCCTGGAATTTGCCGTGGGATCGGCCGAATCCGTTCTCGGCCCTGAGTTCGCTGCGCTCGATCGTTATCCTGTCCGCGTGCGCCTGCCCGATGAACCGCTGATGCTCGTCGACCGGATCCTGAGCGTGGACGGCGTGAAGGGCTCAATGACCCGCGGCCGCGTGGTGACGGAACACGACGTACGGCTGGACGCATGGTATCTCGACGCCGCACGTGCACCGGTCTGCATCACGGTCGAAGCGGGACAGGCCGACCTTTTTCTCTGTTCATACCTCGGAATCGATCTCGTCGTGCAGGGCACGCGGGCCTACCGGTTACTGGACGCCACCGTGACCTTTCACGGTGGGCTTCCGAAACCCGGTGAGGTTATACGCTATGAGATCCACATCGACCGATTCGTTCGGCAAGGCGATACGTACCTTTTCTTCTTCCGGTTCGAGGGCACGCTCGCGGGCCGCCCAGTGCTAACCATGGAAAAGGGTTGCGCCGGTTTCTTTACCGAAGAGGAGACACAGGCTTCTGGTGGCATCTTGCTCTCCGCCGACGAACAAGCCCCACGCACGGGTCGGCGCCCGGATGACTGGCAAGCCCTGGTTGCCATGGCCGAGGAATCGTACGATGCGCTGCAAGTCACGGCGCTGCGCAACGGTGACCTTACCGGTTGTTTTGGGCCTCTCTTTGAGAATCTTGGCTTACAGGAACCCGTGCGTCTACCCGGTGGCCGCATGCATTTGGTCGACCGCGTTGTTCAGATCAGTCCGGCGGGTGGACGTTTCGGCATCGGCATGATTCGCGCTGAAGCGGATATCCGCGGGGACGAATGGTTCTTGACGTGTCACTTCGTCGACGACCGGGTGATGCCTGGCACATTGATGTACGAGTGTTGCCTCCATACGCTGCGTGTCTTCCTCATCCGGATGGGCTGGATCGCCGAGGCCCACGAGGTCGCATACGAACCCCTGCCCGGTACCGCCAGCATCCTGCGATGTCGCGGGCCCGTCACGGCAGAGACCCAGGTCGTCAGCTACGAGGTGCACATCAAGGAACTCGGCTACGAACCTGCACCCTACGCCGTCGCTGACGCATTGATCTACGCCGACGGCCACCGTATCGTCCAGTTCAGGGACATGTCCGTCCGGATGACGGGAACCACCCGCGAGCGCATCGAGGCCCGATGGCAGGAAGCGCGAGCTGTCGAGCGTGACCCGACCGTCACGCCAATCGGCACCCCACCGGTTCCTGAAGACCGTCGCCCGGCCCTCTACGAGAACGAACGGATCCTCGCCTTTGCGATCGGAAACCCTTCAGAGGCATTCGGAGCGCCGTATCGCGTCTTCGATCACGACCGACGTATCGCCCGCCTTCCAGGGCCACCCTTCAAATTCCTCGACCGGATCACGGCGATTCACGCCGAGGCGTGGAACCTCGCGCCAGATGGATGGATCGAAGCACAGTACGACGTGCCTCACGATGCATGGTATTTCAGAGCAAACCGACAGGCCTCGATGCCCTTTGCCGTGATCCTGGAGATCGCCCTGCAACCGTGCGGATGGCTCGCCGCGTATCTCGGATCGGCGCTACGGAGCGATGAAGATCTGTCGTTCCGAAATCTCGGGGGCACCGCAACCTTATACGAGGAAATATTTCCGACCGCGGGAACATTGACCGTTCGCGTACGCATCACAAAGGTGGCTGCAGCCGGTGGCATGATCGTGCAATCGTTCGACATGCAGGTTTGGCAAGCGGGCCGGATCACCTACGGGGGCAACACCCAGTTTGGGTTTTTCTCGGCGCCGGCCCTCGCTCAGCAAGTCGGCATCAGGGATGCCTCGGAGCGACGCTATACACCAGGGGCCGACGAGATCGGACGCGGCCGGGGTTTCGCACTAGAGACGGTCGTACCGATCACCCCGGACGACCCCAACCACACCGCCTCGAGCGCCCAGGCGAACCTCCCCGCGCGCGCACTGCGCATGGTGGACGAGATCGAGCTCTTTGTACCCGACGGAGGCGAAGCGGGACTGGGATTCATTCGAGGCATCAAGCACGTCGACCCGCAGGACTGGTTCTTTGCCGCACACTTCTATCAGGACCCCGTCTGCCCCGGATCCCTCGGACTTGAGTCGTTCCTTCAATTACTGAAGCTTGCCGCGCTGGACCGCTGGGGCGACAAGGTCGGGCACACCCACCGCTTTGAACCGATCGCGCTCGGTCGCGAGCATACCTGGATCTACCGGGGCCAAATTATTCCCGACAACCAACGTGTGGAGGTCGACGTTGTCGTGACCGAAGTGCAGGAAAGCCCGACGCCGACCATCTTCGGGCAAGGATTTCTTTCCGTGGATGGTATTCCTATCTACGAAATTCACGATTTTGGAATACGGCTCGTCCCCTGACGACACGTGCAATGCCATGCGTTACACACACGTCCGCCTCGACTCCCTCGGCTACGAACTCGCACCGAACGTCGTGACGTCGGCCGCGCTCGAAGAACGCCTGGCCCCTATCTACGATGCATTACGATTGCCCTCCGGTCAGATTGCCGCTCTCACCGGGGTCCGCGAGCGGCGCTTCTGGGATACGGGACAGCGGATGTCCGATGCCGCCGCCAAAGCCGGACGAAAGGCGCTCACGGCGGCCAAGGTCTCAGCCGATGAAATCGGCATGTTGGTCTACGGTGGCGTCTGTCGAGACAACTTCGAACCGGCGACAGCCTGCGCCACCGCGGATGCGCTGGGTATCCGCGGCAGCGCTCTCGTGCACGACACCTGCAACGCCTGCCTCGGAGTCATGAACGCGGTCTTCCAGGTCGCCAACGCCATCGAACTAGGACAGATCCAGGCCGGCCTGATCGTTTCCTCTGAGTCGGCCCGGCAAATCGTAGACCTGACCATTGCTCGCATGCTGGCAACTCCCA
>CAZPZZ010000136.1:0-1504 GCA_964591245.1 uncultured Vicinamibacteraceae bacterium | reverse complement strand
GAATTCGTCGATGAACTCGATTGGCCCGGGGGACCAGATCGCGTCATTTGCCACCAGGTCGGGGCTCCACACCGAACGGCAATCCTGGACGCCATCGGTATCCCAGTCGAGCGAGACTTCTCGACCTTCGAGTACCTCGGAAACATCGGCACCGTGTCGGTGCCCATCACGGCAGCGATCGCCGACGAACGCGGCGAATTGCAACGCGGCCAACGCGTCGGCTTCTTCGGCATCGGGAGCGGGTTGAATTGCCTGTTGCTCGGCCTCGAGTGGTAAGCCGACTATGGACTGGGCTCCCCCTCCCGCACTCTACCCCTTCAAGAGCCACTGGCTCGATCTACAGGGCCATCGGTACCACTACCTCGACGAGGGAGAGGGTGACCCCGTCATTCTCGTACACGGCAATCCGACATGGTCTTTTTTCTTTCGAGGCTTGATCCAGGAACTTCGTACCTCTTACCGGGTCATCGCCGTGGACCATATCGGGTGCGGCCTCTCCGACAAGCCAGACGATAAGACGTATCCCTACCGTCTCCACCGCCGGGTGGAGGATCTTGAAGCCCTGCTCGACCATCTCGATCTGAGTGACAACATCACATTCGGAATGCACGATTGGGGCGGCATGGTCGCGATGGCGTGCGCGCTCCGACGCCCCGAACGCGTCACACGCCTCGTCGTATTCAACACCGCCGCATTCCATCTCCCACCTGGTAAATCCCTCCCGCTGCGTCTTTCGATTCTTCGGCATCTCAGCCCACTCGCCACACCACTCGTGCGTGGATTCAACGCCTTCTCCTATCTTGCGACGTACATGGCCTGCGTGACGCCTCTCTCCACGGAGGTCAGTCAAGCCTATCGCGCTCCATACGATTCGTGGTCGAATCGCATAGCCACGCTTCGATTCGTAGAAGATATTCCACTCACCGCCGCAGACCCGAGCTATCCCCTCGTTCAGTGGGTGGAGGACGAGTTACACAAGCTACGCCACCTCCCGATGCTGATTTGTTGGGGTGAACGCGACTTCGTGTTCGACGCCGACTTCCTTGCCGCCTGGAAAACACGGTTTCCAGAAGCGGTCGTACACACGTTTCCTCGCGCTGGCCATTACCTCCTGGAGGATGCCGGCCAGGAGATTTGCCCACTGGTGCGTGCCTTTCTGGCCGCACATCCTCCCCATGCGATCCCGACAGGGCCCACGCCAGCAGGCCCTCCACCATGACGCGAAACGCGTCGACGAGCGGACACCGCACAGGTACCCACACCGTGAACATCGCGGAGCAGCTCACGGCCATGTCCATGCGCATGCCCAACAAGCCCTCCGTCATCTGGACGGCCGGTCGAGCCGCGTCAGGACGCGCCCACTACGCCCACCTCACCTTCGAACAACTCGAGCAGGAAACCAATCGCTACGCCCATGGTCTCAGCGCCGCCGGAATCAAACGCGGACATCGGACCATCCTCTTCGTACCACCCGGTCGCGAGTTTTTTGCCCTGGTCTTCGCAC
>CAZPZZ010000135.1:0-11121 GCA_964591245.1 uncultured Vicinamibacteraceae bacterium | reverse complement strand
TGAACCGACGTCTATTCACCATACATTCCTCCACACGCTGACCGTCCCCGCACCCTCGGCGCCCGCATCCATCGGTCGAGTAGCGCGCGATCGAGGGCGCGGCCCGCTCCCCAACCCGTCTTCCCCCTGTCGACTAGCATGACATCACATCTCGTCTCATCTTGATCCGCTTGACCCGCCATTGCCTACATTTGCGATGGACACCGATGCGCTGCCAGGCTTCCTGTTCCCACCTCGATAACCTCACAGGATGCCCTTCTTGCCGGTGTTTTATCTCATATTTAATCAACGTCTGCGTTTTTAACTCGATGTGCCGTAAATAGGCATCCATCCTGTTGACACCGCCAATTTCCAAAACATAGTCTCTGAATTACTCATAGCGAACTGATTGACCCGGGAGGGCCTCACTGGCGCTCGGTCTCGTACGATGAGAGAGCACCGGGCTCCGAGGGATGTGCGCGACGTGCGTAACTCACACGCGAGCCATCCCTCCCCGCCACTCTCGTCTGATCTCGTGCCTTCCCCGGGGGAGGCCCACAGCGAAGTATGGCGCCATTCTCATCCCAACAGGCCGTTCACCCAAGCACAGGAGAACAGACCCCATGAAATTTCCCCAACTCGCCCTTTCTATTGCCACGCTCCTCATCAGCGCATCATCTCTCATGGCCCAGACCGGGAATCCCGCGTCCGTGGTTCGCACGCGTAACTGCAACGTGAACGACGGCTACACGTTTGCGGACGTGGTCACGGCCGCGCGTGCCCTTCCACGAGACGCCAATTCACCGAATCTCGTATTCATGCGCGAGGCGGTAATTGCGTCACCCGAGTATCAGGAGAACTGGGATTTCCAGCTCGCGTCCTACTACCCGAGTTACGAAGAAATGTTCGAACGGCGAGCTGCCCGAAATGTTTCGCCGCTTCCACCAGTCGGCCACGTGTCACCCCAGAGCATGACCACCTGCGGGCCCGTCTTTCTCGTCGAGAGCACCATCGTCCATTTTGGCGAAGGCAATCCGGGCGATGCGACCGCCATGTTGACGAGACTGTGTGACGCCACCAACACGACCCGGCGCGCGGCGTACAATCGAATCGCTACCATCGCGGCCAATTTTGCCGCCGAAGGAAACGACATGCTGGTCCAAGTCTTCGCCCCAGCGGTCGGTGGCAGCATCGGCCTCACCAACTCCCAGTTCATGATCGGCGTGGTCGGTTCGACCCCTGCCGGGATTGCCACACGACTTGACCTCCTCCGCACCGGCTTCCGGCCGGGCGCCGGCCTGCCACCAGCTGGCTTCAGCTGTAACAGATGGTCCGGATGGAACACCCACAAGGTTCACGCCGCCGCCAACTAGCGCATCTACGCCGAAAGGAATGCAGTCATGAAATCCAGTCTCTACGCCGTCATCGCGCTTCTCTTTGTGCTCGGCGGGATTACGCATGCCCAAATACCCGATCGACAGGTCATCCGCGTCATGCCCTGCTCACTCAACCCTGGATACTCCATGGATGAGGTCGTGACGCTCGCGCGAGCCTACGATTTTGGTGAGTACGCGCCAAATGCCGTGTACTTCCGTGAGGCCCTCTACGTGAGATCCGGATTTACCGAGAATTACGACTTTACCGTCGCCTTCTTCTATCCGAGCTATTCCGAGCTGATTCGGCGCAGAGGCAATCAGCGATCCGCACCCACGTCATCGAGCGGCGTCCTGGCTCGCGACATGATGACGTGCGGCTCGCCATTGCTGCTGAGCAGTCACACCGCCAATCAGGGGGCCGACCTCCTTGAACCACTCACCGTCATGATGAACCAGCGGTGCGAACTCAACGGCAGGAACCTGGCCGACGCGATCCGCGTCGGCTCAATCGTGGCAAACAATTTTGCCGCGGAAGGCGTGAACCCACACGCTGCCGTGGACGTCAGAACCTACGGAGGGAACCCGATCAAAACCAACCAACAGATCTCCCTTCGCTTTGTTCCACCCACCGTCGCTGATGCCGGGCAGATCAATGATCTCATCCTTGACGGTTTTAATTTCACAGAGGGCGTCGGACGCGACAGTCGCTTGTCTTGCGATCTCCCAAACTTCTGGCTTTCCCACAGAATATTTGTCAGCGCGTCTGAATAATCTGAAGCCTCGCTTCTGCGCGCCCTGAGACCCTGGACGCCCTTTCGTCAGTGAGTCACGCACGACGGTCGTACACGCAGCATCGATACTGAAAGGAAAGCAACTGTGAAAGCCCTCCTTATTCTCTCGCTTGTCGGAATGGTCCTCTTCAACGGCTTTGACGCGCGCGCGCAGGAGATCCCTCCCGGTGCGGTCAACGTGACAGTCTCCTGCGCAATCAAGGCTGGCTACAGCATGCGCGACGTGGTGGAGGTAGCCCGTCGCATGACCATGGATGAAAACGCCCCAAACACCATATTCTTTCGAGAGCCTTGGGTCGTGAACAGTACCTTCAACGATTCCTACGACTTTCTCGTCGTAAGCTACTACTCCAGCTTTGCCCAGATGGTGGAGCGATTCGAAGCCAGACAAGCTCCCAATTCAACACGGATGACACCGTCACCAAGACGGCATTTCCTGGAGATGACAGAGTGCGACCTGGGCGGCCGCTTCATTGACGTACTTCGTACAATCCCCGGCGGCAACGCGTATGACGGCAATACGTCGGACGAGACACTCGTCGCCACCCGCCGCTGTGACATTAACCCGGGTCAATCGATTCGCCAGGTCTACAACTACATGAATGAGGTCACACAGCGTTGGCAGGACGCTGGAGACAATACGCTTATCCAGGTTGCACATACGGTAATGGGCTCTCGGCCGGATGTCGAAGCTCGAACAAGAGTCTGGATCAGACGAATCGGGGCCAATGCCACCGATTTAGCCAACAGGCTCGACCAGCAAAATAGGATGCTGTTCGCCGGCTCGACCAGAGAACGGCCCATGACCTGTCGCGACAGTCACCTCTGGAAGAGTTACGTCATTCACCGGTCCGACAACCAACAATGACACGAGGCAGGTCACCTCAGAAATAGACGAAACCGTACGCAGGGCTTGCGAGGAGCCCTATTCCACGACAGGCGGGAAAAGACCCTCGCTTCCTACAAGCTTTACAACGTCACGATACGGAGAGGAATACATCATGAAGACACTGATCTACGCAGTTAGTCTGTCCCTTGCGGTCGTCATGGCCGAAAAGGCCTTCGCACAGGAACCGGGAATCATCGATCCCGTCCGCCCCACGGCCGCCGAGGTCTATCTCTGCACGTTCAATGCCGGCAAATCGATGACAGATCTGGACCAAGCGATGCAGGCCTGGCGTGCGGCCGCTGATGAGGGTCGTTTCAATGGCCTCACGTTTCAACTCACTCCACGCTATGGCAATCCGCCGCTTGATCTGATCTGGGTCAGCTACATTCCATTCAGTGAAGCAGCGGAGACTGCAGAGTGGTGGGATGCAAATGGACAAGAAGCGAGAGCCGGAATCTTTGAGGTTGTCTCATGCCAGACATCGCTGAACACGAGCTTTCTCAGATATGCGAACGACGTCCAGGATGATGACCGCATGCTGGTCTCCTGGGATTGGTGCACGCGCCTGGAGGGTGTGACGCGCACAGCCCTGCGAGCGAGGCATCAAGAATTTGTCAACAGATTGAATGAGTCGAACGCTCGCATGGCATACACCATCATGTTTCCGCAGGCCGGTATCAGGACAGACACTCGATTGGGTGAAGCTGCGCATCTCTACTTTTATCCAGACTGGGCGGCACTCGTTGCGGACCATGAAAGCAGGGCCCAGGGCGGGTGGCGTTTCTACGCCGACTACAATGAAAATTTCGCCTCCTGCACCGGAGAGAACGTCTATGACGCCGTGGTCTTGAATCGCCCCCACACGCCATGGTTTCAATAGCCTAGACCTGTGACGGACGGCCATCCTCCGGTGGCTGTCCGTCGTCCCGTCGCCCCACCGCAAGGGATCGCACTCCGTACCCCCGTCAGTTCCAGCGCATCTGGATGACACCCGGGCCGAGCCCTCTTAGAGTTCCCACCAGGGCCGGACAGGCCATGAGATACTCCCCGCGAGACACAACTGGTCACCAGACCACCGATGGCGATCAATGGCTCCCGTGAGGTGCGGACGCGTCACATGTAAAGCTCTTCCGATGCTCCTCTTGAGGCACACCCTATTCATCCTGGCCCTCCTGGGCTGCGGCACCCGCGTCCTCCTTGGCCAAGAACGCGGTGAAGTTCGTGTCGAGGTCTTCGGCGGACACCATGCGATTGCCGCAGCGGAGGTCATCACCACCACGACCACAACACGCACCGATGAATTCGGGTTGGCAACCCTTCAGCTGCGGCCCGGGTCCCACCAGCTCACGATCCTCGCTCACGACTGGCTCCCAACGACAGTCTCCCTCGACGTGCGTCCCGGCCAGACCCAGACCGTTCGCATCGACCTCGTCGCCGCGCCAGCGCTGGAAGAAGAAATCACGGTCGTGGCCAGCACGAGAACGGGCCGCCGTCTGGATGACCAGCCGACGCGCGTGGAAGTGCTCAACCGGGAAGAAATTGAAGAAAAGATGCTCATGACGCCCGGAGACATCGTCATGATGCTCAACGAAATGGGTGGGATGCGGGTGCAGACCACCTCTCCTTCCCTCGGTGCGGCGAGCGTGCGTATCCAGGGCATGCGCGGCCGATATACCCGCCTCCTGTCAGATGGCCTTCCGCTCTACGGCAATCAACCCGGTGGCCTTGGCCTGCTCCAGATTCCCCCGATGGATCTTGCACAGGTGGAAGTGATCAAAGGCGTCGCCTCGGCGTTGTACGGCGCCGGGGCCATGGGGGGCGTCGTGAATCTGCTCTCCCGCCGGCCCGGCGAAGAGCCGGAACGTGAGATTCTCATCAATCAGTCGACACGTGGTGCCACCGACGGTGTCGTGTGGCTCGCGTCGCCGCTCTCGAAGTCCTGGGGCGTCACCTTCCTTGGCGGGAGCCACTGGCAACGCCAGACCGATATCGACCAGGACGGATGGGCGGATATGGCCGGGTACCGCCGGGGGGTCGCGAGACCGCGTTTCTTCTGGGACGACGGGAAAGGCCAGTCCCTGTTCATGACCGTCGGGACCACGCTGGAGCGCCGGTCCGGCGGGACACAGTCAGACGCGGTCCTTCCTGACACGGGTCTGCCCTACCGCGAGGCACTCGACACCAGCCGCTTCGACCTCGGCGTGCTCTGGCAAACCGTACGCGGGAGCAGGGTCGTCACCGCACGCGCCACCATGATGCGGCAATCGCACGAGCATCTCTTCGGAGACATCCTCGAACGCGATCGCCACGAGACGGGATTCGCGGAAGTGACCCTGCGCGGTTCCCGGGGACGACATACCTGGGTCGGCGGGGCTGCCGTGCAACGCGATGCGTATCTCCCCACCGACCTTCCCCGCTTCGCCTCTACGTTCACCACACCCGGCGTGTTCGTCCAGGATGACATCGACGTCCGACCGTGGCTCTCGCTCTCCCTGAGCAGCCGGGTGGATCACCACAGTGCCTACGGCTGGTTTCTCAGCCCCCGTGTGTCCTCGCTGTTCCGCTGGAACACGTGGTCGTCCAGGCTCTCAGTGGGAAGCGGGTTCTTCGGCTCGACGCCGCTGACGGAAGAGACCGAGGCCGCCGGCCTGACCCGGCTGACCCAACGCGGTCTATTGCGCGCCGAGCGCGGCCGGAGCGCATCGATTGACCTCACCCGAACCCTCGGTCCCTTCGCGGTCACTACAACCATCTTCCGTTCGCGCATCGACGACCCGGTCCATGTCGACCGGTCCACCTACACGATCCGGAACCTCCTGGATCCCACCACCAATATGGGGCTGGAGCTCCTCGGCACATTCCGCAAATCCCCGTTTGCCCTCACCGCAAGCTACACCTACGTGCACGCCCGGGAAACCGTCAACGGTCTCCAGGTCGATGTCGCACAAACGCCGCGTCACAGCGCTGGCCTCGTGGGCATGGTCGAAAACGAAGACGGGCGGCTCGGCATCGAGGTGTATTACACCGGCGCCCAGCGCCTCGAGGCGAACCCCTATCGCGATCGCGGTGTCGCGTACCTGGTCACCGGTGTGCTGGCTGAACGCCGCGTTGGACCCCTCCGACTCTTTATCAACGGCGAGAACCTGACGGGCGTGCGTCAAACCCGGTGGGATCCGATCCTCCGCCCCGCGCAAGCCGTGGACGGCCGGTGGACCGTGGACGCGTGGGCGCCGCTGGAGGGCCGCGTCATCAATGGCGGTGTGCGCATTCAGTTCTGACCCGCTTGGCTGGCGTGACCTGCCCCTCTCTTCACGACAGACCACGAATAACTCGCCTCCAAAGCAGCACAAGATGGGAGAGCTGCCCACCAGAAAGACCTCCGTGGAAAACTTAGAACTTCCGGAGGGTTTGACTATGAATAACTAGCTAAAGACATGCCCGAAGAAAGCTATTCTAACTTCGCGATCCAGCAATCAAACCCCAATGGCGAAATTCTGTGTATATACGCTTAATTCCGTGCAGGGTCGCGCATTTCTGGAAGCCTTCTGTCTTCTGTTTTCTCAGCCTTCTTTCTAATCTGCGCACACCCCTTTCCTCTTTTCATTCTCGACAATCTAACTCAGCACACCTATCTAACCGCACTTCCACAGCGGTGCGCCTCTACCTGCTATATACTAAAATCAGTTCAGATAATTTAATGATAGACGGAGCCACCGCCCGCATATACGCCGGGCTCACCCTCGTAAACTCACAATATCTCCCGACTCAACCACCAGAGCCCTTCGCTCCTTCTGCGAGCGCGGAGTCGATCGTATGTTGACACTGAAACGCATTGTCCTCCTCGGCATGGCCACATGCTTAACCGTGACCGATACAACCAGCCTGCACTCGCAAATCCAAGCCCCGGGAACGGGCAGTGGCGGCTGCGCCACCGGCCCCGCCTCCACGGGCACGGCAGGCAGCTTCGCGTATGTCGGTCGAGGCACCACGGATGTCAATGGCAACGCTCTATGTTTTTCCGCTGGTTCAGGCGACTGGCAAACCATCTCCACTGAATATGGAACGTTCCGCATGCAGACCCTTGCGGATCAATGGCCTGACGGCGAATCCTATGACAGCGGTGACGGCTCAGAAAACTTTACGATCAACCAATACGACGGCTACCGGAGAATCGTAGCTTACGATACCGTCTCCCTCTCGGAGCTTGACCCGATGAGTCGCGTGGCCAGATCCTCGGCCCCTGCCGTCGTGGAGGTGTTTGGCGATCGCTGCCTGCAAGGACCGACCGAATGGACCGACGGCATGTGGCGTATCTCGACCGCGCCCACAACCGGTTTCTTCGTCAGCAACGACGTCATCGTGACGTCCGCGAAGGCCACCAAAAAACTCACCTTCGAAGAAGACAAGGGGAAGTGGGGCGCCGATGGTTACCTCGTGAGCCAACTGAGCTGCAGTGAATATGCCGCACAAATGGGCGGAACATGGGAGGAAGGCCAAGGCCCCTTTATCCGGCTCTTTGATGACCGCTGGGCCTCCGGCACAGTCGTGGCGTCTGATAGCAATATTGCCGTCATCAAACTCACCGCGGTCACATCAAACGGAAACACCCTAGCCAACACCTGGGCCCCCTGGACCGACGCATCAATTCCCGGCGACCCACTTCCCTTCGCCCCGTCCGGGGCAGCCTCCGGATCAGTGCTGGCGATTCATCACCCCTTCGATGGAAGACGCACCGGGGGCTGGCATCTGACGGTTGGTCCTGTGGTCTCGTGCGACAAACTCTCCAGTCAAATGCCGAGCGACCGCTTTGCCGTCGACCTGTACACCGATAATGGCAGCGTCGGTGGACCCATCCTGGACGGTCAGGGTTTTGTCCTGGGTGTGATCACAGACGAGGCCTCAACCGGCCATCCTGACGTCTGCAAAGAAGACATCTACCGCGGGAGAAACACGCTTGGCATCCTGAGCAGCTTTCTCGCTGCCCCGCCCTCTATGACGGGGGTCATTCCCGTGGACGAATTCCGGACATTGGTCCTGGCGAACACCACAGGCACCGCGACCGCACCCGCGTCAAGCGCCCCTGCGTGGCCGGCGAACGCGCTGACTCTCGACCAAGCCCGCTTCGAGGTCGTCGACTGGGGCGATCAGTTCACCGCATCGGGCTTTCCGAAGACCGGACTCGACAGCGACGCGTTTGACATCGCCCGCCAGGCTACGGTCATGTTCACGCGACAAGCCGGTTGTGCGGTGTGCGAGGAGAACGCCCGCAACAATGACTTCAGCGTGACCTGCCTGTGCACGGGCGTCGCGATCACCAATCACTTGATCATGACCAACAACCATTGCGTGGCCGAGTTGGACGTCGGACAAGAGGCGACATTCCGGACCTACGAGGGGCAAGATGTCAACGCGGTCTTGATCGGTAAATCGAGTATTGACGGCAACCCAAACGACATCAATGGTCGCGAATATGACCCTGTGGAACGGGGCGACGTGGCGCTGTTCAGGACGACCCAGCGGATGGCCCTGACTCCAGCCCGTCTGGCGAATTCTGACCTGCTGCGGCAATACGATCCGGTGTTGTCGGTCGGGCACCCAGCAGCCATGTCCCGCAGCGGCCCGTTTGTCACCACCGCCGGAAGTTTTGTGAGCGAGGATCCGCTCTATGAGGGCATGCAGTACTACATCTTGCCGGTCGCGGGCGGAGCCAGTGGAAGTGGAATCTTCAACTTGCAGGGTGAATTGATCGGTCAACTGCAGGGAGGCGGCGTTTATTCTTCGGGAGAAAGAACGACCATCCTCCGAACCAAGTACGGCCGGCGTGCACTGGAGATCAATACCGATATTTTGAACGTCGAACTGAACCCTGAGCCCTTTGAGGTCTCCCCCTATGTCCCCATTGCAACTGGCATTATGACCTTAGGGGCACCGAGCAATTACATCCGAACGCTGGTAGAACGCTGGGCGCCGGGCGAACTGGCCGCGACAGACAATGCCCCCTCCGTACTTGCCGATCCTCCAGCGTCGGTCACGATCTCGGGGCAAGTGACCAACCTCGTGACCGGACAACCGGTGAGTCACGCCGCAGTCACAATCGCGAATAACACCGCGACCACGGACACCGACGGGCGGTACAGCCTCGTTGCACAGGCGCCAGGTATCGGGAGAGACGGGTTTACCTTTATCGATCAGACGCGGGCATACGATGCGACGTACAGCCATCCCCGCTTCGGCATCATCGCCGATGGCTATTATCCGCGTGAGTCATGGCTCTCGCTCACCGGGGCCACGACGGTCAATGCGTCCGTCATCCCCATGAGCGACGGTTTCGATCTCACGTTCTTCGACCATGTCTTCCGGAAAGGGCACCTCGGACATCAAGGCACGATCCGATGGACACAGCAGCCGACCATCGAGATCTGGACCCAGACATTTCGCTGCGCCGGTTCCTGCACAGACGGCTCGGTCCACTACGAGGCCACGGAGGATGCCGCCCCTGCACACTTCGAAGAGCATGCCAGATACGCCGCGGCACAGATGAGCGCGTTAACGGGTGGTGCGTACAGCAACCCGGAGATCATCACGACGTCGCATGCCCCGGGCACCAAGGTCAACGGAGACGGCTCTCCCTACGACTCGCCCGCGGAATACGGACAGAACATCCGCTTCATGTACGTGGATACCTTCCCGAGTCCTCATTCCACGAATGGCGGCGCCACAGACAGGAAAACTTCAGGGCAGGCCATTATCGACGCGCTGGTCACGATTAACGCGTCCCAGAGTCCGTCGACCTCAAACGCCATCTATGTGCACGAGTTTGCCCACACGCTCGGGTTCAGCCATCCCGATGGGGTGCCGGCAGTCCCGCGTCCCTCCATCATGGGACCAGATCCCATCGTCGTGACCGACGCAGACCGACTGCATGGCGCGATCCTGTACAGTCGGCCGCCGGGCAGCCTGACCGCCGACGAAGATCCCGTAACCGCCATCATCACGGACAGCAGATAGACCTCGTGGCTCACGCCACCGTGCATCATTTCGTGTCGTAGGTCTCGAGCAACGCGTCAGCCACCCGTCTCATGGCATCGGTGTCGTTATAATCCTGCCAGGATTCGACGATCATGCCGTCCGATACACGAATGACGTTCAAGACCTCTTGCGATACCGCGCGCACATATGCGCGACCATTCGCACCGTTCTCGCTGACCGTGCCTTCTATCAGGAATCGAGTACTGAGCAGGTCCCCGGTCTCGACCTGTTCTCCGATCCGGATCTTCACGTCCGGGGACGAGTGTCGAATAAGCGCGATGTAGCGCCTGATCGCCTCGCGCCCAGTGATCGTCAGGTCTTTCGGGCCATGAAAGACATAGTCAGATGCACAAATCACATCCAAAACCTCTAACCGGCCGTCGTTATAGACTTCATCAACCCAGCGACGCAGAAGCGATTTAGGCTCACCTGACATAGACGGTTTTCCTCCGGCGACACGAGGACGGACCGTAGCCAACAGGATCTACACCGTGATCTATTGAGAGAAACCAGAGTACACGCAAACGGCAGGAAATACCAAATGTCTTCTAACCCGTGATCCGTGGTGTAATCTATCGCGGCATGCAGCTGGTTCGCTATGGGATCGCGACCGCGATCGCGGCGAGTGTCATTTCCGCGCAAGAACCTTCGAGCCAGATGGATTCACGCTGGTCAACCAGAATGATTCCGCTGCAGATCTCGCTTGGAGCAACCACCGGCCTGATTGACGGATCGGTCGATTGGAACGCGTGCGCAGCCCGTAGCCTGGCGGCGTGGAACGTCGCCCTCGCACCTGCCCTCCTGCGCTTCACCAGCACGGCCGGGATGCCAGCCGCATCCAGTGCCGTCGATGGAATGAACAGCATCATCTTCGCCGATCAGATCAGCGGCATCCCATTCGGCCCCTTTCTACTCAGCGCGACGCATTCGTCGATCCGTCTCCGCGATGGCTTCAACGAGACGGTCGAAGCGGACATACTGATCAACCAGGCGCACCCATTTAACTGCTATCGCGGTCCTCAGCCTCCGGGCTCACCCGTCTATGACCTGCGACGGA
>CAZPZZ010000134.1:3630-11222 GCA_964591245.1 uncultured Vicinamibacteraceae bacterium | reverse complement strand
CCGTTATAGGCCCATGGTGACGCCGTGAATCCTTCGCCAACGGTAATCCGCTGGCGACCATACACCTCCGCTCCAGTCCGAGCATCATGACAAGTCATCAAGCCGCGGTCGAGCAAGGTGTAGTAGTGGTCCCCATACACGAGTGGAGAGGGGTGATAGGAGCCCCCCTGCGCCAACGACCACGCTACGAACTCATTATCCGTAGCCCCCTCGGCCAACGAAATATCACCCGACGCACCGGGGCGGATGGCGTACACCGGACGCAGAAAGTCGGCCAAGTAGCCAGACTCAATGTAAAGCATGCCATGGGCCGTGATTGGCGTCGGTACTACGATGGACGACATACCGGTCAGCTCCCACAACACCTGCCCCTCTAGATCGTAGGAGCGCACCTTGTCAGTGCCTGTGGTCACGATCTCGGTACGTTGGTCGTGCTCCCAAACAAACGGCGTAGACCAGTTGCTACCCTCATCTCGTTCCGTCCGCCAAACCTCCGCTCCCGTCTCGGCACTGATCGCCGTGATATACGACTGCTCCTCATTGTCGACCACGAGGTACACACGCCCATCATGAAGCACTGGGGAAGAGGCCGTCCCCCACCCGTTCCGTGTCCGCGACGCCGGAAGCTCCCGCGACCACAATACGGTCCCGCTCAAATCCAGCGCATACAAGCCCACATTGCCGAAGAGCACATAGAGCCGTTCGCCATCAGTTACCGGCGTCGCCGACCCGAACGTGTTTTTTAGATGATGGGACGACTGCGGCACGCCAGCGTGGACTTCGGTGGTCCAGACCGATTCGCCCGTCTCCAGGTCGAGTCCATAGACGTACCAATGGTGCACATCATCGGGAGTCGTGCGTTCTCCCCCCCCATACCAACCGCCTTCCGGCGCTTCGACATCACCGTCGCTCGCGACCGTTGTGACAAAAACCAATCCCCCGGCAACGACCGGCGAACTCCACGCAAGCCCCGGAACCGGTGTACGCCAGGCAACATTCTCCGTTGCGCTCCACTGCTCCGGAAGATTCGGATTGTCGCCGACGACGCCTCGAGCTCCTGGCCCTCGGAACTGCGACCACTCCTGAGCACTTGCAAGCCCGGTGTGAGCGACAACAGCCAGCCCAAACACCAGTGTACGGACCAATCTTGTGACGCAACGGACCGTCCGTCGCACCGATACCTGCCAGACCAGAACCCTCACCCAAACCTCCCGTGTAAAGTCCAATTCCATGACATCATCCGCTCTGTTCCTAGAACGTGACACGAACGGTACTACAATACCGTCTCGCGCGAGTTGGGACCCGTACCCAGCGCGGGACCATCGTCATCTTTAACGGGCGTTCTCACCGGAGTGCCTTGATCCGACTCACCGGTAACGGCGGCACGAACGAGTGCTACTAACGCCGCCAGTCTGATATACGATCCGTCTGATAGTTACCATTGACCCGAGACCATCGATGATCACTGAAAGTGCGTTCGTCGCCATCGCAGGACTGATTGCCGTTGTCGCCCTGCTCTTTCTGTTCATCACGCGGTTCCGCTGGCACGTGTTCATCGCACTGCTAGCGCCGATCGGCCTTTTTGCGCTGATCCCGGGACTCGACCGGCAAGCCTTCATCGATGCTTTCGAGCAAGGGTTTGGCCGTACGATCCAAGGCATTGCCGTCGTGATCGTGCTTGGCTCAATCCTGGCCGAAGCCCTCAAACATACCGGTGGCATTGAGCGAATCACGGCATCTATGATCCGCTGGGTGGGCCAGGCCAGAATGCCATTGGCCCTCACGCTGAGTGGCTTCGTGATCGGCCTCGCAATTTTCTCCGACGTCGGATACCTCATTCTGAACCCCTTGGTGCACTCAGCTGCCCTCAACAGTGGATTGAACATGAGTGTGATGGCCACGGGTCTAGTCGGAGCCATGCAACTCACACACGCGATGGTGCCACCCACACCGGGTCCCCTTGCCGCGGTGGCACTGGTCGGCGCCGACATCGGCAAGATCATCCTGTGGGGTGGACTGGTAACGCTCATCGCCTCGCTGGCGGGTTGGGCGTACGCGCAACTTATTGGCCCCCGGATCGAATCTCCGCCCTCTCGAGAATTTGTCGGCAAATCGTTCATCGAGCAAGGTCGGGAGGCAGAACTCCCATCGACCTGGCGAGCCTATGCGCCAATCCTGATCCCCCTTGTCCTCATCGCTGGCCAGAGTGTAGCCGCCCTTGCGCTGCCGGAAGAACATCTCATCAACAGCGCGATGCTCTACCTGGGTTGGCCAGTCGTGGCGCTCAGCATCGGCATTCTCCTGGCATATCGCAACACGACAGCAGCACAACGCCAAGACCGCACCAGCAAGTGGATCGAAGAAGCGCTACGGTCCTCAGCGATGATCATTATGGTGACCGGGCTGGGTGGAGCCCTGAGTCAAATTCTCCGGCAAACACCAGCGGTGGATGCCATTGCCAGTATGGTCGCCTCGACCGGGCTCCCAGCAATTTTCCTTCCGTTCGTACTCGGTATCGCCGGCAACATGATCACCGGCTCGACCACGGTCGGAGTCATCACCGCCGCCTCGGTGGCCGCACCAATGATGGACACCCTCGGACTGAGCCCGGAAGCGACCATGCTGGCCGGAGCCGCCGGATCAATGATCATCAAATACGTCAACTCCAGTTATTTCTGGGTGTGCGCATCCTTATCGCGGATGCCCCTCAAATCGGCGTTGCTCTCGTTCGGCGGGGTCACCTTTGTCAACGGGGTCACCGCCATGGCTGCGGTCTACGTCCTGTGGGTCGTAGGCGCAATTTAAGAGGAGTCATCGTGGGGAAAATAGAACAGCTGTGGCGACATGGTCTATCGCGCCGCCAGGCACTGGCCGGACTGGCTTCGTTTCTGGCGTCTTCGCCGCTGCTTCGGGCGCAACGGGATCCGTGGCCACTTGGTCCGCATCGACGTTTCTTGGGATTCGACGAGATGCGGGATGTTTTCGACTTCGAGCCTATCTTCCGTAACAACGTGCCGTTGTCGATTTACGACTACACCGCCCACGGCACCGAATCAGAATTCACGCTGTATAGAAACCGTGATGCGTTTGACTGGGTGCAGCTCGTGGGCGGAGGCGGGGTGAACCCGGCCGACGTCGATACCTCGACCGAACTCTTCGGCCACCGGATGCCCAGTCCGATCATGCTCGCTCCCACAGCGCGACAACGGGATCTGCATCCTGATGGCGAACTCGGTATGCACCGTGCGGCAACGTCCACCTCGACCACGATGATTGTGAGCAATGTGTCGAGCTTTCCATTTCCAAGAATCGCAGAAGACTCCACGGGCCCACTCTGGTTCCAGCGCTATGCCTCGCGGGAGATGGATCCCAACAAGGCGTCACTTGACTCGGCACAAGAAGCGGGGGCACAGACCATCGTTGTCACGATCGACCAACAGGCGTCCTTCTACGAACGTGACCTCCATGTGCGTCATCTAGGTGGAGCACCGCGCCAGGTACGCCGCCGTACACCACCGAATCCTCCAAACCCCTATCGGGTCGGTGCAGGCCGCCTTTGGTATGAGTGGACGCTTTTCGACGAGCTCAAACCAATGTGCGATGTGCCAATGCTCGCCAAGGGCATCCTCACCGGTGAGGGCGCCAAGAAATGCCTTGAACACGGAGTAGACGGCATCGTCGTCTCAAACCACGGCGGCCGGGCGCTCGACTACGGGCCATCGAGTTTGGAAGTCCTCGAAGAGGTGGTCGAGGCGGTTGACGGACGGGTACCCGTGCTCATCGACAGCGGCTTCCGGAGAGGTACGGACGTGTTGAAAGCACTCGCGCTCGGCGCCGATGCCGTCTGCCTCGGTCGAGCATCGCGGTGGGGCCTTGGAGCATTCGGGGAACCTGGCGCGCAGAAAGTGCTTGAAATCGTCAACGCAGAGCTGAAGCAGGCCATGGCCTCGGTCGGGGCAGCCTCACTCAAGGATATCGACCGCAGTATCGTCAAAACCAATTTTCCCTAGAGGTCGCACGGACATGAAAGTGGACAGACGGCAATCGCTGCGCGAACTGAGAACCTTTATGGCCGCATCGGTCGCCCAAGGTGAACCGGGTGGAGGTGCCCCGCCCAACGATCGAATCGCACCTGTACTCGAACTGGTCAACGTACCGGAATTCGAGTCAATGGCGCGACTCGTACTACCGGGAACGCGGTTCTCATCGATCAGCGGTGGCCACCGCCGCTCGTTCGACAAGATGACACTTCGCCAACGGCTCATGGTCTACGCCATGGACCTCGACCTAACCACCACACTCTTTAACGAAGAGATGTTCGCACCGATCGTCGTCGGGCCGGTAGCCAACCAGGCGACACTGCACCCCGACGGCGAACTCGCAACGGCGCGGGGAGCGTCAGCCGCCAAAGCAATCATGGTGGCTACGCACGCGTCGAGCCACCCGATCGATGAAATCGTAGACGCCAGCGACCAACCCGTCTGGTACCAACTCTATGCCGATGGACTCACCGCCGCCGACGACGTGTTGCACGCGGTCGACGCCGGGTGCCAGGCTGTCTGCCTCACCGTAGGTGTCTCATCGGATCGCACGACAGTCCCAACGAACTGGGACGTGGTCAAACAACTCGCCGGTGCCGTGGATGTCCCGGTCCTGGTCAAAGGGATCATGAGCCCGCGGGACGCACGGACTGCCATTGAACAAGGGATAGACGGGCTTGTCGTCTCCAGCCACGGTGGACTCGTGGGCGGCAACGACGCACTGCCTGTCGACGTACTACCGGCCATTGCCGACGAAGTGCAAGGAGCCGTGCCGCTTCTGATCGACGGCAGCTTCCGACGTGGTACGGACGTGCTCAAGGGACTGGCCCTCGGCGCAACCGCCGTTATGATTGCGCGCCCCGCAATGTGGGGATTAGCCGCATACGGCGCCGAAGGAGTGCAGGCTGTTGTCGAACTACTCCAGACAGAACTGGCCCGGAACATGGCCGCATCTGGACGACCGACGATCGACATGATCGACCGCGAACTTGTCCGGTTCGATCGCTGGTAGTCTGCCCACTGAAGAGACCAGGCTTGGCGACCGCAAGAGACGTCAAAGACGCACTTGCGGTCGCATGCCTTCCCGGTCCTGAACCACTGGATCCTTAGCCGCCTTCCCGCTTCCGGAGTCTCGATCATGCCCCACGTAGCTGTACTCGCCGCCGTCCTATTCTCCCTGGGGGCCAGTTCTCACGCCCGTGCCCAAGAACATCCTGGCGCAGAACCCTATCGGCAGGTATGCCAACTGTGCCACGGTGACAACGGGGAAGGCGCTGTGGCACCACCACTGGTTCCGGGCTCATTCGATCCCGAATACGTGCTCGCGATCGTGCGGGAAGGCTACGGTCAAATGCCGCCGATCTCGACACGCGAACTCAGTGACGATCAAGTGCGTCAGGTCGTCGCCTATCTGGCGTCCTTGTCGGAGAACAACAACTAGCGATTCCGTACGCTCCGGAGATGCACCTGCATCTGACCGACACCGCTCAGAGCGTCACCTCGACAGAGCCATCGAGACGCTGCAAGACCGCATCACACCTACCGGCCACGCTCCGTCGCACGACGCTCGACGTGACGCTGTCCGCCGAGAATGTTCGCCACCGCCCGATTACCCTCGTGGCACGCGTACTCAAAGATGGTGTACGTCATATCGCGTCGTAGAGGCAATTCGAGCGTCCACGGCCGGGTGTAGACATGCGGGTCCTCGACCCACACCTCCCAGTCGAGTACATCCTCGGCCACCCTCCGAAACCGTTCCACCAGCCGTAGCTGCGGACCAACAGGCACGCCGTGCATCCGACCGGCATTCTGGTTCGGAGTGATCCAACCCTTCTCCGTGAAGTTCGTGGTTTCGACCACCAACGTGTCCCCTTCCCAATGTCCACGTGCGTCACCGGTCCACTGGGCAATCTTGTGGTCGATATGGGGTCGATCATCGAGTGGGATGATGCGTGGTTCACGAACCATCTCGTACACAATCACGACATAGCCTGGAATCTGGAGAATCTGGTTTCCCGTATTGTAGGTGTTGGGAATCATCGAGCCCGGCATGCCACGGGTAATGCACCGGCTATACGGACTCATGTTCTCGTGACTATCGGTGCGATGCTCCACAAGCCACGCGGCGCGTTCCTCGGCCGCCGGTTTCGTTGGGACACGTCCGGTAGGTGGGTCGGCCACCATCGACGTCCGCCCGGTGTACACGACACTCTCCCTCGTGTCGCTCCAGAATCGATTGTAGCCCGCTGCAATGCCGCCCGCCTGCGTCCGACGCCCTCCCGGCGCGGCATCGCGGCTGAGCGCTTCTTGATTACGGCGCTCGAGGTCGTCGACCTCCTCCTCGGTGAAGAACACCTGGTCACCGAGGCGCGTCGGGCGCTCGAGCGGGGTCAGCGTGTCGTTTCGCCAGATACCAGAAATGTCTGGCTGTCCATCCGACGTTCGCGGGGCCCGATAGTCCTCATCGACCACAGGCCCGGTCTGTCCCGCGCTCACCACCGCAGTCGAGAACACAAGCACAGACCACATCACACCACCCAAGCGCCCACACATCACCGTTGTGCACCTCATACCCGGCAAGCCCACCGATTCAGAACGCTCGGCGGGCTCACCGTTCCACTCACCCTTCGTCCCTGGTCCGTCCCTTTGACGACACCAACCGAACGCCTAGTCGTCATTGGTCTGTTGCAAGTAACGCTCAGCCTCCTGATACTCCGGATGGTCGGTCCGCCCTTCCAGGTTGGCGTGCAATGTGGCGTACTGTTCCGCTGCCGTCACGTGATCCCCACTCCGAACAGACGCCCTCGCAAGTCCGAGTAACGACCGCGCTCGCCCAGGCATTCGTTCGAGCGACGTCGTAAACCGCGCCGCAGCCTCTGCCGGTCGTTCAAGCTCGAGGAGAATTTCCCCGTAGAGCTCATACGGCGGCTTGACCGGGCTCGCAGCACCATTGGGAAGCCGCATTCCAGAAACAATTTCCAGCGCCTCATCCATCAGCGCCGTTGCCTCGTCGCCGTGCCCTTTCGCCAAGCGTACGAGTGCCGCAACCTCGCGATACATGACCTGCGTGGCAGGACCCTCCTCCTCTGCCAGTACCAGAAGACCGGCCTCGGCCTGCTCCGCTGTCGCCAGATCGTCAGTCTTGACCGCACTGATTCCCGTGGCGAGCAACTCATGCGCGGACGACTCGTCAGTTATCGGCCGGGTCATCCACTCTTCGGTTTCGACAACGTAGCGCGCCTTCAGCAGCGGAAGACTGTTCACGGCCCGAGCTTGTTGCTCACTCTCTTCGGCGACCATCTCCAACCGGTCGATCCACTCCCTAGCCTTGGCGTAGTCTCCCTGCTGGAGATCACCGTACTGCCCCCAGTCGAGCGGGTGCACGGTATCTCCGACACTATCCCCTGGTTCCCAGAGATCTCGCGCGACGTCGTACGCGATCTGGTTGTGATTTGACACGTAGTCCCACATGCCGTGCTGGATAAAGATGTGGGTCGGCATGTGGCGTGCGTGGGCCACGGCAGGGGCGATCTCCGCGTAGCGAAGTGCAGC
>CAZPZZ010000134.1:0-3530 GCA_964591245.1 uncultured Vicinamibacteraceae bacterium | reverse complement strand
CCGAGAAAACCTTTCTCTCGCTCCGTAGGCGCCTTGGCCAGGCGCTCCTCTGCCGTTGCCCCGAGCCGCTGCAGCGCCGCCCTGGGATTGTCGTCATCCGGTTCACTGGCGAACAATGGATGGTTGTAGCACAGCGTCTCCCCCCAATAGGCCATTGCGAAATCAGGGTCGAGCCGCTGCGCTTCCTGGAATTCAGCAATCGCCTGCTTCCACCCGAAACTGTGCAGGATTGCGACCCCACGAAGAAAATGCTGCTGGGCGTCTGGAGACCCAGACGTCGGAAAATCCAAGGACCCGACGTTGTCGAATTGCGCGTTAGCACCAGTGCTGGCGCCAAGCAGCATCAACACCACGGCGATAATGGACACACCCTTCATGCTCGATACTCCTTCTGTGTTGTGGAATCTTGAATCTACGACCCTTCGATTATAGCGGGCTCGCGTCACACGCACGGGAGATCGCGGTCACAGTACTCGCCACGCCACGGTGAGGAAGCGCCAATCCTAGCATTCTCCCCGTGTGCCACGACCCACCAGACCAATTTCACCGCACACACGATAAGGGTCGGAACTAGGAGGATGTCAGAGCACGTATGTAGCTCAAGCACCTAATACGAAGAGGCAAAAGTGACGAAACCTGATTCAACTCCAGAAATATGTGACAAAAATCCAACAGTTCAATAAAATATTAATAGTTCAATCAAGAAACACAGATTCTCGTCTCGCCAAGTTTGCACTTGGCACTGGTCCAACGTCGTCTCGAATGAGCACGTCGATGAACAGTAACATCCGGACGCTTGTCGTCCTCTAGGCGGTTGGGCGCGCTGTGCAGTGTCTGTCGGTAGGGTCATAAAGTGCCCGGTGCAAGGGACGTAGGTGTCACCGGAACGTCACATCGGCGAGACGCACGCGCCTCCATGTAGTCACTTGAGTGATGGGACGATCTATGCACCTATCAGGGTAGACAGGATGCGATTGTTTCGATGACGCACACACACAAATCTTACACCCCGAAGTCGGCGCGGGTGCTCGCCACCATCATCTTCCTGGTGCTATCCGACGGAGTCGCTTGGGCTAACCCGCGCGGCGCCGAACCGGATGCGGAACCCGGAGCTGCCGCTCAACAGCGGAGTTTTACCCCGCCGGCTCAGTCTCAAGGCGCTCCGAATTTTCTGTTCGGGCGGCCACGTTGGACGATCGGTGCCGCTATTGGGTGGATTTCCGCATCCCAATCGGGTGAAATCTTCGACTTCGTCCGCGAGCACCTCACCATCGGTGAAAACGCGTTTGACATGCCGTCCTTACGACTTCTTGTGGGTCGCGGACTCGGATCACGTGCCGACCTGTTATTCGAGTTTGGCTACGGTGCCACGTCGGTGATGTCTGAGTACAACGACTTCGAGGGAAGCGACGGTTTACCGATCGAGCAATTTTCCAGTTTGACTCAGCTCCCTTTCACGGCAAGCCTGCGTTTCTGGCTCGTGCCGCGGGGCCGAGAAGTGAGCCGCCTCGCCTGGATACCGAACCGCATCGCCCCGTATGTTGGCTTCGGGGTCGGCACGATATGGCATCGATTCGAACAATACGGGGAATTCGTTGACGTGAATGATTTATCGATTTTCAGCGCCCAACTCGAATCGAGCGGTTTGGCCGCCTCTGGCCACGTCATGGGCGGGGTCAGCATCAAGCTGAATCGCTTCACCTTTGCGGACATACAAGTGCGGTTCGTCAGATCGAACACACCGCTGTCCCAGGACTTCGTCGGTTTTGATAACATGGATTTGAATGGTTCTCAGGTCACCGCGGGTATCGAATGGGTGTTCTAGACGCACTTGAGACGTGCCTGTGTCTCGACAGGGTGTCAGAACACCTCCGCGCTCAAGAGGGAGATCATTTACTATGACGACCAGCTTCATCCCAGCCGGCCAGACGTCCCCACTCTCCGTGCACCGAGACCACACATCCCGACGCTACACCGTCGTCCTCCTGGCGGCCTGCATCGTGGCCTCCCTGAGCGGTCTCGCGCACGCTCAGTTTGCCACCGACGCGCCAAGCGAATTTGACGAGCGGTGGTTGCCCTGGATGGGCTGCTGGCAACTCGTGGAAGAAACCGGCCAGCCAGCCGAGATCGGACGTGAACTCCCGTTCGCCGGCCGCGCCTTGGCCTGTGTTGGCCCCTCAGAGGAAGCCGGAGCACTCGAAGCCAGTTCTGTGACCCTCACCAGCATCACCGAGGGTGAACCAATGTTCGAAGAGACGTTGCGTGCCGACGGCCAGCAGCACCCCGTCAACGAACTCGAGTGCTCGGGCTGGCGGCAGAACAGCTGGTCGGCTGACGGCGCACGGATTTTCACCAGGGCAGAGTTGGATTGCGGTACGCAGGATACGCGCATCGTCTCTGGTGTCGGTCTGATGCCAGACCCCTTCACATGGATAGATCTCGAACTCATCGACGCAGGCGGCTATGGCGTCGTCACCATTCGGCGTTACCGGCGAGCCTCCAACGAGATAACGGCTGAGCTCGGCGCCACGCCTCTGTCTGACGCGCTGAGTGCACGCGTGCGCAGCGCAGCACGGGTGGCCAGTGCTGTCGGCCTCAGCCTCGACGATACCATCGAGGCTGGACAGCATGTAGAACCGGCTGTGCTCGAAGCACTGATCGTGGAATCACGGCCAGGATTTCCGCTTGACGCTCAGGCTCTGCTACAGCTTGCCGATGGCGATGTCTCGCCGGATGTGATCGACCTGATGGTTGCACTCACCTTTCCGAATCAGTTCGTCGTGAGTCGCTCCGTCGCGTCTCCACCGCCGCTCCAAGACGACGATTATCCCTCCTATCCACCGACCTGGGCCGGCTACGGCCGCGGCTACGGCTACGACCCCTGGTACTCGTACTACTCTTCACCATTCGGTTACTACTACGGAGCCGCTCCCTATAGTGCACTTTCCTATTGGGGCGGCCCAGCGTCTACGTACTTCATTGATCGAAGTTTCTTTATGAATAATGGCGGCGGCATCTTCGGCGAATCGTCGAGAGACGGAGGACCGGGGGACGAGGGCCGTGCGTATCAGGGACGTGGCTATACCCGCGTCAGCAGCCGTCCACCGGCATCAGACGGCAGTGGGCGCGGTCGATCGACCAGTAGCATGTGGGGCCAGGGAAGCTCGGCTTCCAGCTCCGGTGGTCAAGCAAGTCCTGGCGGCTACAGCAACGACGGTGGTGGTGGCGGTGGCGGTGGTCGCACCGCGGTTGCTCGCTAACAGGGATGACGAGATAGCGCGCGAGAGCCCGGCGGCGCCCCCAATCCTCACGCCATAGCCTCTCGCGGCAGGCATGCCGTCGTATGGGGTGCTGACCCGGCCACAAGTATTACCGAACCAGGGCAGGCCCTCCGCCTGCCCTGTCCGCGCAAGGCGCAGCCCCGCGAAAGTCTCAGCGCGCATCCCTTCGACGTCCGTCTGCGTAGCGAGGCGGCCTTCCACAGCGCCTACTCGCTAAATATGGACCGTGACTGGATCCCCCAGCGACCG
>CAZPZZ010000133.1:0-11459 GCA_964591245.1 uncultured Vicinamibacteraceae bacterium | reverse complement strand
TCGAAGCCAGTTTTCTCTGTTTCGATCAGGCAGTCATCATGCGTACGTTCGACCGCGGTCGCGAGCAGGGTCGGCGGTTGCTTGCCGAGGCCAGGGTGCAGCGGTTTCTGGCCGACGGCCACGAGGACTAGAGTGAGCGAGATCTGTCGCTCTCCTTAGGGCAGCAACGGTAGCAGTTGCCGAGTCCAGAGGGCATAGCCCTCTGGTGAAAGATGCAGGCCGTCGCTCGCCAGGAAGCGGGCACGGGGGTGACCGGTAGTGTCCAGCATCGGCGTGTGGATGTCGACGTAGTGCAGCCGGTCATTGGCTCTGGAGGCGTCGGCGATCAGGGCGTTTGCGGTTTGCATGGGATCGAGCCATTCGATTCTGGCCAGGCTGGGTTTGATAGCCAGAAACAGTATGCGTGTAGACGGCAACCTGGCGTGCACCTGTCCTACGAGCGTGCGAAAGTCGTCAGCGACGCGCGTGGGGGACTTGCCGAAGGCGATGTCGTTGTCTCCCGCGTAGACCACGACGATACTGGGCGCGTGGTACAGGATCAGCAATTCTACGTATTCGATGGCATCGGAGAGTTGTGATCCTCCGAAGCCACGATTGAGGTACTGGCGTCCAGGAAACGAGGCCTGGAGGTCCCAGAATCGAATTGATGAACTCCCGACGAAGACGACGCCTCCTGGTGGGTAGGGGGTTTGGCTGTCCTCTTGTTGGAACGCGGTGAGTTCGGCCGCGAAGGGCCCGCTGATACTGTTTACGATGACCGGCGTGACTGGGTTCACATTGTTGCCACAACTTGCTGCTGAGAGGACCGTGAAAACCAGTAGGCCGTTGATCCGCGTGCGCATTGGCCGGTCGTCGTATCCTCGTCTCGTTCCGCAGGTCCCCCTTGAAAATCTTATGGGGCGGACTGGGCGGCCGCGGTTTCCTGCATCCGTGCACCAGCGAGCATGTTGGGGATGGAGTAGTTTCCCTCGTGGCACGCATACTCGTAAAACACGTAATCGGGTTCTGCGGTGAGCGGCATGGAGATGGTCCAGCGCTCTGTGTAGACATTCGGATCCTCGACCGTGACTGTCCACATGATCGTGGTGTCGGACACGCGTTCGTACCGTTCGACGACAGTCATCGCGCTGGTCGTGGGAATGCCTTTGAGGCGGCGACCTGCACCGCTTGTGGCCAGCCAACCGCGATTGTGGAAATTCGTGGTTTCCACCACGAGCACATCACCCTCCCAATGCGCGCGTGCGTCTCCCATCCAAAGTCCGATGCGCGCGTCGACATGCGCGCGATCTGACAAGGGAATGATCCGCAAATCGTGAATCATTTCATGATGCAGGACCACATACTCCGGTGTCTGCACGATGAGGTGTGTGTTGTTGTAGGCCGCAGGAAGCATCGAGCCTGGCACGCCTCGCGAGAGGCATCGGTCTAGTGTGCTCATGTACTGGTAGTGCTCCACTTCGTGGGCAAGGCGGTAGGCTTTCGTGGCCGAGGCCCAGCGCCGAATTGGTGCCTGTCCGTTCGGTGGGTCGACGATCAGTGACGTCTGACCAGTGGACAGCACGCTGTCGCCTCCGTCGAGCCAGTAACTTCCGTAGGCACCAATCTGCCCACCCGCTGCGGTTCGTTGAGCCGGTGCGTCGTCCTGTGCCTGCAGAGACAGCCTGCGTTGGCGGTTGGCCGTCGCGATTTCTTCATCGGTCAGAAACGCTCTTCCGTCGACGGAGCCAGGACGCTCCATGGGCGTGATGGTCTTGTTGCCCCAGAGGCCCTGGAGATCCGGCTGCCCATCAGGTGTGCGCGGCATGGTCCAGGCCGGGTTAGCAACTCGAGCGATCTGCGCCGAGACCGGTTGAACACAGAGAAGGGTGCAGGTGGTGGCGACCACGCACATGGTCAGCGTCGAGATCGGTGTAGGCATGGAAGAATGTCCTGTCGCTGTTTTCCTTGAAACACTGACGTGATCGTGACGGATTGGGCCGGCCTCGCGTACCCGCGACGCGCGTGTCGTCTCGGCGCTGTCGTTTTCTGCCTGGACGGCCGGCGGACCAGTGATCTTCGCGAGCCTCTCAACGACTCAGGCTATCCGAAGATGTCGGAGCCCATCATACGATGGGGAGAGGAGGGAACGGCAGTATTGCGGCAACAATTTTTGGCCGATGGAGGCCAGGTCGGGGTCGAGACCGGCTGTTCGACGCATCATCTCTCAAAGGGACAACGTGTTTTCGTGCCGGACGCCAGAGGCCCCATAACGGCAAGGGGCCGCATCGGAGATTTCTATGCATGTATGATGATCGATAACGGGAGGATGATGTCTGTGTCGAGTCGCCGGAATGGCGCCAGACGTCGTTGATCCGATTGTGCGGACAAGAAGCCAGGAATGGCTTCTCATCACTATTCGAGGAGAAAACAGTGCGCTCTACAAAGCTAGGAACGATGATGGCGGTGCTGGTGCTGTCAGCCAGTACGGTGTGGGCACAACAAGATCGTCCGTTGAGTCCGCGGGGGCAGGCATCGACGCATATCGGTGGGAAGTGGATCGACATTACCTACGGTCGTCCGATTCTCCGAGGACGAAATGGCATCTTCGGCGAAGGAAGTGAATACGGGCAGCAGATCTATGCCGGTGCGCCCCTCTGGCGGGTTGGCGCTGATGTCACCACCACGATCAATACGGAAGCCGATCTCGTCTTCGGCGGCAATACGTTGCCAGCCGGTGAATACACGATGTTTGCCGTGCTCGGAGAGGGGGAGTGGACGCTTGTCTTTTCTAATCTCGGGGGCAAGCAGACCTTTCAGGAAGAGACAGAAAACACGGTGTGGGGCGCGTATGGTTATACGGACGAGCTTGATGTGCTGCGAACGACGATGCGCGTATCCGAGCACTCCGTCAGTGCCGATCAGCTCATCGTCACCTTTACCGATGTCAGCAGTGACGCCGGTACGTTGACCGTCTGGTGGGACAATCAGATCGCAACCGTACCATTCGAGGTTGCCGACTAACTGGTTTCGCGAGGCTGCGCCGGGTGTCCTTCGGGCGCCCGGCGTTGTGCATGGCCCTTTCGGTGACCGGACCAAGTTCATTGCGATTCCGGTGACATCCAGGTGTTTTCCCACGTCAGACCGGAGAAAAGATGGTGCCTCGTGACGCGCACGCGCGACCGTCGGGTGAAACGGTCGAGCCACTCTATGATGTGACTGTTCCCACGCCCTCGCACGCCGAGCGTGCGCGGACGCTTGCTGGGCAGTTGAAGACGGGCACGTTGTGTACCCTCGCGGCGGATCCGGCCGGCTATCCCTATGGATCGTTCGTGACGGTGGCCTTCGACGCCGGGAATCCGGTGTTCCTCGTGAGCACGATGGCCGAGCATACCCGCAACCTCCAGCAGGACCAGCGGGCGTCGTTGATGGTGGCTGAGGGAGGCGCTGATGATCCCTTGGCGAATGGTCGTGTGACCCTGCTCGGGTGCTGTACCCGCGTGGAGGAACCAGAGGGTGGCACCGCGCGCACGGCATTTCTCTCGACTCATCCCAACGCTGCGTACTATGCCGATTTTGGTGACTTCGCGTTCTGGCGCCTCGGTGTCGAGTCGGTTCGCTACATCGGTGGCTACGGGCGCATGTCATGGGTCGAACCGGCGGAATGGCATGCGGCAGAGCCAGACCCGCTCGCCGGCTCGGCTGCGGACATCATCGATCATATGAATCGTGACCACGCTGATGCTGTGGTGCTCTACTGCCGTGCGTTTTCGAAGGCGACTGATGTGACCTCGGCTACGCTCACCGGGGTAGACCGCTACGGGTTTGAGATGTCGGCCGTGACGGCGAACGGTCCACGTCCCGTCCGCCTGGCATTTTCTCACTTGGTCAAGACCCCCGAAGAGGTCAGAAACGCGCTCATCGAGAAGCTCAAGGAGGCTCGATCGGCGCTCGGCGAGAAGTAGCGACACATCCTCCTGATGTTGTCCTGATGCCGGTATCGCGGCGGTAACGGAAGCCGCCGGATGATCATCGGCAGAGCAGCCTGCCCGACGTCGCGCTTCCCGGTGAACGTCATCCCCCCAGCGCGTCGATCGTCGTGCGTAGTTCCGTGATGTGCACGGCCTTGATGACCGTTGTTCGGGTCGTAATCGTGGCGTCTGTATAACTCGCCGGTGTCTGGCTGAGCCGGGTATAGACCGCGTCCAGTGCGGTGTGTCGAATACGAAATAACGTTCAGTTCAAATTCGCCATCCGCCGGCGCAGTGCTTTGAGATGACTCCAGATCTCTTCCCGCTCTTTGTTCCGCTCTTCGTCCTCGTCGTCGTGTGACGAAAATGCAAGATAGCGTTCGAGGTCGTTTGTCGCAGCCGCGTAATCGTCTAGGTGAAAGGATAGGAGTCCACGGTCACGGAGCTCATCGAGGGCCAATGGGTCGAGTACCAGGAGCAAGTCGGTGATGGCCCGTCCTTGGGAAAATGAGCGTTGACGGACGTACAGGCGTTTCAGGTTTCTGAGCATGCGCGCAAGGATCTGCTGTTTGGTGGCAGGGGCAAGCAGAGTCGGCGAGAATTCAACGGTGTCTCCCGCGTGACGTCGGAGCAGCGAGCGACAATCGGTTTCGGAGAGTACCGAGCCGCCATGAAAGGGATCAACGAATACGGCAGCGTCGTAATCCGACCTGGGGCCGAATGGAAATCGGAGAAGGAAGTGTCCTGGAAAGTTCACGCCTTCGACCTGGATACCCGCGCGACGTGCGACCTCGATATACACGACGGCAAGGGTAATCGGGATGCCGGTGCGGCGTTCGAGTACTTGGTTCAGAAAGCTGTTCCGGAGGTCGTCGTAGTCATCAGTATTACCAGTGAAGCCTTGATCCTCGAAGAGGAATTGGCTGAGGGTATGCATTGCGCTATCCGGAGCTCCCGGCATCGTTGTGTCCGCAAGCCTCTCTGCGGCCATGCGCCCCAGTTCGTCCAGTCGTGTCAGGCAGAGGAGTGGGTCCAGGTGCGGATAGGCGAATCTGGCGATGAGTAGCGCAGGCCGGGCTAGTTCTGGACCTGGACTCGTGGCCGCGTCCGCAAATTCTTCCAGCAAGTCGGAGGGAAATACATTGATCATGTCGGTCGTCTGAGTCGCGTTGCTGGCGACAGCGAAGCGTCCGTGGCGCGGGCGGGTGAAGTCCGCGATGATTAATTCTCAGTCGTCGTTTCGGCGAACTCGGGCGGATTCTGCCGTGGCGCACATCATGACGACTGACATGCGCCCTGTAGTGTATCCAGTGTCACATCTGCAATAGTGGCCACGACCGAATGTGCGGTATCAAGTTCGTCCGCGGCATAGGTTTGAGCCACGCCAACGCACGGGAGTCCCGCTCTTAGTGCTGATTCAATTCCCCATCTTGAGTCTTCGATGGCTACGAAACATCCTTGCGGATCCAGGCCGGCTGTGACTGCGTGTGGCCGAAGGAGTTCGGTCGCTCGGAGATACGGATCTGGCGCCGGTTTTGAACGCGGCGTGTCACCGGAGGCAACAATAGCCCGAAAGTATTCTCGAAGATCGGCGGTCACAAGGAGTGATTCGATCTCCTCGGCGAGGGCGCCAGACGCGATCGCGATTGGCACCGTGGCGGCGGTGCGCCGGATACACTCGGCGGCGCCAGAAAATAATGCGTCTCCCTGAGTCACGAGTGTATCGAAGCACTCGCCTTTCACGCGGATCAGTTCGGCGAGGGTTTCATCGCTCAGTTCCCACTGTTGATCGCGCGACATGGCACGAAACACGCCCACATCGTCGTACCCGAGATAGCGGTCGTAGTAATGACTTGACTCTAGCGTTATGCCACGGAGCGCGAGTACCTCCTGATACGCGCGTAGATGCAGTGGTTCGCTGTTCGCGATCACGCCGTCGAAGTCGAAGATGACACCGGATAGGGACACAGCGAGTTTGTGTGTGAGCAGCGCTGTTTCGTCGAATGCCCTAGATGGGGCAGCCAGTAGAGCGTTCACAGGCGAGCCGTACCATGACCTGCTCGCTAGGGCGTGTCCTCCGTCGGGGGCGGCGGAATGACACCGATACCGAAGCCGGTATATCCCTCGGCAAGACGTTCACCCGCGTGTACGGGCTGAGTCAGCCAGTTCTCGCGTGGGGGATACGGACAATCGTAATCCTCATTGTAGTAGCAGTACGGGTTGTAGGCCCGATTGAAATCGAGATCGTAGAGTCCGCTGGCGGTGCGAGGCAGGTCGAGATAGCGCCCGCCTGCGTAGGTGTCTGTCTCGTTCGTGGGGTCTTTGAACATGATGAATAACGATTCAATGGACCGAACCGGCGCTTCTGCCAGTGCGGCGAGGCGGGTGGGTTCGCCGTTGAGGGCAAATTCGAGTACCCCGACCCGCTGCATCGGACGAATGACGCCTGTGGAGGTCGGAATGTCGTAGATCGGTTGTTCCGGTGCGACCTCTAGGGCAGCTGGAACGCGAAACAGTGGATCTGGCGCATAGTAGCTGAGCGGGAGCAATGCTCCGCGACGGTCGATCAAGATCGGCGAGTCCGGAGCCTCACGGAAAAACTGGTCCTTTGCCTCGCGGTCGATCACGAGGATGTTTTGCCATGTGGATTCGTCAGGCCGAGGAGCTGTGCAGGCGGCGACGACAGCTACCGCGAGGCAGACCCAGAGAATCGGTGTACAAGTCGATCGTATCGACCGTCGAGAAGCGCGTGTATGCGTGTTCATACGGCTATCGCTAGGGTTAGAGGTCGGCGAATTGGGTGAAACCTTTCAGTCCGTTGGCCCGGACACATCTGCTCACGCAAAGATATATCCTGCCCTTTCAACGGCTGTATCCGCAAGTCGACGGCGCATCTCGACCGTGTTGACAGGTGTCACCTTGGTGAACCGGCGGAGGGCGGCGAGTTGGGTTCGTAGCGTGTCTCCCTCCGCCATGGCGGCAAGCGCAGTGCGTGCGGCGGTGTCGATCCGGTGCGCGGCGTCATTGACACAGACACCGGCAGCGTCGGTCTGTAACGCCGCAGTGCGTGGTGCGTCGGTCGCGGCTTGTAGGGCGCGGAGGACAGCGCTTTCGGCGGCGAATGTGTCAATGAGGATATCGGCTGCGTAGGACAGCACCTCCTGTTCTTCCGTAAGTTTCTCCCCGAAGCGCTGCATGGCCAGGCCGAGGACCATGACGCAAACCTTCTTGAACCCGATGATCGCGTGTTCTTGTACGGCGAGCGGCGCGTCCGAGGAGGGGGAGAGTGCCGGAGGGTTGAGGAGTTCGTTCTGGAGCTGCTTGGCAGCGGCGATAAGGGGAAGTTTTCCCTTGAGAGCACGGCGGATCAGCGTCCCTGGAGCGAGTAACCGGTTGATTTCATTGGTGCCCTCGAAGATCCGGTTGACTCTCGAGTCGCGGTATTGCCGTTCTGCGGGGTAATCCTTGACGAACCCATTGCCGCCGTGAATCTGGATATTCTCGTCGAGTACGTACTGCAACATCTCGCTTCCGGCCACCTTGAGAATTGCGCACTCCACGGCGAGTTCTTCGAGCGTTTCCAGCAAGAGGTCAGGGGTGCCCGTCTCGTGATTGGCGAGCGCGGTATCGATGAGGCCCGTGATGCGATAGATCATGCTCTCGACGGCGTACGTGCGAACGGTCATCTCGCCGAGTTTGTGCTTGATGGCGCCGAAGTCTGCGATCGGCCGTCCGAACTGGACACGGGCCGATGCGTAGCGCGCGGCTTCGCCGATGGCGTGGGTGGCCCCGCCGCAGACCATGACGCCTAACTTGAAGCGCCCATAGTTCAATGTATTGAAGGCAACCTTGTGGCCTTTCCCGACTTCCCCGAGTACGGCGTCGGCAGCGACTCGCACGTCTTGGAGAATGACGGGAGTGGTCGAGGAGCCGTGCTGACCCATCTTGTGTTCTTCTTTGCCGATGCTCAGGCCAGGACTGGTACGCTCAACCAGGAAGGCCGTGAACGCTTCGCCGTCGACCTTGGCGAAGACGACAAAGAGATCGGCGAATCCCCCGTTGGTAATCCACATTTTTTCGCCATTGAGCAGGTAACTCCCGTCGTCTTGTCGTGTGGCACGGGCTTTGGCGCCGAGCGCGTCTGAGCCTGAGCCCGACTCGCTAAGGCAGTAGGCACCGACCCACTCACCACTGACGAGTTTGCCGAGATATGCCTGCTTTTGCGCTTCGGTGCCAAAACAGACTAGCGGGAGGATGGCGAGACCTGTGTGGGCACCGAAGGTTGATCCGAACGAGCCACCTTGGCCGATACGTGCACCAACCACGACTGTGGAGGCTTTGTCGAGGTCTAGGCCACCGTAGGCTTCGGGGACATCGATACCGAGTAGTCCGAGTTCCCCGGCGCGTGTGACGAGCTGCCGCGCGAGCTTCCAGTCCTTTGTTTCGAGCTGATCATGATTGGGGGTAATCTCGTTTGAAACAAACTCATCAGCGGTTTGATCGATGAGCCGGTGCTCATCGGTGAGTCGTTCTGGGGTGAAGATGGATCCGGGGACCGTGTCTTCAAGGATCCAGAGGCCTCCGGTAATGCTCGTCGTTGCAGCTGTGGTGGTGGTCATGATGATGTCTCGGTCAGAGTCAGGCCCTACGCGAGGCGAGGGTGTTTCGCGAACGTCGAGTCCTCTTGATGGGTGCCGCCGCGCGTCGCTTGACGGCTCTGAAAAAGGATCTTTTGTGTGTCATGTGAGTCGCTCGAAGATGCCAGCCGCACCCATACCGCCCCCTACACACATCGTGACTAGGCCATACCGTCCGTTGCGCCGGGAGAGCTCGTAGAGGAGCGAGGTCGTGAGTTTGGCGCCGGTGCATCCAAGCGGATGTCCGAGCGCGATCGCGCCGCCGTTGACGTTGAGCTTGTCGGGGTCGATCGGTAACTCGCGCAGGCAGGAGAGTACTTGCGCGGCAAAAGCCTCGTTCAGTTCGATCAGATCCATGTCGTCGAGGCCGAGTCCTGCCTGTTTGAGCGCCTTCCGTATTGCCGGAACAGGGCCGACCCCGAATCGTTCCGGTTCGACGCCGGCGGTGGCATAGGCAACGAAACGCGCCAGGGGGGTGACTCCCGCACGTGTAGCCCGTTCGGCTGAGGTGACGACGACGGCCGCCGCGCCGTCACTGGTCTGTGATGAGTTTCCGGCGGTGACACTGCCTTGTACGTGGAACGCCGGGCGGAGCGAGGCTAGGGCATCAAGTGAAGTATCTCGCCGGGGACCTTCGTCGGTGGTGAATTTTATTTCGCGCACGGTCGGCGGGCCCCCACGCTCACTGCGTGGTTCTATGGTCTGCACTGTAAGCGGAACGATCTCGTCGGTGAATGATCCCGCGTCGATGGCAGCGAGAGCACGCCGGTGACTGCGGAGGGCGAAGGCGTCTTGTTCGTCCCGCGAGACGTTTGCCTCGCGAGCGTGGTTCTCCGCGACGAGCCCGGTCGATAAATAGACGTCAGGGTAGTCTTTCATCAAGGTCGGGTTCGGTGCCACTTTGTGTCCGCCCATCGGGAGGAGGCTCATCGATTCCGTGCCGCCGGCGACGATGGTTTCCGCGCCTCCGCCCATGATGCGTTCCGCGGCATAGGCGATCGCCTGTAATCCAGACGAGCAGAAACGGTTGATCGTGACCGCAGACGCTTCGACGGGTACACCGGCACGGAGAGACGCGATGCGAGCCACGTTCAGACCCTGCTCGCCTTCGGGCATCGCACATCCGAGGATGACATCGTCTACCTCTTCAGCGGGAATGTTGCCCGCGCGGTTCAATGCTTCGGAGATGACTGTCGCGGCCATATCGTCGGGTCTGGTTGAGCGTAGCGTGCCTTTGGGGGCCCGGCCGACCGCTGTGCGAACGGCCGAGACGATAACAGCGTCCGTCATATTTTCACCTCTATCTGTAGGTGTGGTGCGAATGTTTCCTGTATGGCGTCGCCGAGTTCGGCGATGCGTCCCTCGAAGAGATGGTTGGCATTCTCGATGACGGTCAACGTTTTTGGCGTGCTGACCGTTTCGTAGAACCGGTGCAAGGCGTCCAGTGGAATCAGTTCGTCCTGTGCGCCATGAATGAAGTGCGTCGGTTTGGTACTCGTGGCCACGACGCTATGTGAGCGGCGGCCTATTGGCGGAGCGATTCCGAGCAGACGGGTGACTCGCTCGTCTGGCACGCCGCAGGTGAGAGCCAGCCAGGCACCGAAGGAAAAGCCGGCCGCCCACAGTGTTGCGTCAGGATAGGTAGACGCTGCAAAGTCGAGTGCAGCGTGAAAGTCATCACGTTCGCCGACGCCATCGTCCCATGAGCCCGCGCTCGTGCCGACGCCGCGGAAGTGAAAGCGCAGGACCGCGCAGCCCAGGCCGAGAAACGTCTTCGCGGCCCGATGGACGACTTTCGTGTGCATGGTGCCGCCATACTGTGGATGAGGATGGCCGAAGACCACAACGATTCGGGCGGGTACCGGCGGACGTTCGAACAGGGCTTCCAGTGGGCCGGCCGGGCCGGGGAACTGGCGGATCGTAGGGAATGGCACGGGCATCATAGCGTCGACTCCGCGGTGCATGTCGGTTCGGTCCGTCACCGGGTCCCGGTGCGTCGCGTATGGCAGTGCCCCATGGGGGGCTTGCGCGCCTCCATTTAGTTTCGTAGCGTCTTTCCCGTCTGGAGCGTGTGGCCCATCCGCTCTTGCGTTCTTCGTTCCCCACAGAGGCTGAGGAAGGCCTCACGTTCCAGGTCGAGAAGATACTGTTCGCTGACTGTCGTGGCGTGCGGGAGATCGCCACCGGTCATGATTCTGGCAATGGCCCGGCCGATCAAGGCGTCGTGGTCGCTGATGCGGCCGCCCCGCCAGGCAAGGTGGATACCGAGGTCGAGTGCCGCGCGTTCGTTCTCACCTCCGACGCGAATCGCCGATCGGCATGGTGGTGGTCGGTAGTCATCTCGGATCCGCTCCAGCACGGTTTCCCGCGCGTCTGCCATCAAGCGCTCGCGGTTCATCGTGATGCCGTCGACGTCTCGTAGAAGTCCGAGTCTTCGGGCGTCGGTGGCACTCGTTGAGACCTTGCCAAAGCCAATGGTTTCGAACGCCTGCTGCAAGCGTGGCAGCGGGTCGACGCCCGGTGCCGTCGCATCGCGTGCGCGCAGGCTCAGTTCCTTCGTGCCGCAGCCGGCGGGTACGAGGCCGACCCCCACTTCGACCTGCCCCATATAGCTCTCGGCTGCCGCCTGCACGCGGTCGCCGTGAAGGACGATCTCACAGCCGCCTCCCAACGTGAGCCCCGCCGGAGCCACGACGACGGGCACCGGCGAGTAGCGTAGGCCTAGCACGGCCTGCTGGAAGCTACGGACCATCAAATCGATCTCGTCCCAGTTCCCTTCTTGAGCCTCCAACAACACCAGCATCAGGTTGGCGCCGGCGCAGAAGTTGACGGCATCGTTGCCGACGACCAGTCCGCGGTGATGCTCGGCTGCTTC
>CAZPZZ010000132.1:9469-11478 GCA_964591245.1 uncultured Vicinamibacteraceae bacterium | reverse complement strand
GGCGGGCTGACGGTACAACCCCACCAAATCCACTCGCCTCGGTTAGTAAACAGGCCCCTTCATCGAGCGAGCTTTGAATGCTCCCGCGTTTGGCTGGTTAGGAATCAAGCCCGACTGCTGGCAGGATCGGCCTGGCAACGCGCGGTTCTATGACACGCGTGGGGGACTGACTAGGGCCATGTCATTCTCACGAAATTGGACCGCTGATCTCCGTGTCCACCGCCAAAACGGGCTCCCGTGCTCACGCCAAAGTACACAGTCTCGCCCGAGCGTGGCACCCAGTTCGCCATCGGCGATTTCTTGATGTGTGGACCGATATTGCTCGCGGTGATGCCCTTACAGATTTGGCCGGGACGCAACCATTCGTAGGTACCCGCGTACCAGCGTCCTCCGATGTTCGCGATGACCCAAGGATTCCCTTCGAGCGGTGTCCCGTTCACCGTGACGATCGGCCATGCCCCCGCCTTGGTATGTCGAATACAAATATTTGACGAGCTTATCGTTACACTGGTGATGGTCGAGGTCTGGGCCCATCCACTGATGTTCGAGTGCAACCACGTGACGGACGACAGATCGAGTTCGTCACTTCCACCGCCGCCACCGTTGTCGTCACCACCGTCGTCGTCGCCACCGTCGTCGTCGCCACCGTCGTCGTCACCACCGTCGTCATCGTCACCTGGACCAGGGGGAGGTATAGCCGCAACCGTCCGGAAGGACTGCACATCAGACCAAGGGCCGGTCGTGGTTCCATCTGTCGCTGAGGCCCGCCAGAAAAAGACCTGGTCTTCTGCCAGCACGACCCCCGTTACGACCGAAGTAGTCTCCCCCGCACTCATCGGAGCGCTGAACGAGTGAAGCACATTGTCAAAGTTTGAGTCACTCGCAATGAGGACATTGAGCGTCAGCGCCCCGTTGGTACCGGAAACGGAAGGGTTGGTCACGACGAACGTGGGAGGATTGTTGTCAACTGTCACGCCGCCAATCGGCGAGGCCAATAGCGGTGCCCCGATGATCACGGGTTCGACGGACGTGGTAAACGTCTGCACCTCAGACCAGGGTCCGATAACCAGACCTTCTCGGGCGACCGCGGTGGCCCGAGCACGCCAATAGTGGGTCGTATTCCAATCCAAGTCACCCGCCGGAGGCGAATCAACCGCCCGCGCAACGTCCGCCCACTCAAGCTGACTTGAGCGGAGCGAACCAGCCGCCGCAGATGTCGACATGTCGACCATCGCCATCACCGGTGTCCCCACCACGCCGTCGACTTCAGCCTCGGTCACCAACGTCCCGAACCCACTGTCCGTCGACACCTCGAAACGGTAGCGGATGGACTCCGCCGGGCCTGTGATCTCGGCGTCCTCGATCACCAGCGTCGCCACTCGGCCGTCGAGTAGGGTGCCGTTCACAGGCGAGACTACCGCGGGCGCGGCGATGGTGACCGGCGTATAGACGTCGAAACTACCCGGCACCGAGAACACGCTGGCATTCGCTCCATCATCCGCACGCACTCGCCAGTAGTAGGTTGTCTCCGGCTCCAGGTGCACGGGCACAAGGTATTGCGTTTGTCCCGACGCATCTGGTGCGAGCTGCCCTGCGCCGTGCACAAGCTCCTGAAAGACGGAATCGCGGGCTATCTGCAGCTCGTAGAACACCGGGCGCTCCCCGTTGCTCATGCCATTGGCGAAAGTCATGGTCATCGGCTGGCTCGCCACGGCCACCAGGCCCGCCTCGGAAGGGACCATCAGCTGCGGAGTGCTAATAACCACACCCTCAATGGGCCCGGCAATATTGGGACTGAGCGGATTGCGGCTCTTTTCGCTCTCACACGCCGTCCCCAAGAGCAGGACCGCACACACGAGGGACAACAGGTCACAATGGCGTCTCGCACCCATAATCAGTGGTGTACTCTCGCCACCGGACGTAGCGTCAGCGATATCTGAAGTTCCCTGCACTCCAGTGCAGTTATCGGCAGTCCTGACGCTGAACGTTAGGCCGATGAAAGGTTTCTC
>CAZPZZ010000132.1:0-9369 GCA_964591245.1 uncultured Vicinamibacteraceae bacterium | reverse complement strand
CTCGCACCTCGTACCACCCGTGAGACAGCGACACACGAGAGCGATGTGCGGAATGCACCTGGCTCGGCCAAAAACGGGTCACCGAGACGCGCGCGGCGAGCGCGCCAATGGTCTGTGGTAGGATTGCGCCCGTTCCGGTCTCGAATCCGGCATTCCCGGTTCGCCCGAGGGCTCTATTTCCGGCCTACCGCGACTCGGCAAACGAATTCGAACCCACCGCGCCTATCATTTGTCCCACAACAGCGTATTGAACAGGGACTTTCCACCATGTTGACGCTCGTAACCGGAGGAACCGGATTCACCGGCAGCCATCTCGTACGCAGACTACTCAACCGCGGCGACACGGTGCGGGTACTGGACAGTGCCCCTGGGCTCTTCCACGATGAACTAAAACAACTAGGCGCAGAGATACACCTCGGAAGTGTCACAGACGGGACGACCGTGAACAGACTCATGGCGAACGTGGAGCAGGTCTATCACGTAGCCGCAGTATTTCGTCAGATCAACTTGCCAGACAAGATATACAAAGAAGTCAACGCCACTGGAACGCGTATCGTGGGGGAAACCGCGCTCCGACATGGCGTCGCCTCATTCGTCTACTGCTCGACCCAAGGCGTCCATGGAGACATCAAGTCTCCACCAGGCAACGAAGACTCCCCTATCTGTCCGGAAGACTACTACCAGCAGACCAAGTACGAAGGAGAGGAAGAAATCGGGTCACTCGTCGCGCAAGGGTTGCCAGCCACCACCCTCCGACCAATGGCCATCTACGGCCCCGGGGATCCCGCACGTTTTCTCCACTTGTTCCGTCGAGTCAAAAACGGGCGTTTCTTGATGTTCGGATCCGGCACCACCTTGTATCACCCGCTCTACATCGACAACCTGGTCGATGCGTTCCTGCTTGCCGGGGCCACCCCGGGAACCGGAGAGGTGTATCTCATAGGAGACGCCCAGTACTACTCCCTGAACGATCTCGTCACCGCCGTCGGCCGGAGCATGGGCCGAGACGTGCACATCGTGCACCTCCCCTTCGGCCCCTTGTGGGCCGCCGCAGTTGCCTGCGAAACGCTCTGCAAGCCGCTGCAAATCGAGCCTCCACTTTTTCGACGTCGAGCCGATTGGTTTCGTCAGAACCGTGCGTTCAGCATCGACAAAGCCCGTAAGGGCCTCGGGTATGAACCATCAGTAAACCTGTCAACCGGACTCGCCACCACGGCCGCGTGGTATCGAGACCACGGGTATCTATAGGCAAGGCTACCGAGCCCTACGCACGGTTCCTGCCGACCGGAGAGTTCGAACCTCATGTGCGGAATCGTCGGCGTTCTCGACACTCGGCCAGACGCCGAGATTCACCCCTCCGTCATCGAACGGATGCTTGGCGCGATCGTGCATCGCGGCCCAGACGATGCCGGGGTCAGCGCGCTGGGCCCAGTGGGACTGGGCACCCGGCGACTACAAATTGTTGACCTCACAGGCGGGCATCAGCCCATGTCCAATGAGGACAATTCCGTCTGGGTCGCCTTCAACGGGGAGATCTACAACCACAAGACGCGTCGACGCCAGCTCGGCGAGCAAGGCCACCAGTTCCGGACACAGTGCGACACCGAGGTCATCGTTCACGAGTGGGAAGAACACGGACCAAATTGCGTCGACTGGCTCGACGGTCAGTTCGGCTTCGCCGTGTGGGATCAAAGCGCTCAGACGTTGATGCTGGCACGCGACCGGCTCGGCATCAAACCGCTCTACTACCACTGGAACGGCTCTCGCCTGGTGTTCAGTTCGGAGATCAAAGGCATTCTCGCGTCCAACCTCGTCACAGCCGAGGTCGACCTCCACTCCCTCTACTACTACATGGGGTACGAATTCGTACCGGCGCCGGCTACGATGTTCCAGGGCATCCAGAAATTACCTGCCGGGCACCGGTTGCTCATCCGGAACGGCGAACTCGACGTGCAGCGCTACTGGGACGTGCAGTTCGCCCCAGAAGACCTCTCTGAGGAAGAGTGCGTTCGCACCATCCGGCAACTGCTTGGCGAAGCGGTGGAACAGCGCCTGATGTCTGACGTACCGCTCGGCGTCTTCCTGTCTGGCGGCCTTGACTCAACGGCAGTCCTCGCCTATGCACGCGAGGCAACGACCCGTCCCTTACCCAGCTTCACGATCGGCTACGCCGACGAGACCTTCAGCGAGTGGGATCACGCGAGACGAGCCGCGCAGCACTACGGTACCGAACACCACGAGATCCTGATCGAGCCGATCACACCGGAAGCAATCGAGCATGCCGTCTGGCACCTCGACGAACCGATGACCGACCTCTCCGCGCTCCCGTTTCACATCCTGTCGCAAAAGGCGCGAGAGCACGTGACGGTCTGTCTGTCAGGGGAGGGCGGCGACGAGGTCTTCGTCGGCTACGACCGGTTTATCGCCTCCAAACTTGAGCAGATGGTCTACGCTCGCGTGCCCAGCGCGCTCCGTCGCCTACTCATCGAACCAGCGGTCGGCTCGCTCCCGGATCAACCCCAAAAAAAAGGAGCCATAAACCTGCTGAAGCGATTCGTCGAGGGTGCAGCACTCCCCGCAGATGGAGGCCACATGCGGTGGCAGTACTTCTCATCCGCGGAACAGGACCGCCGACTCTTCACGTCTGCGTTCCTCGATCGGTTCGGGGGAGACCCATTCGAGCCGATTCGGCGCCATGCAACAGCCGCCGGCGGCGTCGATCGACTTTCGGCCGAGTGCTACGTTGACCTACGCCTCACCATGCCGGACTCAGTGTTGATGAAAGTCGACAAGATGTCGATGGCAACAAGTCTCGAGGTACGCGTACCCTTTCTCGACCATCGTCTGATCGAATTTGCCGCTCGCATCCCCTCGGATGTGCGTTTTCCCGGCCTCCGCACCAAAGCAATCTATCGCAAGGCGATGGCCGACGTGCTTCCCCCCTTCATCCTTGAACGTGGAAAGCAGGGCTACAGCCTTCCCTTGAAAACCTGGTTGCGCGGGGAACTCCGGGAATATATGACAACGCTGCTCAATGGGTCACCACTGATTCAAGAACACATGAACCTCGGCTACATCAATCAGCTGATCGACGAACACCAGCGCCGCGCCAAGAACCACAACCACGTGCTCTGGGCTCTCATCAATGTTGCCCTGTGGCACCGTCGATACATCGAAGGGCACGCCGCCAACGCTGCCTGACCGAACCTGTTTCCCGGCCGGACACGACCAATCGCATCGACCTCTCGGCACTCGCGTCTCCTCGACGCCAGCCAGAGACATTCCACCTGATTCAGGAATTGCGCTGCATCTTTGGAAGCGCACGACGAATGCTATAATCCGGGACAGTCTACGCAGCCTGCGAAAGCTTCCGGTGGCAAAAAAAATCGACAATATTCCGCGTGAGGTCTTCGATGCCTCGAAGAGCAAGCGGAAAAAATATCAAAATTTGGTGATTGGTCGCTCTGGATGGTGGCCACTATTCTGCTACGAAATCATCATCACTTTCGCCAGCCGCATGCCAGGAGCGCTAGGGCTCTTTCTTCGCTCTAAGCTCTACCCTGTGTTGCTCGGTGCGTGTGGTCGCAACGTATTCTTTGGAGCTGACATCACATTGCGCCATCCCCACAAAATCAGAATTGGCGATGACGTGGTCATTGACGACGGTTGCGTGCTGGATGCGAAGGGGTCGTCGAATCAGGGCATCTCGATCGGAAACGGCGTCTTTCTAGGCCGCCAAACAAGTATCAACACCAAGGACGGCAACATCGTGCTGGAGGATGGCGTCAACATCAGCTCGTTTTGTATGGTGTTCTCAGCCAGCCACGTCCAGTGTGGCAAAGATACGCTCATTGCCGCCTACACCTACCTGGTCGGAGGCGGCCACGCCATGGGTGACACGGGTACTCCGATCATCGAACAGGAGCGACCGTCGGTCGGCATCACCATCGGACCCAACGGCTGGATCGGTGCCGGAGTATCCATCCTTGATGGTGTGACGCTCGGACACGACGTGGTCGTTGGAGCCAATTCGGTCGTGACAGACAATGTCGACGACTTCGCAATCGTTGCCGGCTCGCCCGCCACGGTAAAACGGATCAGACAACCGCCCAGCTCAGGGCGGTAATTTCATCACACCGCAGGCAAATCCCTGAACGGTTGAGCCGTCGACCGAAGGGATACACGCGGCATATACTGGGAATCACGGCTCGTGCTACTGTGACCCATGCCTCGAACCACACGACGCGTTGGCTTGATCACAGCTGTGGCGGTAGTTGCCCTGGTGGCGCTCGTCGTCGCGCGTCGGGTCTCGACCGTAATTCCAGACACCCTGCTTAACGCTCCAACCAGAATCGTTACCCGGTGGATTCCCCCGACACCGCCGGCCACCCTCAACACGGTCACCGACGCAGAACGTGAGACATGGCGTGAACTTGGCGAACGGCTCGTTGGCCAACTGGTATGGTCATCCAACCGTGAGGGTAACCACGAACTATATCTGGTCGATCTCGAGACCGGTGGCGAACAGCGCTTGACAACACACCCGCATGTGGATTTTTTTTCACGCTTCTCGCCGGATGGTCAGCAAATTTCGTTTCTGCGCAGTCAGCGTGAATGGGTGTCATTTCGCGACGAAGAAGCCTGGGACCTCTACGTGATGAACGTAGACGGCACAGGTGAGCGGCTTCTTGTCAGCGGCGCCTATCATCCGACCTGGCTTCCGGACGGCAGCGGATTGGTCTATGTCTACCTGAACGAGGTCTTTCAGTTCGATCTCGCAACCAATGCAAGAACCCTCATCTACGCAGCGACCGAGGGACGCGTGTTCGAACCCGAGTTGTCTGAGGATGGGAGACTCGCCGTCACCTGGCGATACATTCCGCAAGAATCGGTCGGCGTAATCGATCTTCGCTCTGGCCGATACCTTCCGCTCTCCACGGAGCGGTCATGTCAGATCACCTGGTTTCCCGGTCGGCAGCAGGCTGCCTGGATTGATCCCGGCGGCAACGGAGGCACCCAGGTCATGACCGGCACGTTCACCGGTGATGAGAGCCGCACAGAAACCTTGATCGATCTCCCCGGCAGCTACAGCCACGAATACTTTCCAAAGGTCTCTGCAGACGGGGAATGGCTCGTCTGGGGCGCTTCTGCCGAGGGGCACGAACACGACCGAGCAGACTACGAATTGTTTATATGGAAGATCGGCTCACCGGCGGACAGTGCTGTCCGGTGGACCTACTCTGCTGCAAACGATCAATGGCCAGATTTATTCGTTCCGTAACAGGACGGTGCCATCGGCGCTCCCACCCCGTACAACTGCAGCGTACGGCCATCGCCGATCCGAGGCACGGCGATAGACCTCGTGAGAGCGTTCACGGTGCAGGCTGAACCCGCCCCGTCAGTCAAGCTCGAACTCCTTGCGCCAGTCTGCATCTTCCTCGAAAGCCGGCTGCTTTGACTTCTCGAGAACACAATTCTCAAGAACCAGTGCGTCCATCTCCGTGCGCATGAAGCAGCGATATGCATCCTGAGGAGTACAGACAATGGGCTCGCCGCGCACATTGAACGACGTATTCACGACAACCGGGCAGCCGGTCTTCTGACGGAAGGCATCAATAATCGCCCAGTAGCGCGGAGCCACCTCCCGACGGACCGTCTGGATACGCGCCGAGTAGTCCACATGGGTCACGGCGGGGATCTCAGACCTCGGGACCTTCAATTTCTCGATACCCCACAACCCCTGCTCCGACTCGGTCATGGTCCTGCGCCTCGGGGTCGCCACGCCCGCCACCGTTAACATGTAGGGCGAGTCGGTTTTCAAATCAAACCACTTCGTAACCTCTTCGGCCAACACACTCGGTGCAAATGGACGAAAACTCTCGCGGTATTTGATCTTGAGGTTCATCACTGATTGCATTTTTGGAGATCGTGGGTCGCCGATGATACTCCGTCCACCCAGTGCGCGCGGACCAAACTCCATACGCCCCTGGAGTACGCCCACAACCTTCTCCTCGGCCAGCAACTCGGCAACCGCGTGCGCCAAATCGGCGTCTTCGAATATCCGATAGGGCAACCCGCTAGTATCCAGAAACTCCTGAATGACTTCCGTCGAAAAGCGAGGCCCTAGATACGATCCAGCCATCCCGTCTTCGTAGGGACGGGGCGTCGACTGCGTCCACGCCTTGGTCGCCACCCACCCTCCGGTCCGCTCAGACGACGATCGTGGCTGATCCAGATACCGGTGCCAGAGCGCCAGTGCGACGCCTACCGCACCGCCGGCATCCCCCGCGGCCGGCTGCACCCACACCTCCTCGAAGGGGCTCTCCCGCAAAATACGACCGTTGGCGACACAGTTCAGCGCCACCCCACCGGCCAGACAAAGGTGGGACCGTCCGGTTTCACGATGCGCATAGCGGACAATCTTGAGCATGACCTCCTCTGTCACCTCTTGAATCGATCGCGCCAGATCCATTTCGCGCTGGGTGACAGCCGATTCAGGCGTCCGTGGTGGGCCGCCAAGTAGCCGTTCGAACGCCGAGCCGGTCATCCGCAAACCCTGCGAATAGGTGAAATACCTCTGATTCATCCGGACCGAGCCATCGTCCCGGATGTCAAGCAACTCGTCCTTGATCAGGGAAACATAGGTCGGCTCGCCGTAGGGCGCCAGACCCATAATCTTGTACTCACCGCTGTTCACCTTGAAACCGGCGAAGTATGTAAACGCACTGTAGAGTAACCCCAGCGAATCCGGAAACCGCAACTCCTTGAGAAGACTGATTTCGTGACCGTTGCCGACACCCACGGAACAGGTTGCCCATTCGCCAACACCATCCACCGTCACCACCGCGGCAGCTTCAAAGGGTGAGGGATAAAAGGCCGATGCCGCATGGGACTCGTGATGGTCACCAAAGCAAAGCTTCCAGTCGTAACTGGCCGCCCGGTGTTTGATCTCCTTCGGGACTTCGAAACCTTCGAGTTCGGCAAACTGTTTTCGGATGAGATCCGGTAGCCAGAGTTTTTCTTTCATCCAGAGGGGCATCGCCTTGAGAAACGACGAAAATCCGAACGGCGCGTAGTCGAGATACGTTTCGAGTAGCCGCTCAAACTTCACGAGTGGCTTGTCGTAAAAGGCAACGTAGTCGAGAGCCTCCGGACTGAGTCCCTCCTCCTCCAAGCAGTACGCAATGGCGCGGGCTGGAAAAGCGTGGTCGTGCTTCTTCCGAGAAAAGCGCTCTTCTTGTGCGGCAGCAACGACACGGCCGTCACGGACAAGACAGGCGGCCGAGTCGTGGTAGTACGCGGAGATCCCGAGAATAGCAGTCATCTAAACACGCTCGCGGTCAGTACCGTCCAGGTGGGCTAGATTCCGTTATCAGGCAACGGAAATCAGCCAATGCGAATTGAACGATGGGAAGTGCCGCTTCGTCTAGAAAAGCGTATAGATGAACGGAGCTACGGCGGACCCCTGAGAAACCACTATCAATAGTCCAGCCAACACAAGTACGGTGATGATCGGTAGTAGCCAATACTTCTTGTTGAAGCGGATGAACTGCCAGAGCTCGTTCAGTACTTGACTCTTAGACATCTAGAACATCTTTTCGAAATGTGTGGCGTCTTGCACGCGTTCGGGATAAGGCGTCCAGTAACTTTCCTGTGGCTGGCGCCGACGGCCCAACGGATCCCATCCCGTAAGTCGTTTGAAGGTACCGATGGGAGTAACCGCCAGAAAAAACACGATCCCGAGCACAAGGCGAGTACTCAGAAACGAGAGTCCTTCTGCCAACCGCATCCAGCCACGATTCGGCCACACTAGAAGCCGCGGGGACACGATTGCCAGAACCAGCAACAGAAGGCCGTTTCCCAACACGACAGAGGTCACTGGTGTGAATCCTCCTCGCCAGGTCAGCCAGCCACCGATGGCAGCGAGAATGGGTCCAACTCCGCGACCGAACTGCTTCTCGGCCCAGAAAGGGTGACGCGGTGTCGGAATCGTACCCATGCTTCAGGACCCACTATCCTGCAACACCTCGAAGAGGGCGTCGGCAATCAGGTTATGACCAACGCGACCTGGATGACAACCGTCGGTCGTGACGTAGTAACTGTTCTCTCGACTCATCACCTCTGGGCCGTACAAGGCTTCGTAGTACCTGACCTCGTCCGCATACAATAGGTGCCCGCGAAGGTCGTCGATATGCCGTCCGAAGAGTTCTTTCGCATCAAGAAACGGTACTCCCTCGGTCGAAGCCACGTACTGCATCATTCGGGTATAGTACGGCTCGTTACAGACTGCGAGCAAAACCGCACGTGTCCCCGCCTCGCGGGCGCCCCTGACAATAGTGCGTAGGTTCTTCTCGTAGGAATCCCTGTCGACCGCACGCACCAAGGCTCTAGACTCGCCCTCAGCTTCCGCGCGCATCCGCACCATCTCGATGGGATCATAGACCCTCAGAATCAAACGCCGCATCAAGCGAAAGGTCGCGAAACGGTAGAGTACATCTCGCACCGTCCCTCGCCACGTGTCATCCTGATCCAGCACCTCATCTGTCGCCGTTAAGACGAAACGCGCATCGTTCGCGCCGTAGCTCACGATCAGGACATCTGGCTCGAGATCTTTGGCGTAATGCTCGTAAATTGCGAGCCCGTGTCTACTGTCGTGGCCTGAAATGCCAAGGTTCAAGACCTCTGTCCCGTCGTCTCGTCCTCGACGAAACCGCTGCTCCAGCAACTCCTGGAACGTGTATTCCGGGTCCACGCCCCAGCCAAACGTACTGGAGTCTCCAATCGACACTATCCGGGTCGCACCCGGCACCTTCAGCTCGAACTCCTTGGTGCGAAACCCATCGCTGTTTGACGACAGCTTGAACGTAATGCCTTTCTGTAACTCAATGTTATTGAATGGGTTATTTGCGTCTACGGAGATGTTCGGCTTTAGTTTGTACCGGATGTAGCGAGCCTCCTCAAAACTTTGAAGCCATTCGACATCCTCTGCCCGAACCCCCCGGGGCTCTTGTCCATGAGCTCCATCAAGGCGTTCACGCTGGATGTCGGCCCAATTCTCATCGGCAAGCAGCCACACCGGCACACCGATCTCGAAGTTCTCGTTACGCACCACGTCCGTATCGAAACCACCAATACGGATGGCGACGTCACTCACAATCAGGAATACCCCTGGCGCAACCACGGCGAGCAGGAGACGTGACCAGAATGCGCCAACCCGTAACGTTGTCCCCATGGCTTGAGTTTACTCCAAGGCCGCTCGATACACGCTTTCAAGTCGCTCGGCCAACGCAGGCCACGCAAACATCGTTTCCGCTCGACGTCGCAGCGCACCACCCCGCGCACGCGCGTGAGTCGGATGGTCCAATAGCT
>CAZPZZ010000131.1:0-11536 GCA_964591245.1 uncultured Vicinamibacteraceae bacterium | reverse complement strand
CTGACGGGTCTGCATTGCGCCGCGTCACGGACGCCACCGGCGTCGACGGTCACGGAAGTTGGTGCGGAGAGAACTGGATTCTCTTCAGTAGCGCGCGTATGGGCTTCAAGGATGAAATGGCTCTATACGACGCCGTGCCACAACCCTATGGCGAGATTTTCGCCATCCGAGCCGATGGTTCGGATACCCGACAACTTACCGACAATAAGTGGGAAGATTCCGGCGCGGTCTGTCAACCTTCGCACTAAAACATCGTCGGACTGCCACGCTCAGACATCGAAGAACACCGTCTCGCGCGGGCCTTGCAGCGCGAGGTCGATCCGGTAATGCCCCCGCGATCGACAGATCGCGATGAGCGTAGATCGACGTTCCGGGCTCACACATGCCAAGACCGGATCTCGCACGTTGGTTGGTTCGTCCTCGAAATACACGCGGGTGACAAGTCGACTGAGCAGCCCTCTGGCGAACACGCTGACTAGCACATGTGGTGCCTGGGCCTGTCCGTGTGCGTCAGGAACCGAGCCCGGTTTGATCGTCTCGAAGCCAAAGGTCCCGGAGGAGTCCGTGTGGACCCGACCAAATCCGGTAAACGCTGCCATCGGCTCGCCACGGCAAGGATCGTCCGGATGGTTATAGCCCCCAGTCGCATCGGCCTGCCAGATCTCCAGGAGCCCATCCGGCACCGGGTGACCGTCGCCGTCGCGAAGCGTACCTTCCAGCAGAATCCGTTCTCCCGCATGCTCTTCTGCCACGAGAGTCGTTCGGCTTTCAGATGACGTCACGAGGGCGAAAAACGGACCAACCGTCTGAGACGGCGTCAAAACAGACACGGTTCAGGTCTCCATCGGGGTAGCCGCTCGCCCCCGCAGAACGATGTCAAACCGGTACCCGAGCGCCCAGCCCGGCTGCGTTAATTCACGCTCGAAGGTGGAGATTAACCGCCTCCTTCCGTCATCCGTGGGAATCGCATTGAAAATCGGATCAAAGGCCAAAAGCGGATCACCCGGAAAGTACATCTGCGTCACGAGTCGGGTCAAGAAACTACGACCAAACACCGAAAAATGCACGTGTGCGGGACGCCATGCATTGTGATGATTCTGCCAGGGATAGGCCCCGGGTTTGATCGTGACAAACCGAAAACCGCCCTCCGCGTCGGTCATCGCGCGACCGGCCCCACTGAAATTTGGATCGAGTGGCGCAGCGTGGGTGTCCTCGCAGTGGGTGTACCGACCTGCGGCGTTCGCCTGCCAGATTTCAACCAAGGTCTCAGGCTCTGGCCTCCCATCTTCGTCCAGCACCCGCCCCGCGATGATGATCCGCTCGCCGAGCGGATCGCCCGTATGCTGACTGGTCAGGTCGTGATCCAGAGCGCCGAGACGATCAAGGCCATAGACCGGCCCCGTAATCTCTGACAACGTTTGAGGTACAACGACCAGCGGGTGCGTTGGGTGGCGCAAGCGCGTAGAACGATAGGCCGGAGAGTCATTCGCAGGATGAAGGTCAACAGGGGCGCGACGATAGGGCAGCACGGAACGAACGGGTTCATCCATGGGCATCAGGTCCTCACTATCCGCACGGCATCATACTGACGGAACCATGACATGGACAGAGAGCCAGCCGCGCGCGCACGGGCCGTCTGCCCCTATCCACGGCGCACATGCGTCCAGCCTCCTCTTTCGCATCATAACCATCTGATCATTTCACCGTATACTGCTGACTTTCCAGTAATCTAACCATGGCGTCACGGCCACAGACCATCTCGAACCACCTCCTGCCACGGGAACCTCGCGCGGACAGGCGTGACCCGGCCGCAATCCGGCGCCGCTCTTAACGAAGAACGCAGCCCGTGATGACTCTGACCGACGGATACACCGGAAGGATGACCACATGAACCGCACGATGCGCACGACCCCCCTGGTGGCCGCCCTCACCACTGCGTTCCTGGCTCTCGGAAGCGGGCAGACGAATGCCCAGCTTCCAGACCAAACACAGGCCGCTCCCACGAACAACCTCCCCAATCCATACGAACGGATACATCCCTGGGGCGAACTACCGCACCCGTATGAGGCGGGAGCCTACGATGAGCGTGCCGCATTCATCGGGGCAGACGAGGGACCAGATGGCAACATCTATCTGCTCAGCCGCTGCATCCAGAATTCGTGCACCGGTCGAAGTGAAGCGCCTATCCTCAAACTCTCGCCAGCGGGCGAACTCCTGGGCAGCTGGGGCGTCGGACTCTTCGATTTTCCACACGGAATGGATGTGGACGACGAGGGGAACGTATGGACCGCAGACCAGCGGGGGCATCAGGTTCTGAAATTCGATCCCAACGGCGAACTCTTGATGACGATAGGCGAAAAAGGAAGGGCAGGGGAGCCTCCCTTACTCGACGAACCGACGGATGTCGTGGTCGCACCCGGCGGGGAGGTCTTCATCACGGAGGGACATAGCTTTGCGACTGGCGCGAATCGTGTCTCGAAATACGCCGCAGATGGAACCTTCATCATGCAATGGGGCGAGACAGGATCTGACGCCGGCCAGTTCAACGTGCCACATACCATCGCCCTTGATTCTGCAGGTCGCGTATTTGTCGGCGATCGCGCAAACAATCGAATTCAGATCTTTGACCAGGCAGGGGCCATCCTCGACGTGTGGTACCAGTTTGGTCGCCCCAGCGGGATTGCCATCGGCGCCGATGATCGGATCTATGTCGCCGATTCAGAATCGTGGGGGACTGATAACCCTGGTTGGAGAAAAGGCATTCGCGTTGGACGCGTCAGCGATGGTTCGGTCGATTACCTGATCACGGACCTGGAATCGACAGCGATTGAACACAGTGGCGCTGAGGGCGTGGGGGTTGACGCACGGGGCAATGTCTACGGCGCGGTCGTCCGACGGCGCATGTTAGAAAAATTCTCACCCGAATCGACGCCCCCGAGTTCCGCGTCCAGTTCGCCCGCGGCCCCGTCCGCCACCAATGCCACGCTGACACACCTCGGCCACGTCACCTTTGGCTTCGCGGGGAGCCCTGATGGCCGCGGCCTCGCCGCAACAGCATCAGCCGAGAGCGGTACTGCATTGCTCCATGCCAATTTCGCGGCTGGAAACCTCAGCGACCTCGGTGCAATGCAGAGGCACGCCGCTCACGTACGCCATCTCCTTGATCCCACCGAACAGACCACCGGTCCCGGCCTGGGCATGGGTGTGATCCCTTCGATAACGGCGATCCGCGCTCACCTCGGGCTGGCAGCAAACGCGGCATCCGCATCCGAGAACGTACGCACGCATACCGCGCATGTGGTGGCCATTGCCGACGGGATTCTCACGAACGCCCGTGAAGCCCTCAATACTGCGCGCTCATTGCAGGTCGCCGTTTCAATCCGACGCGCAGCTCCCCTTGTCGCACACTTACGCCTCCTCCTCTATCAGATCACGGAGGGTCGTGACACGGACAACGATGACCGCATCTCCTTTAACGGTGAAGCAGGCGTGCAGCAACTCGAGGCACATCTCTACCTCCTGCTCGAAGGCGAGCAACTCGCGAGAGAAATCCGCTAAGGCTGCAGTCGGCGCGGCCGTAACGTCTCGGCTCGCTCTGCCCGTCGACTTAGGCGCCGGTGCCGGATAGCCATAGAGACGTACGACACGAGAACCCTGCCATCTTCCCCTGGCTGTCGCCGGCGAGGGTCCGTGGAACAGCGCCGACGCCATCTAGGGTCCGGCGGGCTCCTGGACACGTCCGCCACGCAACAGGTTCTCCATCCCGTAATTTCCTTCGTGGCACGCGTATTCATAGATCGGTCCCGGGAAACGACGCATCGGATTCGACGCCGTCCATGGGCTCGTATAGGTATCTGGGTCGATGACGGTGTACTGGTGCTCGATCGTCCCAACATCGACCCGCCTGAATCGCTCGATCAACGTCAACCCTGCACTAGCTCCAGGGCAGCAATTGAAGGAATTCTGGTAAATGTCATCACGGTATCTCGTCGTCTCGACGACCAGCGTGTCTCCCTCCCACCGACCTCGCGAGTCTCCCATCCATAACCGGATCCGCTCGTCAACCGGCGGGCGCCCGTCCAATGGAATAATGCGAGGTTCATGAATCATCTCCTGCAACATCACGACGTAGTCCTCCGTCTGCAGGACCAGGAAATTGTTGTTGTAGCCACCGGGCCGTTTGGGAGCTCCTCTCGTCACGCAGCGTTCAGCCAGACTGCGTTCAGTCCACGAATCGACCCCACGCGACCAGCGTGCCCGAACGTCACCAGCCATCGTGCGCTCGGGCAACCGCCCCTCAGGTGGATCGACGACGAGCGAGGTCCGTGTAAGCGCCGTGCCGCGCTCCCACCAGAAGTCGTTGTAGGTCCCAGGATCTCCTGACGGCGGCAGCCGATCATTCCGCCCAACGTTGGCCGCATCGATCGCGGCCACCTCCTCGTCCGAATAGACCGCCTGGTCCGCGACACGATCGGGTCGTTCCAATGGAGTTGTCGTCGAATTCGTCCATAGACCCTGGAAATCGGGATGTCCGTAGGGTGTCCGCCCCACCGAACCACTAACGGTCTGACCGACCACCAATGCGGGCGCGAGGAATAAGCCCATCATCCCCAGAAACACGTGCATGGTCATGCGTGATTTCATTGCGTCCTCTGTTCGAGATGCCAGGTTCTCAGGCACTATCCGTTTTGCCTCCACCGTCAGACGTCTCCCGTCCACCTCCTCGACTTATACCATGGTGTCGGTCGCGGCTGGCGTCTCGCATTCTCCGGGTACACTTCCCCGAGAACACTTCGTCCATTAGAGGAACCACGGCTATGACAAGAAGACAAAATTCATGGTTGCTGCGATCACTGAGTGCCTGTGCGTTCATGCTTCTCCTCGCGCTGCCAGGCTTTGGCCAGACGGTACGAACGGGGAATGCGAGCCCTGTGCCCCGGACCCCATGGGGCGACCCCGACCTGCAAGGACAATGGAACAGCCAGACGTCAACCCCACTCGAACGTCCACTCGATGGACCGCTCGCTGACAGGATCACGCTTTCGCAAAACGAGGCTGACACCCTGGAGACAGCCAACCGTGCCGCGTTCGACCTGCCTCCCCAGGAAGGCAGTGTCGGTAACTACAATGCATTTTGGCGCGATATTGGCACGGCCTTGGCGCGCACGTCACTGATCATCGATCCGGCAGACGGCCGGATTCCAGCACTTTCCACGGAAGGACAGACTCGACTTGAGGCAGCGCTCGCAGATCGGAGGACCCGGGGACCAGCAAACTCCCCGGACACCTATTCGGACCTCAGTCCCTGGACCCGTTGCATCTCTCGCGGATGGAACGGTATCGGAAGTTGGTACAGCAGCAACTATCAAATCTTCCAAACCTCTGAATATGTTGTCGTGTTTCAAGAACTCATTCATGAAGCGCGGATTATTCCGTTGGATGAACGACCTCATCTCCCCGGTGGCGTACGACAGTGGATGGGTGACTCCCGAGGTCACTGGGAGGGAGACACGCTGGTGGTGGAGACTACGAACTTTGACCCAAAGACCAATTTTCGTGGCTCCCGAGAAACCCTGCACCTGACGGAGCGGTACACCCGGGTGACCCCGGACACGATTGACTACCGTTTCACGATCAACGATCCGCAGACTTTCACCAGACCGTGGGTGGTATCCCGCCCAATGACACAGGTCACCGATCGCGTCTCGATCTTCGAATACGCCTGCCACGAAGGAAACTACTCGATGGCCGGCATACTTTCCGGGGCCCGGACGCAAGAACTAGAGGAGGACACGGACCCCAACGGCGGCGCCGAACAACGATAGAACGAGTTACCACGCGCTTTCTTAAGTAATACTGGCTCGAGGCGCTCCCTTGTCGCTCAGGCGGGCCGGCTCGGCCATGCGATGGGCACGCCGGAACCACTTGGCACACCGGCCAATACGATCGACAAACATACGATATCCATCGGCAACCCCGACCCGATGACGGCCCAAGCGGCGCCATCACCTTGAGTCGGGCCTTGGAAGGAGACAACGGCTCATGTCACGAAGCGAGGCTCGGACCGCGCACAAACATCCAACCCGGCGAGAAGTGCTCAGACGCCTCGGGTTAGGTGCAACCAGCACCGGTCTACTCTCCGGTCAGCAGCGGCTAGAAAGCACCTCTCTCGTCGGCAGCCGCAATCAATCGTCAACAACGGCCATATTTCCAGAGGGCGCCATTGTCCGAAGGGTGGACGTCGACGTCCATCCCTCTATGATCGGCCCTGGAGCCACACTCTTTCACGAGCATTTGTCGTTCGATTACAGCAGCCCTCCACCGGAACCCAGAGCACCGGGTACGTCAATGTCCCCGGCACCGACCAACGAGCAGATGGTCGAACTCCTGCTCGAAGAACTGCAGATGGCAGCGTTCGACGGGGTCAGCTGTATCGTTGACTCTTCAATTGGCCCTCGAACCGACCAGCAACTCGCCAATCTCTCGACTATGGCGGCACGGTCCGGGTTGTCTATCGTCCTGGCCGGGAGTTACTTCCTTCAACGTACCTATCCTGAGGAGATCACCCGATTACCGGAGGCTGAGATCGCCAGACACCTTGTGGAACAGGCTCAACGCGAGCGGTGGGGAGCATTGGGCGAGGTGGGCACCTCGTTCCCCGAGATGCATGACGGCGAGCGTAAGATGCTCCGAGCCGTGAGTCTCGCGCATCGTGAGACCGGACTGCCTATCTTCACGCACGTTCCACATGAGAGCTGTCCCTCGTGCGCCCTGGAGCAGCTCGAGATCTACGAGTCAAGCCGTGTCAACCTCGCCAAGCTATGCATCGGTCATCAGTCGACAATCAAGCGTGCCGATGATCCCACCTGGGAGACGCACAAGGAGATCGCCCGGCGCGGTGCCTACATCGGCTTTGACACTGTCGGGCACCGCATGAATTCGTCTTTTATCCCAGAGCGAGAGAAGATCGACATGGTCCTTAATGCCATTGACGCCGGTTTCGAAGACCAGATCTTGCTCTCCTCTGACTTTGCCAATACGACCCAGCTCAAAGCGAACTGGGGAAACGGATTCTCGACCGTACTGTTGCAGTTCGTACCAAAACTCCGCTATTTCGGGGTGCCCGAGCAAACAATCAAGAAAATCCTGGTCGACAACCCGAGGAAATGGTTGGCGTATGAACCCATCGGAACACGCGAGCAACTCAACCTGCTGCGCGGGTCATAACTCGCCCCGCGGTTCGCGGGTCACGAAGGTCCACACGCCACCGTCTCCGGTGCATCGACGTCAGTGCGTGGACACCGTCATCGAGACACGAGCGCCAGGAAGACCGCCGCGCCCCTCACGCACAAACGTGGGCAGGAGTATCAATACGCGTCTAGACCTTCTGTCAATTCAATGTACGTACCGAAGGGATCCGTAAAAAACGCAATGCCCAGGTTTAACGCCGGTACTTCCGTATACGGGCGATCGAACGTTATTCCACGAGCTTCGAGCCTACGGCAGAAAGCCTCGAGATCATCGACTTCAAACCCGATATGGTCCAAGACGGTTCCCTGAGTGCCGGCCGGCGGTTCCGGTGAAGCGGAGTAGGTCAGGTTGACCCCCGGTAAATCTGCCGCCTGAAATGATCCCCGCATCCCCGGGGCGGCTCCGAACGTGTCAACGTACCACGCCTTCATTTCCTCGACCGGTCCTGCAAAATGCAGGTGATGCAGCGCCATCGGAGTTGCCGTCGCACTTTGTACAAATTCCACCTTCACGTCATCGGGAGCCATCGTATAGGCGATATAGGTGTCCTGATCCGCGATATACGCCAGGCCCTCTTCGACGCCCAGCGACGGAGGAATTTCCTCACGCGTTACGATTGGATAACCCGCCTCCCGGACTCTCTCTACTGCGTCGCGTGTACTTGGCACCGAGAAGCCGATATGATTTACCGTCGTGCCTTTCGTGCCACCGGTCGGCTCTGCCTCGCGCATGAAGACAAGCACGTTCGGAAATTTGACAATCTCCAGTGTGCCCACCGTCACGAGTTCGCCCCCCAGCGTATCGACCCAGAACTTCTTGTGCTCGTCGATACTCGACACAATGAGGTGATGGTGCCCATAAACGATCGGCCCATCCTGTGCCGCCGTCAATTGCGCAAATCCCTTCGCCGTGACGCCCGCCAACAGTACCGCCGTCATCGACATCACCGTGACCATCTTGCTCATCAAGAACCTCACTTTCCTCTATTACTGCGTCGCAACGAACCGTACTCTCGAGTACATTCGGTATCTTCTCGACAACTGGACGAGGTCATCCCATGTGCCGTGGGCCCTCACACGTCAACGCCGCGCGAAGTCGCCTGGGCCTGATCGCAGCGTGCAGTCCCGGACACGTCGTCTCCGCCATCCGGTCGCCTTCTGGCTCAGTCAAGGCCGCCCCGCGTCACATCACTCCTCGCGGGCACCTTGACAGATTGCACCGCGCGAGTATTGTTGACCCATTCATATCACCACGTGCCTCGCGCACCTGGACTACACGAAACGGTACACGAACCGCCGATAATCTGCACGGCAGAGAGGGCTGATGACATGCGCGCGAGTCGATCCCATTGGGTAGCCATGGCGTATGCCCTCGGCACTCTCGTCTGCGCCCTCGCCTTCATCGACACGCTGTCACCCGCCATAAGGGCGACAGGCGGGCAGAGGATAGAGGCGGGTGTCTATACCGAAGATCAGGCGCGGCGGGGACAAGAACTCTACGAGTCCGCCTGTCTCAGCTGTCACGGAGCCACACTTGAAGGCGAGGTCGGCCCACCCTTGACCGGCGAGGGATTTCTCGCGCTCTGGGGTGCCCGCCCTCTCTCGGAGCTAGTAGACAAGATCCACAACACGATGCCGCTGCAAGCGGACGCACCCTTGTTAAGATCGCAATCGCTGGATCTCACCGCATACATCCTTCAACGCGGACACTTTCCCGCAGGCCGACAAGAACTCATCGAGCCCGGACTCGCCGACATCGCCTTACCTGGAGCAACACTCGCGACAGATACCACGGCCACACTTCCCACTATGCGACCGATGGCGAACCTGGCCCAGCTGATGAGGTCGATCGCATTTCCCAACTCCAATGTCATTTTTAATGTGCAGCTGCACGACCCAGGTGAGGTGACAAGTGGGCCGCCCGGAGCCAGACCGTTCGACTACGTCGAGTGGGGCTCGACGGTCTACCCAGGATGGGAGGCCATCGATCTCGCCGCACTCGCGCTTGTCGAATCGACACCGCTCTTTCTCCTGCCGGGACGACGATGCGAGAACGGTCGCCCCGTACCGGTCGAACGTGACGACTGGAAAGAGTACACAGAGGCACTGGTCAACGTCGGACGCGCCGCCTATCGAGCATCGCAGTCGCGACGCGTGGAGGCAGTCGTCGCTGTCACCGAACAACTTGACGAGGCCTGCGCGAATTGCCATCAGGCATACCGTGATGTGGGAGCAGAAGGTCGGGGGGCTGGGAGCGATCGGTGCCGGTCAACCCCTTAACAGGTCGGCACTGTCCAGGGAATACCGTGAGAACCAGTCCGACCGCAAGACCAGCAACGCAAAAGGAGACATCATGCGCTTGAATGCACTCGTCGTGTTGGCTGCACTGTTCTTCACCTCAGAGCCCAGCTCCGCGCAGGACTGGATCGAATACGCGAATCGAGACGATCGCTTTACCTGTAATTTTCCAGGCCAACCACAAATAAGCCAGACCACATGGATGTCCGAGTACGGCGCAGAGCTACCAGCCAGGGTCTATACCGCCAACTCCGGCGCAAGCCATTATTCGGTCACCGTGGCCGATTACAATCAGACCGAACAGATACTCACCGCGAAAGCGCAATCATGTCCACCAGGTGCAGAACGATGCAGCGGCGGAGGTCTCACCGGGGAAGGGTACTGGCGTCACGACCTCCGCGGCGCACTCCTCTATGCAACCTGGGTATTTCTTCAACGGGATGTCACGACAACCCACTTAGGCTACAACTCCGTCGATCGCGTCGAGGGTCATCAGTTGCATCTCACGAATAACAGCGATCAGTCTCGTTCGTTTGTTTCAATCTATATGCATGAGAACAAGCTCTATGTTCTCGAAGGCACGGTCCCTGCTGGCTTTCCAGAACCAGCCCTCTTCCAACAGTCGCTGGGATGGCTCGATGAGAACGGCGTCTCGCTCCGGTACGAGGGAACATATTCCAACGGGTTTCCGCCTCCGCCTCGGGTCAAGCGGGGACCCGCAGCGGAAGGGCAGGGCCGGATTGATGCCCCAGGGGCAAGTCCGGAATAAGAGAGGGCGCGTTTTCCGCGCACCAAGGCGAACTCGGATACAACCACCGCTCAGGAAGGAGAAACCATGCGTATTAACTGGAGTCTCATGGCAATTTGTGCGCTCTCCCTGGCCGTACCAGCGGGCGCCCATCACTCTCATGGAAACTATTCCGACGCGTTCGCCGATATCGAAGGCGTCGTCAGAGAGGTACATCTCCTCGTACCCCATTCCTGGCTCTACATTGAAGTTACGAGCGACGCGGGCGAAGGCCAGATTTGGGCAGTTGAAGCCACCGGACGGACGGGCCTCGAGCAGGTGGGTATCACCCGGGGATACCTGAATCCAGGCGACGCCGTCACCCTCCGCTGCCATCCCGTGCGAGACGGGTCCAACGGATGCCTTCTCGGATTTCTCAAGGCGCCAGACGGTTCGGTCAAAGATTGGGATGGTGGCAACGCCCCGCCACCGAGCGACTTCTGACACGAGCCCGGCCTGAGACACGTACTCGAGGCACGCACCTGCTCGTCGCGGACAGCATCACATTCACCTTCCCACGATTGGCGGAGCAGGGTAGACCTGCAGCGCGTGATACGCGTTGGAGTACACGAGTTCGTATCGTATGCGCCGCCCGTCTGCATCGACCCACCCCAGCGACTGTTGGAAGAGGCCGGGTTCGGGGTAACCAAGTGGAACGGTCCCTTCCAGGATGTAGAGCTTGTGCTCGTGCATGGCAATGTAGGCAGATGTCCGGGTTTGCTCGGCCTCATTGGTCAACTGAATAGAGTGCCCTTCCACGAGATCCTGCCACTCCCATGCCAAACTCGTGACCCGTACGTCTTGCTGAATGAGCGTGAACGTCGCGTATACGATGGCTCCGCGCTCGTCGTGCTTCCAGTATCCGGGACCCAGGATGGGACCCGCGTTTTCGCGACATTGCGCATTTCCCGGAGGACAACTTGCCGCGCGCTCAACTCCTTGTTGCTTGAGGCTCGAATAGTCGACTACCGTGACCACATAACGCTCCTCCCCCCGGTCGACATGATAGACACGTGCCGGCAACCGGTAGTCCAACTGGGACCGCCAGGTTGTCTCCGTAATGTTCGGCGAACCGGGGAAGTTCACGGCGAAGCCGTCTTCCGTGTTGACATACTGCTGCCATTCTTGGCCAAGTGCAGGCGTCGCCCCCCAACAGAACAATGCGACGAGCAGCGTGAGTCTCTGCATACCGGATGTCCCT
>CAZPZZ010000130.1:0-11837 GCA_964591245.1 uncultured Vicinamibacteraceae bacterium | reverse complement strand
CGGCCGCCATAGTGCCCACGACCCTGTGAGTGCGCCTCGAACACATCCTCGACCTCGGTCAGGCGATCATCCACGAACCGACCGCGGATCACGGCGGTCGTCGACCCGTCTGCATTCGGTCGCGCGAAGCTCAGATAGAGCCATCGGTTCTGGGCGAACTCCGGATGCGGGACGACCTCGAACAACCCTCCCTGGCCCTCGGCCAGGACAGGGGGAACCCCTTCCACGGCGTCAGGCAGCAACGTGCCATCACGGACGATCCGCAAACGGCCCGGACGCTCCGTCACCAGCAGGTCGCCTCCAGGCAACCACGTCATCGACCAGGGATCTTCCAACGGATGCGCGACCGTCACCACGCGGGCATCATGCAATGCCGACTGCAAGACCTCCTGCGCCCAGACCGGGGTCACTGCCCACAGGCCCAGCAGCACCGCACCGATTGCACCACTACGACTCATCACAGGTTTCCTCCCACCATCGAACGACGACACCGGCAACACCTTGCCACCTCTGGACACGATACAACACACGCCACTGCGGCCCTGCATCAGCGTGCCGATCGCCGCTCTGGCAGCGCGAAGACATACACCGCATTGGAACGATTCCCGCCGACGGGCACCGCCACATACTGCCTCTCTCCGACCCCGTAGGAGATCGGGAAGCCCTGCACGGAGGCCGGCAGCCTGGTCTGAAACAGGACCTCGCCGTCCTCGGCATCGTGGAAGTAGAGATTCCGGTCGGTATCCGCACCCACCACGAGTCCACCGCCGGTGGTCAATGCTGCAGACAACGGGCGCGTCGGTGTGACGTGCGCCCAGCGCACCTCGCCGCTATCGATATCCATCGCGATGAGTTGCCCGCGGTTCCCTCCCATCGATGGATGCGGGTTGCTCTCTCGCTGCAGGAATCCGCGGTCAGCGTAGTAATTGTTACCTTCGACCTGTTCCAGCTCGGTGAACATGCCCGTCACGCACGTCGGGTGAATCGGAATATAGAGAGCCCCCGTCTCGGGGTGGTACGCACTGGCTCTCCAGTTTCGGACGCCGAGCAGATCGGGACAGAACTCCAGCTCCACGTCGGCCACCGGAATCATGTCTGGCCGATAGGTGATCTGGCCCGATTGCGGGTCCACGTCGAGCACATTCTGGTAGCCCAGATCGTGCCCCGCAACAAACCCACCGGTCGTACGGTCCAGTTCCCAGAGAATGCCCAGTTTGCCCATCTTGAAGAGCGAACGCCGTCCATCACGATCGATGAGTACGCTCTCAAAGACATCATCGAGGTCATGCGTCTCCCCTGGCGTGAACTGGTAGTACCACACCAGTTCACCGGAGGTGGCGTCGAGGGCCAGCACGCTATTGGTGTACAACGCCGCGCCGTCCGTCTTTCGCGAGACGCGTGCCCACGGCTTCGCCTGAGACGTGGACCAGTAGGTCAGGTTCGTCGCCGGGTCATAACTCCCGGGGATCCAGGAGTCACCGCCGGCCCGAAACGTCAACGGGAGATCGCCCCAGGTGTCGCCACCGGGTTCACCGGGCTGTGCAATGGTGGACGTTCGCCAGACTTCCTCGCCCGTCTCTGCATCATGCGCCGAGATGAAACAGACATCATCCTTGTAATTCTGACAGCCGGTCATCCCGGCCACGATCCGCCCATTCGCCACGATCGGTCCACTCGTGTAGGTATACCCGAGCGTATAGTCAGCCACTTCATGGTCCCAGGCGACCTCGCCGGTACGCGCATCGATGGCCACAATGTGGGCATCCGACGCGTTGAGATAAATGTTCCGACCGTACATGGCGATCGACCGACTCCCTCGGGCTGGACGATCCGCAGGATTCAACGAGTCATTGGCGACCGAACGATCTTCCGGTTCCCGAGAGTAACGCCAGATCAGATCGCCGGTTGCCGCATCCAGGGCATGCACGCTGTTCCCGGGGCTCGGGATGAACATGACACCATCGTAGACGAGCGGCGTGGGACGACTCACCCCCGTATCGAGTTGCCACGCCCAGACCAGTTGCAGCTCATGCACATTGTCGGTGTTGATCTGCGTGAGCGGGCTATACCCCCACCCGTCGAGTGTGCGACGCCAGTTGACCCAATCCTCCGCATCCGGCTCCTGGAGGATCGCGTCCGTCACCCGCACGTAGCTGTCACGCCCCGGCGCCTGTGCCGCTGCCGGCGCGACCAGCGCGGACCATGTAACGAGGGTGCCCAGAAGAACGGCGGGTAGTACACGGAATACTGGATCCATGAAGTGCTCCTGCTCGAAAACGTCGTGACCCTCAGGGACCACGCTATCGCTGGTGTGAAGACTCAGCCTATCGCGAGTTTCCGGTCGGCGCAACGCGTCGAGTTCAGCGCCTGGCCATCGACGACTCTGACAGCGTCGTGCACCCGGCGCTTGTTGTCGAAGCCATTCAGCGTTAGCCTTTCCGCTACAGCAACAATTCAGCACACCGCGTCCGGGCTACCGACATCGGACTGGCCTCGGCGCACGTACCGGAGGAAGGAGACACCATGCGATTTCTCATTCAGTGGGAATGGACCGAATCAACCTCGGACGAGGAGCAGGCGAAGGCTCTGGCCACGTTCGCGGCGTGGACGCCACCAATCGAGCTTTCAGACTGGTCCGGCTTTGGCGACAGCAACGGAGGCTTCGCCATCGCCGAGACGGACAATCCCGACGACCTCGCCCGGGTCACGGCTCCGTGGACTCCGTGGTTGAGATTCTCGGTCCGTGCCATTCACCCGATCGCGCAGACCGCCGCGGTCATGCAGGAGGCGCTTGAGTTCCGACGATCCGTCAAATAACGGGCCGGCGACGCTCGGCTGAGCGTCAACGGTGTGCATTCTGTATCCGGGCCCGTCTCTCGCCGATGCGCGTTGTCATCTCGGGTAGGGGCCCGGATCCACCGGCCTGGAAGAGCTCACCCAGCCGGGCATGACACCTCCGCCTCGAGCACCGCCATAATGCACGCCTGACCGATCGCCAGACGCCTGGGTGCTCTCTGGAGGCCTCGCTTAACGGCCCGTCCGGGCCGGAGCCACGAACCCGACCTTCCGGTACACCTTGGCGAGTGTCTTGTAGGCCCGACGCCGGCACTGCTCGGCGCCATGCGCCAGCAGTTCGCCCAGGTACTCCTTGTCGCCCATAATCTCGTCGTACTTCGCCCGGATGGGATCAAGCTCCGCAACCATCAGGTCCCCCAGTTCACGCTTCAGCTCGCCGTAGAGCTTGCCCTCAAACGCCGCCTCGACCTCGGGCATCGTTTGACCGGTCAGCGCGGAGTACATGTTCATCAGATTGGCCAACCCGGGCTGCGATTCGTCGTACCGGATCTCGCGTCCGGAATCCGTAACAGCACGCTTGATCTTCTTCCGGATCACGTCTGGCTGATCGAGCAAGGCGACAAAGTTCTCCGCGTTCGCGTCGCTCTTGGACATCTTCTTCGTCGGGTCCTGCAGGCTCATCACCCGCGCCCCAATCTTGGGAATGTAGGGCTCCGGAACGGTGAACGTGTCTGAATACCGCTGGTTAAAGCGTTGTGCCAGGTCCCGCGTCAGTTCCAGATGCTGCTTCTGGTCCGCGCCGACCGGCACCGAATGCGTCTGGTAGAGCAGGATGTCCGCCGCCATCAACACGGGATAATCAAAGAGGCCAATGTTGATATTCTCCGCGTTGCGCGACTTTTCCTTGAACTGCGTCATCCGGTTCAACTCGCCGAGGTAGGCCACCGTGTTCAAGACCCACGCGAGTTCAGCGTGCTGCGGAATATGAGACTGAATGGCGATGGTCACCTTCGCCGGATCAAGTCCGCACGCCAGATATTGCGCCACAAAGGACAGGCAGCGTTTGCGCAACTCCGCGGGCACCTGCCGCACGGTGAGGGCGTGCAGGTCCACCACCAGGAAGATGCAGTCGTATTCCTCCTGCAGGTCGACCCAGTTCTTGATCGCGCCCAGATAGTTGGCAATGCAGAGTTGCCCCGACGGTTGAATGCCGGAGAGGATCACGGGTTTGGACGTGGACATGTGGCGATCGCTCGAAAATGGCGCGTCGCGGCTCTCGCCAGGCGCGCGGTCAGTCTCAACAGGTGATGGGCGTGAACATGCGTCAGGCGGTCGTCAGGACACCTCTCACGCCAGGATGCCCTCTATGGGGAACCCGTCGACGTCCGTCAACCGGAAGTCCCGTCCGCCGAATCGGTAGGTGAGGTCGGTATGGTCGAGACCGAGGAGCTTCAGCACCGTGGCATGGAGATCACGCACCGTGTGCGCATGCTCGACGACACGATAGCCGTACTCATCGGTTTGCCCGTAGATGAACCCCTTCTTGAGTCCCCCACCGGCCAGCCACAGACTGAAGCCGTACGGGTTGTGGTCCCGGCCCACCGTTGACTGCGAGAACGGTGTCCGGCCGAACTCGCCGGAGAAGATCACCAGGGTCTCGTCGAGCAGGCCGCGGGCCTTGAGATCCTTTACAAGCGCTGCCACTGGCTGGTCCACCGTCATCGCGTTGGTGGTATGTCCTTCGACCAGTTTACGATGCTGGTCCCACGGGTTCGCCAGTAATCCGAGGGTGGGCGTGCCCACCATCGTGAGCTCCACGAAGCGCACACCGCGCTCGACCAGGCGGCGCGCGACCAGACATTGCCGCGCGTAGGCGGCCTTCGCCGCAATGGGCGAGTCGAGACCATAGAGCCTCCTGGTCGCCTCGGTCTCTCCTGTCAGATCGGTCAGTTCCGGTACCGCGGACTGCATGCGGTACGCCACCTCATAGTTATCGATGGCCGCTTCGACCTGAGCCTCGTTGGCCGTCCGATCCAGGAAGTCTCCGTCCAGATCCCCGATCAGCGACAATCGTGCCCGCTGGACGTCATCCGGCTCACTTGGCGACACGTTGTGTAAGGGCTGCGCTTGCGCGGGATAGAGCACCGACCCCTGGTGGATAGCCGGTAAGAAGCCATTGCCGAAGACATTCACGCCGCCCACCGGCATGCCCCCGGAGCCCAGCACGACGAACCCGGGAAGGTTCTGGTTCTCGGTGCCAAGACCGTAGGTCACCCACGACCCCATGCTGGGAAAACCGTTGAAGGGCATCCCGCTGTGGAAGTAAAAGTTCGCCTGCGCATGCTCCATGAAGGGTGCGGTCATGGAGCGGATGACGGTCAACTCGTCTGCGATGCTGCCCACGTGCGGAAACAGCGCACTCACCGGAATGCCACTTTCTCCGTAGTGGGAGAACTCCCACTGACTCGGCAGAATGTTGCCGACCTGATTCTGCATGGTCCGTTCGGTGGCAAACGGCATCGGCTGCCCGGCTTCCTTGGCCAGTCGAGGCTTCGGGTCAAAACTGTCGATGTGTGACACCCCGCCGGACATGAAGCAAAAAATAACGTTCTTGACCTTGGGCGGAAAGTGCGGCGCCTTGACCGCCAGTGGCCCCTCATTGTCTGCCGGGGCCTGGCCCGCAGACGCACGTTCCGCCATCAAGGCGGACAAGGCCAGCCATCCGAATCCGGTCGACGTCTGACGCAACATGTCACGCCGGGTCATGTAGGGACGCCACGCGGGATGTTTCCCCTTGCTGTACGCCATGTGCACCTCTACCGGATGAAGATAAATTCCTTCACATTGAACAGGCTGTGGGCGACGTCCTGCCACGCATCGGCATCGTAGAGCAGGAGTTCCCTGCTGACGCCTCGCTTTACCGCCGACGCAGATAGGTGCTCCATGACGCGAGCCCGCTCCCGCGCACTGGCCACCCGCCCCAATGCCTTGACGAACATGTGATCAACGCGCGCTTCCACCGTCGTCGGCGCGCCCTCCGCCAGGCGCCGCCCCCACTCTCTGGCCTGCCCGATCACGTAGGGGCTGTTGAGCAACGCCAGAGATTGCGCCGGGACGTTGGTCGAGTCGCGCTGCCCGCGTGTCGTCGCAGGTTTCGGCTGGTCGAAGACCTCGAGAAACGGGTTGTGCGCGTTACGCCGAATTTCCTGGTAGATGCTGCGCCGGCCCTCGCCGTCCAGTGGGCCGTTATCCGGATCATTTCCCCCGACGCCCAGGCGCGGGGCAAAACGTACGGGCACGGAGGGTCCGTACATGGTGGGATCGAGCCGTCCAGAAATGGACAATATGGAGTCTCGAATGGCCTCGGCATCCAGTCGGCGCACGTTGGCATGTTGCAGCAACCGATTCGAGGGGTCGCGCTCCGCCGCGGCCGGCGCCGGCTCGCTGCTCAACCGATAGACACGACTCAGAACGAGCCGTCGGATCAGCCGTTTGATGGAATACCCGTCGTCGGCGAATTCCTGGGCGAGATAGTCCAAGAGTGCAGGATGGGATGGTAGCTCACCAAGCCTCCCGAAGTTATCAACCGTGAGGACGACGCCGTATCCGAAGAGATGGCGCCACACACGGTTCACTGCCACGCGCGCTGTGAGCGGGTTGTCTCTCGCGGTGATCGCGTCAGCCAACTGCAGACGCACCAACCCCGGGTCGCGATAGGCTTCCCCGTCGATCGCCGACAAGAATGCCCGCGGTACGACCTCACCCAGGTTCGCGTGGTTCCCTCTGACGAGGAGGTGCTGATCGGGCGCCCGCTCCTCGATCACGCCCGGTACACGGCGGGCCACGGGCACCGCCCCCTCCAGCGTTCGGTACTCGGCAACGAGCGGCTGCACGTCCACCAACTGATCGAGGGCGCGCGGCAACCACCCCGCGCGCACGAACTCGTCCAGGAAGACCGCCTGCTGCTCGGTCATACGATCAGCACCGAAGGCGGTAATCGCCTCCCGCAGCCGTTCCACGATCAACGCTGCGAGCGCTTGGTGCGAAGTCGGGACCACGTCACCCAGCAGCGAGGCTAGGGGTACGACCGTTTCCCCCGGAAACGCTTCCACGTCATGCGCCACGATGCGATTGGCACCGATGGAGGAACGTCCATCTCCCCGGCGTACGGGCGCATAGTCGAGCCCGCGATCCTCCGGGTCGAGCCGAAAGTGTGTGACGTCATCCTGCGTGGCGAACTCGACATAGGCCGTGAATCCCTTCCAGTACTTTACGTCCCAGTGCGCCCACGCCATCTCGTCCTGTTTCGGGCTGACGCGTTTCTGATAGACGCCACCGCGGGGGAACGCGTGGTTCTCCACAATCAACTGGGCAAAACTCAGGTCACGGCCGAGTAGACGGAAACTGATGTAGTCGCTCTCGATCTCGAACCGCGGCGATTGAATGACGCCCGCATGCTTGCTGGAGAGCAAGTGGGTATAGGCTCCGCCCGGATAGATACCGCTCAGCACGGCATCGCCGGTCGGCGCAATCGCAAACTCCCCGGGAGCCGACGGCTCGGAGGTGCGTCCCGTCCCATGACCGATGGTCTCGCGGTAGTCGGGACCGCTCAAATCCCACAGTACCGTGAAGTGCTCCGCCTCGAAGCGCTCGCGGTCCTGGATCTCGGTCTCCCAATATGCCCGCCGCTCACGCCAGGCATCAGAAAACCCAGCAGGGTCGATCCCGGCCAGGACGCTCCAGCTCGCCAGCACACTCCCGCTGTCCGGATCAGCGACTTGCCCACTTTCGCCCTGATCGAATCCGACAGCACGCGCGGCCTCCCGCGACTCCGGCCGGAGGACGTCGAGCAGCGATGCCTCCACCGCCCCCACCGCCTCGCTCCACGTTCTCGATAAGGTGCGACGAATCTCCGCCTTGGCCTGCGCGAGCGCGTCCTTGTTCGTTTCGAGGTAGCTCTCGTCGTCAATCGCTCGCATCGTCGGACGCGCCCCGTAGAACGTGCCGTGCAGCGCATAGTAGTCCCGCTGACTGATCGCATCGAATTTGTGGTCGTGACAGCGGGCACAGGAGACCGTTAGTCCGAGAAACGCCTTCGAGGCCACGTCCACCTGGTTGTCGATCCACCGGACCCGGTCCTCCCAGGGTTCAACCGGCTGGTACCCGTACTCCACGAGCCGCAGGTTGGCCGCGCCAATCACCGACTCATTAATCCGGGCCTCGGCGTTGTAGCGCGGTTCGGGCAGTAGATCGCCGGCCAGATGCTCCCGGATCAGCTGATCATAGGAAACATCGTCATTGAACCCGCGAATAAGGTAGTCGCGATATCGCCACGCGTAGGGAATGTCCGGATCGAACTCCAGCCCATTCGACTCCGTGTAACGGAATAGGTCCATCCAGTGACGAGCCCACCGCTCCCCAAACTGTGGCGACGCCAGGTACCGGTCAACCAGATCGCCGTATGCCGTCGGGCGCGAATCGCCAAGAAAACGGGCGATCTCGGCCGTCGTCGGTGGTAAGCCCCGCAGATCGAACGAGAGCCTCCGGATGGTCGTCGCGCGATCCGCGTCACGTGCGGGCTCGAGGTCCTGCGCCTCGAGCTTCTCGAGAATGAATCGATCCACCGGCGTCGCCGGCCACTCCGTATCCTTTACTGACGGGACCTCTGCCGCAGTGATCGGCTGCCAGGCCCAATGCGACCGGCGGCGTTCTGCCAGGTCAAAGGGGGTCGAGGGATCGGGTGTCGCGGACGCCGACGCAGCTGACTCCGCTGGCCAGGGCACCCCCATCGCCACCCACTCCGCCAGGACCGTGATGGCGTCCTCGTCCAAGGCCCCGGCCGGCGGCATCAACACCGGCCGACCTCGCAAGCGTTGAATGAGCTCGCTCTCTTCTGGATTACCCGGGATCACGGCCGGCCCCGAGTCCCCGCCGATCAACAGCCCATCACGGCTATCGAGCCGGAGCCCCGCGAAAGGTGCATCGACACGTGAGCTGTGGCAGCCGTAGCAATTGTTGGCGAGGAGTGGTCGGACACTGGTTTCGAAGAACTCGGCCTCTTCAACCGTGGCCGGCACCGTCTGGGGTGGCGCCTGCGCCAACACGGTCACACCGGCCCACAGCAGCCCGAGGCCAGCAACCGCACGCGCCACGCGTCGTGTCATAACGGTCTGGATGCCCATACTTGATGGCACTCTACCGCAAGTAGACCCACGGTGAAAGATGGCCGAGCGTCTACCCGCGGTCGCCGTGGACCGGGGCATGGGTCCTCCCCCCCGGTCAACCCGGCGGGGCCGGGACGCACCGTTTACCTGTCGGGCGGTTTCCCACAGGCATGATGACGTTCAGGGATAACGGATCACTCCGGCAGCGCGAACGAGAAGATGGCATTCCCAGCGGCAATGGCCACATATTGCCGACCGTTCACGCCGTACCCCATCGGACTGGCATGCACGCGCCCACCGATATTCCGGTTCCAGAGCGCCTCACCCGTCGTGGCATCGAGCGCGAAGAAGAATCCATCGGCCGTACCCCCGAAGACCAGATCTCCGGCGGTCGACATCAATCCCGATGTGGTGCGTACGTCGACCGGGAACTCCCACTCGATGTCCCCCGTCTGTGGAGAGATCGCACGGACGGCCCGATGGTAGTTCTCCATCGGCTCCGGCGTTTCCCCTCCGCCAGCACGGTAGCTTTGCCCTTCTTCATAATCGACGGGCCTGAGAAAGTACTTCGTCTCGCCGTCGAGGGTCATGACATAGATGAGATCCGTCCGGGGACTATAGGACGGTGACCACCAGTTGGACCCACCGACGATGGCCGGCGAGACAATGGTCCCTTCCGGGGTCGGTTCCTTGCCGGGCAACAGGATCGGACGGCCGTCCGCATCGATCCCTTCGGCCCAGGTTTGCCTCGCATAGGGTTCCCCGAGTAGAAACTCGCCAGTTTCCCGATCGAGCACATAGAAGAACGCATTGCGGTTGGGGAAGAGCATTACCTTTCGTTGCTCTCCCTCGAACGTGGTATCGGCCAGAATGGGAATCTGCGTCGAATCCCAGTCGTGAATGTCATGAGGTGTGAACTGGAAGTACCACTTCATTTCGCCGGTATCGGCATCCAGCGCGACGACCGAATCTGAATAGAGGTTGTCCCCCTCCCGCACGGTACCGTCGTAGTCCGGCCCCGGATTGCCGGTGCCCCAGTAGAGGAGGTTCAATTCGGGGTCGTAGGAACCGGTCATCCACGTGGCGGCCCCACCGGTACGCCATGAGTCCCCGGACCAGGATTGCACGTCCGGATGGTCCGGGCTCGGTGTGGTGTAGAAGCGCCACTCCCGCTCCCCGGTGCGCAGGTCATAGGCATCGACGACGCCACGAATCCCGTACTCGCCCCCGGCTACCCCGGTGAAAACCTTGCCCCCCACGACGAGCGGCGCGGCCGTCTTACTGTATCCGGACGACGCCTCGTGCACTTCCGTCTCCCACAAGACCTCCCCGGTCTTGGCGTCGAGCGCCACCAGGTGCGCGTCAAGGGTGCTCAACAACACCGTGTCGTCCTGCACCGCCACGCCACGGTTATTGCGCCCGCAACAAAAAATGAGTTCGTCCGGCAACTGATACTCGTACCGCCAGTAGGGCCGACCCGAGCCTGCGTCGACGGCGATGACCGTGCTCGGGGACTCCGTAATAAACATGACGCCATCCACAACCAGGGGAGTCGTCTCTGCCCGGTCGAGTACCTGCAGCTGGTGCACCCAGGCAATCTCGAGCCCTGCGACATTCTGGCGGTCGATCTGGTCGAGACCGCTATAGCGCTGGGCATAGTAGTTACCGGAATACATGAGCCAGTTCTCCGGCTCGGCATCCGCGTTGACGAGACGCTCGGCGGTGACCGGGGTGTAGCCTGGGACCGCGCCATCGGCATCCGCCGTCTGAGCCCCGGCGACCGAGGGCATCGCGCCCTGCAGCAACACCGTGAGGGCCCACACCGCTGCTAGTCCAGTCAAGTCAAGGGTGCGTCTTCGCGTGCCATTCATCGGATTCCTCCGCTACTGCCGAGTCGGGACCGGCCTCTGCCGCATTCAAACCTGGTAGGTGATTATATGCGTCGTTTATGATTACGCGATGGATCGCAGCCTGGAGACACCCCAGACGATGCCAAGCGTTTTGAGATCACGACGAAATCTACCCCTCCTTGTCGCACTGCTTACCGTCACGGCCATCGCCCCCCAGGTGAGCGCGCAGGAGAACCCCTATACCACCGCCGTCGACCAGCTGATGGGCCAACGGACGTTTCGCGCGCAATGTGGCCGGTGCCACGGACGTGACGCACGGGGTAATGATGAGAGCGGCTCGCCCGATCTGACCGGCATCCTCGACGCCAATACCGACCAGGCGCTCTTCACCGTCATTCGAGAGGGGATCAGGGGCACGGCGATGATCGGGATCAATCGGCGGTCGTCGGATCAGATGGTCTGGCAGATCGTGACGTATCTCAATTCATTCAGCATCGACCCCTCGGCCTATTCCCTCGCTGGCGACGTCGCTCGCGGGCGTCAGGTCTACAACGCAAACGATTGCGCAAGCTGTCACCGCCTCGAGGGCGATGGCGGACGCCACGGCCCGGATCTCACAACCATCGGCGAACGCCTCAACCCGGCCGAACTCCGCACCTCCCTGACCGATCCCAACGAGACGGTGCTACCACGCTGGTGGACGATGCGGGTCACGCGGCAGGATGGCTCCGTCATCGAAGGCCGGCGAATGGATGAGGACACCTTTACGGTGCGACTGCTCGACGCCAACGAGAATCTCTGGCACTTCGTGAAGAGCGACGTGCGATCGACCGAGCCCATCCAGACTTCGACCATGCCCGCCGCCGACGAACTCACCGGTGCCGAGCTCGACGACCTTGTGGCATATCTCTTTTCCTTGCGCGGTCAGGGATAACGCCGAGGCGCTTTCCGTGATCATCTCGAAACTCCATGCCGCCGACGCCGGTGCCTAGCGCGAGTGCCGGGTCTCCCACACGCGGGCGAGACG
>CAZPZZ010000129.1:9081-11847 GCA_964591245.1 uncultured Vicinamibacteraceae bacterium | reverse complement strand
GCTTTCGCTTCCTCTAGCTCGATGTTGCGATACACCTCTTGAATATGCCTGATGTCGTGATTCCCCTCGTGACAGGCGTATTCGTACATCGGCCCTTCGGTAGCCATCATCGGCACCTCGGCGCTCCACGATCGGTCCCACGTAGCCGAGTCCTCGACCGTGAATTCGTAGTGGATCCGGTCATCGGCTGTACGGGTAAACCGCTCTTCCACTTTGAGATCACGGCTTGAGCCTTGCCACGCTGAACGGTCGTTGAAATTACTGCTCGTGATGACGAGGGTATCTCCGTCCCAGTACCCGCGCGAGTCGCCAGGATACTGACGGATGTTCTCCGAGATCTCAGGTCGCCCATCGAGGGGGATGATCCGCGGTGGGTTGTTGTTCTGCTCGGTAAAGATAACCACGTGATCTGGGGTCTGGAAGATTTGGTGAATATCGTTGTAAGAGGGCGGTTGCAGAGGCGGCCCGTTGTAGCCGTAATAGATGCAGCGCTCGCTGAGCGGCCGCAGTTCGTAACCATCAAAGGCTCCCCGATCCCCGCGCACCGCGCGCCGCGCCTCGGCCCGTGCTTCAGCCTCGCTATTACGAGCCGGTATCCGACCGTCTGGCGGATCCGTTATCAATGAGGTCCGCCGGGTCGACAGCCCTTTGGGCACGCGTGTTGCCAGCCAAATAGCATTGTCGTAGTGCACGTAGCTCTCATCTCGATGCGTCTGATCGAGAACCCTCGCACGTTCTTCAGCATCCGAGATGGTGATGACGTGGCGAGCCAGCGGATCAGCGCCGTCCACGGTGAGCTGAGACTGGAGTTGGGCCCACTCCTCCTCGGTATAGAACGCTTTATCGCCCAAATATTCGGGGCGCTCCATCGGCGTAAACGTCTGCGTGGTCCAATAGCCTTGCAGATCGGGATGGCCGTCTGCCATTCGAGGCATTTCCCAATGCGCATCAACCTCGGGATTCGATTGACTCTGGCCGATTGCCAGCCCTGGCAACAGCATGGTGCATGCCAGAACTGCGGCGACCGTTCGGAGACGATGATGGTGCATCTCAAACCTCCCTACGGGACTGCGGTCATTAATCCAGAACGCCGACATGATCCCTCAGGATGACGTTGTTGGCAATAGTGTCGACGTTCCCGCGAATTTTGCGCCGCGAAACTTGTGCGGGAAATGTCAGTCTCGGCCCCCCGCCATCGGGTCGCCAGACAGGATGCGGTCGTCGACGCGCGCGGTTCGTCACCCCGTCTTCATCCCATTGACACGGGGTGAAGTATAGTCACACGACATCGGGCTGCTTCGCCTGCCAATGTGCTCGCATCACCCATGACCCCGGAAAAACGCATGGCCAACATCGAAACCACGGTAATGCTCGTCGATGACGACCCCGAGGTAACTCGAAGCCTGCGTCGTCGACTTCGCCGGAGGCCCTGGGATGTCATCGTCGCGAGTTCGGCGGAGGAAGCGCTCGCTCAACTTGCCAAAGTGCCGGTTGACGTCGTGGTCTCGGACGAACATATGCCCGGGATGAAGGGCGTCGAACTTCTGTCCCGTGTACGCGACGAGTATCCGTCGACACTACGGATACTGCTCTCGGGCCTCGTCACGATCGATGCCGCCGCCAAGGCAGTCAACACTGCCGAAATCTACAGATTTCTTCTGAAGCCCTGTCCTGCTGAAGAAGTTGAACTCACGATCACCGAGGGCTTGGAGCATCGAGCCACGCGTGAAGACTTCGACACCTGGCGCACATCCCTTGACCACGAACAACTGGGCGTGAACCTCGATGCCGCGTTGCAATCACTCTGGATCGGTTTTCAACCAATTGTGCGCTCGACCTCCGGGGAAGTCTTTGCCTATGAAGCGCTCGCACGCAGTGATACACAAGGCCTCGAAAACCCGATGGCCTTGTTCGCTGCGGCGGACACATTAAAACGGTCAGGCGAACTCCGTTCTCGCATCCAAGAGACAGTACTGCGCCGTTTGCCGAGCATGCCTGGCGACAGCGTTCTTTTCATGAACGTCGATGCTACAGATCTCGAAGAGCGGGAACTCTACGCGGAGGACAACCCGCTCGTGCACACCACACGAGATATCGTGCTCGAGATCACGGAACGTCAGTCCCTCACTTTTGACCAGGAGTTACTGGGCCGCCTCGCCTCTCTTCGCGACCTGGGCTATCGCGTGGCTGTCGACGATCTCGGGTCAGGATTCTCGGGCCTCAATAGTCTCGTGTCGATAATGCCTGACTTCGTCAAACTTGACAGAGAACTGATGTGCCGTATTGACAAATCGCCCACGAAACAACGCCTCGTGAAAGCGTTGACTCTGTTCTGCGAACACTCCAACATTGAGGTGATTGCCGAGGGTATTGAAACGACAGGTGAACGCGACACGGCGGTCGAACTGGGATGTCCGCTGCTACAAGGATTCTTTTTCGGCAAGGCTGAACGACGCTTCACTGACTAACGGCCATCACCCATTGGCCCGAGAAACTCGAAAATCCGGGCGTCCATCATGCCTAGGTCCGCGCCCCCCCGAGACCCACTTCAATTACCAGACGTGCCGCCGCGCCTCTGGATTGGTGGCGTCTACGTCGTACTCTTTCTCTTGTCCGTGCCGTGGTATCTCCCCGAGTCAGACCCGGTTCCGATCTGGCTGGGGCTACCTTACTGGGTCGTGATCTCGATTGCCAGCTCGGTCGGGGTCGCGCTCTTCACGGCCCTCATCGTGACGCGATGCTGGCCAGTCGACCCAGACGCCCCGC
>CAZPZZ010000129.1:0-8981 GCA_964591245.1 uncultured Vicinamibacteraceae bacterium | reverse complement strand
CTCTTCACGGCCCTCATCGTGACGCGATGCTGGCCAGTCGACCCAGACGCCCCGCAACGCAGCATCGACCTGAGCTCGGCCTCCAGAAATGCCAACACCGACAGTGGCCCCGCTCGCGATCACCTACACGATCAGGAGAACGGAGACTCTGCGTGAACCTGTCCTTCGGCGCTGGCTCCGGTATCGCGGTAGGGCTCTATCTCACCCTGCTCATCGGAATCGGCTACGCCACCCACCGACGCCGAAGCACTGGTTTTAGTGATTTTTACCTGGCGGGCCGAGGCCTTGGCGGTTTCGTACTACTCTTGACGCTGTATGCCACCCAGTACAGTGGGAACACCCTTCTCGGGTATCCAGGCGAAGCCTACCGTCTTGGTTTCTCGTGGGTCATGAGCATCGGTTTCATGATGGCGGTCATCGTCTTCTATCAGCTCTTTGCTCCCCAGCTGTACGCTCTGGCTCGGCAATACGACTACGTCACTCCAGGCGATTGGATTACTCATCGATTCAACTCCCCTCGGCTTACGCTCCTGGCAAACCTCCTGCTGATCGTAGCTATTTCAAATTACTTACTCGCCCAACTCGTTGCAATGGGTCACGTCGCCGAGGGGCTCTCAGGGGGACACATTCCCTATTGGATGGGGGTTGTCTCGCTGACCCTGGTCATTATCATTTACGAGACGGTGGGCGGAATGCGAGCAGTCGCCTGGACTGATTGCGTGCAAGGCGTGATGCTTGCAGTTGGCCTTGTCGGCTTAATCATTGCCGTTATACCGAGCCCCGAGCATCTCGAAGAACTGACGCGGGCAATCGCCATCACACAGCCCGAGAAAGTCGCTGTCCCCCCGTGGGAGGTCTGTCGCAACTGGTTTAGCACGCTCTTGCTGATTGGCTGTTCCGCAGCCGTCTACCCGCACGCCATCCAGCGAATCTTCGCGGCGCAGAACCTCACGGTGCTCCGACGTTCATTTGGAATCATGGTCTTTCTTCCGCTCGTGACCACCGGCGCAGTATTTCTGGTCGGGATACTTGCCACTCGGGAACTTGCCAGCGCCGGGCAAATCGAGGCAGACCAAGTTGTCCCCCTCCTCCTCATGGAATGGAGCACACGATCGCTGAGCATGTATCTCCTTGCCATCGTGGTCGTCACCGCCATCGTCGCCGCAATCATGTCCACGGCAGATTCTGTGCTTCTCAGCCTGTCATCGATTCTGGCGAAAGATGTCATAGGCCCCTCCTTCATGCCGGTTGCATCAGACGCGGAACTGACGCGAGCCGGCAAGCGGGTATCATGGGCGGTCGTGACCGTCCTCGTTGGAATCGCATTGGCTCCGACAACCACGCTCTGGGGATTGACGGAGATCAAAATGGAAATCCTGGCCCAGGTCGCTCCACTCTTTCTGCTCGGCGTCCGCTGGAAGGGCATGACAGGACGCGGCGCCTTGACCGGCGTCGCGGTCGGCACAACCACCTACCTCGCACTGCTCGCGACTGGGATCAGCGAGGTCTGGAACCTCCATGCTGGCGTCGTCGCACTTGTCTTGAATGTAATGATCTGCGTCCTCGTCTCACACACCGGGAATAGCGTGAGCACAACACGCGGACAGCAGGACCTCCAGAACACTATCTCCAGAGCCTAGAGACCGGCGGGTTCACGTTGGTCAGAGCCACCTCTTCCAAGGAGCGGGAACCAAGACGTGGACAACTTCATGGCAGAAAATCTTAGCTGGCAATGCCACCAGGGCGACACGGCCACATGGCCGTATCGCCCTAACTGGACTACAGCTATCGTACGGAGTACTTCGTGAACGCTCCACCCGCCCAACTCAGCGAGTTCGGTCCTTCCGCGGCATACACATTTCCGTCCGCATCAACCGCAACACCTTCCCCGGCAGTCCCCTGATACACACGATCGTCACGCTCGAAGGGCTGGATGAAGCCGGTGATGCGGTCCTCGTCGATGTGACCGATACGCACTCCGTTCCTCCACCCGACGTGATTCGTTGGACTGGATTCGGAATCGATCGCATAGACCATGTCATCGTCAGTGATGAAAATGCCGCTGATGCGACCGTACATGTAGCGCGACTCGAGGTAATTCCCGTCCTGATCGAAGAGCTCGATCCGATGGTTGCCACGGTCCGCCACCCAGAGACGTCCCTTAGAGTCGAATTCCATCGCATGAGGCGTCCGGAATTCGCCGTGCAACACGCCGATCTGTCCCCACTCTGTGAGCCTGGTACCGTCTGCGGAGAACTTGATAATACGAGCCGTCGAACCTTCGGCGCGCCCTTCTTCCATTGCAGCATTGCTCGTCATGCCTTGACCATTGTGGCCATCGGACACGTAGATGCTTCCATCCGGCCCAACAATCACATCGTTGGGTTGATTGAATTGATTAGGACCACTACCGGCTTGACCCGCTGTCCCCAGACTCATGAGCAATTCACCGTCTGGGCTGAATTTGTGAACTTGGTGGCCTTTGGTACCGTCCGCATTGCCGGCAAAGTCCGTTACCCACACATTCCCTTCGGCATCCGCATGAATGCCATGAGGCGTCTGCATAAGCCCGCCACCGAAATTTGCAAGGACCTCGCCGGTATTCCGGTCAAACTTGAATATCGGATCCACGGGATTGGTGTCGCAGTTAATCGGCACCCCGCCGCCGAAGCTGCTCGCGCCGCAACGCTCGTATGCCCATATGTGTCCATCCGTCGGATCGATATCAACACCGGCAGTCGAGCCCCATTCCCTTCCCTCGGGAAGGTTTCCCCAGTTCTGGGTAACGACTGGCGCCGGACTCGGAAGCCCATCACCAGAAATGTGGTTCCCGCCTCCACCAGACTGAGCACCCGCCGGTCCTGCAGCGGCGATCGTGACGTAGACACATAGGGCACCAAATAGGCCGGTTCGAGATTTCATCTGCACTCCTTTTCGTGTTTTCACATTGTCGCTTCGAGTTTCAGCCTGGGAACAGATCGCATGCGATCGACGTCACCTACCAGGAACACGGAAGGCCAGCCGCGTGCCGTACCGTCAAGTCAACGCGGCCACGCCATACACGATGCATCCCCATCCAACCATGGCCGAAGCCGACGGACCCGTAACACGGTCCGCACGTCTCACAAAGCACCAGCGCCATGGAATCCCTCAATCATAGCCCACCACGGTGCAGGCAGCCCATGCCGACCTATCTCCGCAACGATTCGGCAGAACGCCAGACGAACGGATTACCAATGTACAGGAAACCAAACAGGTACAGCCCTTCTCGCTGGTATCAGCATGAGCCCACGCGTAGAATGGATTTTTTCGGCCACTCGCAATGCGTTGGCGGCGCACCTTGGCCACGCTCAGAGAGACGCATCGTCAGCATGTCGGCTGTCCACAGGCAAATCTCTTGACCGAAGGCGTCTCGCTGTCGGCCCGCCCCACGCACGCGATGCCCTTACAGTGGTCACGCCCTCCACAAGGCGCCACCACAACCTCGTGGGATCCGGGGTATCCACAACAGGAGGTAACGTGACGACGCCTCCAAGAATGCAGTCGTGAGACGCCCTCTCGATGACGGCGAGACAAGCCGACATCGGCACCGCCACATCAGAGTTCCGAAGAAGAGGAGAGTCGCATATGTCAGACCCACAGAAAGTTACGCGGAACGCGAATCGACGAGAAAGCCGGCGCCGCTTTTTTCAGCTCCTGGCCGGCAGCCCACTCCTCGCCGCCGCATACCCAGCCCTGCCGACGAGCTGGCAAGAAGCCGTTGCGCTCGAAGCACGCCCTTCTTCCCCAGCATCCCCAACACCGGCTGGCATTCCCTGTCCTGACTGCGGTCGCGAGATGGTCTTCCCTCCCACCGCACACGCACATCCCTCGGCGCAAGAGGCTTCGGCCGGGACACTCGACCCCAACCGGTTTCTCGAGGGGCAACTCGCGGGTCAAGTCCTCGATTCACCGGAGCTGGCTGTCAACGTCTGGGACATGGAAATGACCACCCATGCCAATAATCTTCCAGAACATTGGGCGTTCTTGCATCTGGGCGTCGATGACTACGAGACGCGAGTGGCCAACAGAGAAGGATTCAACCGACTCATGCTTCGTCCGCGCCGGTTGGGTCAAAACCTCGGCAATCTTGATATGTCGGTCGAGTTGTACGGAAAGCGACGGGCGACCCCACTCTTCACCTGTCCGGTCGCAGCCCTGATGGCATTTCACACGCAGGGCGAAGCCGGCGCGGCCCGCGCCGCCAGCGCGAGAGGCGTTCTGACAGTCCAGTCACATGAGAGTTCACAATCCTACGAGGAGATCGCCGAAGCCTTTGGTGAACCACATTGGTTCCAGCTGTACAGCCGGCCTGACTGGAACGTCGTCAAGCGGTCAATCGATAGAGTCGAAGCCGCTGGCTGTGAAGTCATGGCGTGGACCGTCGACTTACTCGGCGGAAGTAATCGGGAACTCGCGCGACGTGCGGCAGGCACGGAGGGAACGAACGCCGCTTTGTGCCAAAGCTGTCACAATCACCAAGCTGGCTATCAGCGACCGATGCGGCGTGGGTTGGAAGGCCCTGAAGGGCCCCGGCCAGCCTATGATTGGGACTATCTCAAGCGGCTCAAGGATGCGACCTCAATGAAGGTGCTCGTGAAGGGCATCGTCACGCGCGAGGAAGCCGAGATGGCGGTGGAATATGGCGCGGACGGTGTCTACGTCTCCAATCATGGCGGCCGAGGCATGAATATGCTCCGTGGAACCATCGATGCCCTTCCCGAGGTCGTGGCCGGCGTGGACGGACGTGTTCCCGTGCTCATCGACAGCGGTGTTCGTCGTGGTGCCGACATTTTCAAGGCTCTGGCCCTTGGCGCCGACGCGGTTGGCATTGGGCGTCCGTATGTATGGGGTCTGGGCGCCTTCGGCGAAGAGGGTGTCGACAAAGTACTGGAGATCATCCTCGCGGAACTTCGCCTGGTCATGCAACAAACACGGACGACTGCTATTGACCAAATTGGCTCCGATTTTGTCATGGAAGGCCGTCCGATCATGACGCGTAATCACAGACTGGGTTTCGGCCTCTGACCATCGACACACATGTGGCGACGCCCGGTGAACGAATTCCGCGAGGGGTATGCTCGCCCCCCGGCGGGTCCGGTACTATTGTTGGCCTGGGACGGCGGGACGACATCACTTCGATGACGTGGAGAGAAGAATGAATGCAGCAGTGAGAAAGCTTGGAATCGCCGCAGGAGTAGTTCTGGCCGGATTCATCGTCAGCCCCCCCGCGACGATGCAAACGACGGATACCCTACAGATCTACCTAGTGGACGTCGAGGGAGGAAACGCGACGCTCTTCGTCTCGCCCTCAGGTGAATCACTCCTGAGTGATACCGGCAATGGTGGGAACAACGCCGATCGGGACGTCGGACGAATCATGGCCGCCGTCGAAGATGCAGGACTTACGCAGATCGATCACCTCCTGACGACCCATTGGCATGGCGACCACTATGGCGGGCTCAGCGAACTGGCCACGCGGATTCCCATTCGGCATTACATCGACCACGGTCCGACCGTGGAGGACAACGAGAGAGTCCAGAACTACATTGCGGGAGACTATCGTCGACTCTCTGACGCGGCGCGCCGCACCATCGTCGAACCGGGCGACGCGATCCCCTTTGCGGGCGTTCAAACGCAGGTAATGGCCTCCGCGGGAGCCGTACTGGACACTGCACTTCCTGGCGCAGGTGCGCCGAACCCGTACTGTGCGGACTTCGAGCGAGCTGCCGAGGATCTGGGTGATAACGCCCAGTCGGTCGGCTTGCATTTTCAGTTCGGTGCGTTTCGCGCGCTCCACCTGGGCGACCTGACGGTGAACAAGGAATTCGACCTGATGTGCCCGACCAATCCGATCGGGACCGTCGACCTGTATATCGTGTCGCACCACGGTCTGAACACGTCAAACTCCCAAGTCCTGGTACATGGCATCGAGCCACGCGTGGCCATCATGAACAACGGGACCCGTAAAGGCGGCACCCCTGACTCAATGACCACACTGCACACGGCCCCCCGCCTCCAGGATCTATGGCAACTCCACTTCTCTGTACTCAGCGGCCAGGCATTCACCGTGCCGGGCGTATTCATCGCTAACCAGGTGGACAACCAGCCGAGCGTCATGCCAGTCGCACCCATGCCTCCACCGCGCCGCGGCTCAAACGCGCCCCCCCCTCCGGTACACAGCGGGCCGGCCCATTGGATCAAGGTTGAAGCTCACCGTGACGGCATGTTCACCGTTACCAATAGCCGGAACGGATTTACCAAGACGTACTGAGGTCACACACTCCCGTCCTCCGGGCCTAAACAGACTGAAATCAGATCAGCACGTCCGGTCACGCTGCCTAACGGGAGCGTGACCGCACCGCCTCTCATTCGACACATTCGGTCTTTTCGACACGTGCACGGTTGGGCTTGCAGCCACGCCTGTTTCCGGTGACATTAGACCTGGATCTAGAACCTTGTCCACACATCGCGTTGTCGCTCCGTCGATTCCTCCTCCCCCGAACTACACACATCGCCAGATTCTGCTCGTCTTCAGCGGTTTGATGATCGGCTTGTTTCTCGCCGCGCTCGATCAAACCGTCGTAGCAACAGCATTACCCACGATTGTTGGTGAACTGGGGGGGCTGGACTACTACTCGTGGATCGTGACCTCCTACCTCCTGACCTCGACGGTCAGCACTCCGCTTTACGGCAAGCTCAGTGACATGTATGGACGACGGGCTATCTTTCAAGCAGCAATCCTTATTTTCCTGGTCGGTTCGCTGCTCGCTGGCGTAGCTCAGGACATGACCCAGCTCATCGCCTTTCGTGGTGTCCAAGGGATCGGCGCTGGTGGGCTCATGACGATGACGTTCGCCACCATTGCGGACGTCGTCTCGCCACGTCAACGAGGTCGATATATCGGCCTGCTCGCCGGGACGTGGGCATTCGCCAGTGTTATCGGCCCCTTCATCGGCGGATTCTTCGTCGACACCCTCTCGTGGCGATGGGTGTTTCTCATCAACCTCCCCATTGGCGCACTCGCATTCATCATCATCGCGAGCGTGCTCAAACTTCCTCAGGAGCGCCATGCCCACCAAATTGACATCGAGGGGGTCCTCCTGCTCGTTGCAGGCGTCACCTGTCTCCTGCTCGCGCTTGTCTGGGGCGGCGTCGAGTACGCATGGTGCTCCCCAATGATCGTCAGCCTCATTGCAGGGGGAGTCGTGGCCCTGGCCGCATTCGTCTGGTGGGAAACCCGCGTGCTGGAACCGATCCTGCCGTTGCGAATGTTTCGGAGTTCTATCTTCTGCGTAAGCTCAGTACTCGGATTTTTGACCGGCACCGCACTCTTCGGCGGCGTCATCTTCCTCCCGCTATTCCTGCAGGTCGTGACCGGCGTATCCGCCACAAATTCTGGTTTGCTGTTGTTACCGCTTACGGCTGGGCTCGTTGTTGGTTCGGTGGGCTCGGGTCGAATCATCAGCGACACGGGACGCTACCGAGCCTGGCCGATTGGTGGTTTCGCCATGGCTACAGTGGGCATGTATCTACTGTCAACGATGACTGCCGCAACGCCGACGTTGTCTAGCTCAGCCTACATGATTCTGATGGGTCTCGGAGTGGGCGCGGCGATGCAAGTGACCGTCCTCGTCGTCCAAAATGCCGCGGAATACCGTGATCTGGGAGTCGCCTCGTCATCGGTGCAGTTCTTCCGGCAAATGGGCGGTTCATTCGGGGTTGCCCTATTCGGCGCCATCATGAACGCCACATTAGCGACCGAACTCCCTGCACGTGTGCCAACCACGACCCTCGCCGCCCTGGACGGTGATCTCACCCAGCTACTGAATAGCCCGACGGAAATTCGCGCGCTCCCCCCTGAGCTCGCGCAGGGCATCATCCACTCGGTCGAGGTCGCCCTGCAATCAGTCTTCTGGTGGGCAGCACCGATGATGTTCGGTGGCTTCCTTCTCGCGTGGTTCCTCAAGGAGATTCCGCTTCGTGAGACGATTGGACCACCTCAACGCTCCGACATCGAACCCACCTTGGCGTAGTACACGCCAACTCCCACCGGTTGACGCACCCCATGCTCGCCAGGGACCATCTCAGGACATGGCCGATATCGTTGTCGTCGGAAGCATCAATACTGACATGGTCGTCACCGTGCCCCAGATGCCAAGAGCAGGTGAAACCGTGCTCGGTGGTGAGTTTCAGCAGATAGCCGGTGGCAAGGGCGCGAATCAGGCCGTCGCCGCGGCCAGGGCGGGCGGTCGTGTCGCAATGATTGGGTGCACCGGCGACGACGCAATGGGCGCGCACGCGCTCGATGGCCTCGCCCTGGCCGGGGTCGAGGTCTCGCAGGTCCAGCGGCACCAGGAGTACCCATCTGGCGTCGCGCTCATCCTGGTGGACGAGGCCGGAGAGAACTGCATCGCCGTAGCGCCCGGAGCCAACGCAAGACTGCTCCCCGCAGACATCAGGGCCGCGGAGTCCCTCCTCGGGACAGCCAAAGTGATGCTGATCCAGCTGGAGATCCCACTCGAGACCGCGTATGAATCGTGCGCCATCGCGCACCGCCACGGCGTGCCGGTCATCCTTGACCCGGCACCGGTGCCCCCGTCAGGGATCGACAAGACACTTTGGTCCCACATCGCCGCCGTCACACCCAATGTCTCCGAAATAGAAGCCCTGACCGGGATCGCAGTGCACAACCACGATGACGCGCGAGAGGCCGGGCATGTTCTCGTCGAATGGGGCGTTGATGCTGCGGTCATGACGCTGGGACGGCAGGGTCTGTACCTCCACTCCCGCGAGACCAGCCTCCCGGTTGGCGGGTTGGCAGTGACCGTTCGAGATACAACGGCAGCCGGCGACGTCTTTGCGGGGGCCATGGCCGCACGACTGTCTGAAGGCGCACCCCTGATCGACGCCGCACGTTTCGCCAACGCCGCCGCGGCCAT
>CAZPZZ010000128.1:0-11893 GCA_964591245.1 uncultured Vicinamibacteraceae bacterium | reverse complement strand
GTCCGTCCGACCGTTCCACGTGCCATTGCCAGCAGTGCTTCACGTATCTCCGACAACCCGACACCGGTCTTGGACGACACCGGGATCATCGGTGCCTCCTCGAGAAACGACCCTGCGACCAACTCCGCAGTCTCCAGTTTGACGAGTTCCACCGTGTCAGCGTCAACCAGATCAGCTTTCGTCAGAGCAACCACTCCACTCGACACCCCGAGAAGTCGACAGATGTCGAAATGCTCTCGCGTCTGCGGCATCACGGACTCGTCGGCAGCTATCACCAGTAGCACACCATCGATACCACTGGCTCCGGCGAGCATGTTCTTCACGAACCGCTCGTGACCTGGCACGTCCACGAACGACAGCTGTATGTCGTCATCAGCCAGAAGCGCAAAGCCGAGGTCAATGGTGATCCCGCGCGCCTTTTCTTCTTGCAAACGATCGGGATCGGTCCCCGTCAGCGACCGTACGAGCGCACTCTTTCCGTGGTCGATATGTCCCGCGGTGCCAATCACAATATGACGCATGACAATGGCTAGACAAAAAGAAAGGAGAGGGCTAGTGCCGCGCGCGGCGACCCCGCCCACGTCCTCCGACACGACGCCGGCGCATTGCCGGGCGACGGGCGTGCCGCGCTTGACTGCGGGGCGACTGTCGCACTGTCTCAAGAATTTCCGCCAGACCCAGGTCAATCTGGCGGCGATCAACATGGACCGCGAGAACACGCACCGCAACCGTATCTCCTAATCGATACGCTTTGCCGCTCCGCTCGCCCAGCAACGTGTGGTCCGTATCGCGAAACCGATAGTAGTCGTCCACCATACCGGAAATATGCGCCAACCCCTCCACGAAGTAATCCTCCAGTTCCACAAAGAGACCCGAGCCTGTCACCCCGGTCACGCATCCAGAGAACTCTTCGCCGACCTTGTCGGCCATGAATCGCACCTTCTTCCACTGTACGATTTCACGCTCCGCCTCCTCCGCTCGCCGCTCCATCGCCGAGGACTGCCGCGCGATCTCTGGAAGCACTTCCTCAAGTTCATCTCGTCGCCGCCGACTCAGCTTGCCGTAACGCACCTCACGAAGGAGACGATGTACCACCAGATCTGGGTAACGCCGAATAGGCGACGTGAAATGCGTATACGCTTCGGACGCAAGACCAAAATGCCCGTGATTTTCGGAATCGTAGCGCGCCTTCTGCATCGTGCGTAGCATGAGCAGAGCGACCGCGCGCTCGGCCGGTTGTCCGTGCACTCGCTTGAGTACCCGCTGAAAGTGCTGTGGGCGGACCCGGTCTGGCGGCACCCCTAGCCCATGCCCGAGGGCGCTCGCAAAATCGTCGAACTCCGACACCTTCTCAGGATCGGGTTGCTCGTGAATTCGAAACAGTCCCAAATCTTCATGGTCCCGCAAATACCCGGCCACGACTTCGTTCGCCGCGAGCATGCACTCCTCAATGATCCGGTGCGCCACGTTGCGCTCCACGGCAACGATATTCTCCACGGCGCCAACCTCATCAAGCACCAACTGCGTCGATGTCAGTTCGAAGTCGATCGCACCACGGCGCGTCCTGCGAATCCGCAGCCGCCGGTACACAGTCTCCAGCAATTCCAACATCGGCACCAACTCGGCATACTTGCACCGAAGCTCGGGATCACGTTTCTGTAGAATGCCTTCAACCGCGGTGTACGTCATTCTCGCATCAGAATGGATGATGCCATCGTGGAACTCAAAACGCGCCACTCTCCCCCGACGATCCACCTCCATCACACACGACTGCACGAGTCGTTCCACGCCGGGCTTCAGGCTGCACAGCCCCGTCGCAAGCGCCGATGGCAACATGTGCAACGCGCGTTCTGGAAAATACACAGAGGTCCCGCGCTCCCTCGCAGAGGCATCGAGCGCCCCCCCCTCCTTCACGTAATGCGCAACGTCGGCAATATGCACGCCGAGCGAGTAGTGTCCATTGGGAAGCACTTCGACGGTTATAGCGTCATCGAAATCTCGCGCGGATTCGCCATCGATCGTCACTGTGGACAGCGCGCGAAAATCCGTCCTCCCTGTATGGTCTCCAGACGCGAGGGCTGTACCCAGCCCTTCCGCTTCGGCCACAGCGCCGGCATCATGTTCTTCGCGCAACGCGTACTGCCGAATGATCAACTTCGTGTCAACACCCGGATCACTCACGTTACCGAACACTTCTGCCACATGACCGACGGGCCCTTTCCTTGCAGTGGGCCAACGATCGATCTGAACCGCCACCATATGACCGGATTGTGCCCCCTTCGTCATACCTGTCGGAATCTGGATCTCCCTCGAAAGACGTGGGTCAAGAGGCGTGACGAATCCGACACCGGATTCCTCCACTCGATAGCGTCCAACCACCTCCGCCTGGGCGCGTTCAAGCACCTGAACGATTCGACCTTCACGTCGCCCCTGCCCTGCCGCCGCACGCACCACAACGCGGTCACCGTGCATGGCGTCACCTATGTCATCGCCTGCGACATAAATATCTTCGTTTTCTGCTCTTGTCGACGGCTCAGGCGAAACAAACCCGAACCCACGGGGATTCACATGAAGACAGCCCACCTGCAGACCAGTCTCGCCTGGCACGCTGAAACGATTCCCCCGAATACGAATCAGGTCTCCTTGGTCGACGAGTTGCGCAACCTGCCGCCGGAATTCATGGCGGTCTTGGCGAGAGATCGAAAGCCTCCGCATGAGTTCCCGGATCGTCGCGGGATGGTGCACTCGAGTACGGATGAGTTGGAGGAGCGGCGCCGGCGTGTCGCTCATGTAGTTAGCACCACCTGCACATCCCCAACATTGGTACCGGTCGGCCCAGTACGCACCAGATCTCCGAGTTCGTCGAAGAAGGTATACGCATCGTTGTTCTCCAGATAGGCCTCCGGAGCCAACCCAAGTCGGCGCGCGCGGTCCACGCTGTCCACAGCAACCACAGCCCCCGCTGCGTCGGTCGGCCCATCGACACCATCAGTTCCCACACTCGCCAAGACCACACCTGGCCCAGCACGCCTCACTGATTCGAGCGCGGCAAGCGCCAGTTCCTGATTCCGGCCGCCACGGCCACGCCCCTGCACCGTCACTGTCGTTTCTCCAGACGACACAACACAGGCTGGACCGGGCCCTTCCCAAGCATCCTTAATCCGGGCGAGATGCTCGCGCCCAACCTCCCGTGCCTCACCAACAACTGGCTCATCCAGATGCATAGCCGAATAGCCAAGCAACCGGGCCGCGGCTACCGCTCCCTTCATCGCATGCCGTCGGCTTCCGATAACGCGGTACATCGCGGCCCCATCTCTATCCTCTTGCCTCATCGTCTCGCTCATCTCCGCCCGTCGCCCACGTTCCAGGACATCGAGAACCCGGGATGGAATACGACGCCGAGTTCGAGGCCGTCGGACGATATCCAGGGCATCCGCGAACGTTGTTTCGTCCGGCACCGTCGGCCCCGAGCCGATTACACTGGGGTCATCCTCGACTGGCGCTACAACGTCAGAAATCGCCAGCGTCAGCACGCGTCCCATCGAGGCCTGTGCGAGTGCCCCCCCCTTCACCGACGATAGATGCTTCCGTACACAATTGAGTTCATGAATCGGAACCCCGGAGGCCAGCAAGACCTCAGTCGTGCAGATCTTGTCGTCCAACGTCAGAGGGGACACAGGCGACGCCATCAGCGCCGATGCGCCCCCCGACAGTAGAACCACGAGGCAGCCGTCGGCCGGCATCTCCTTTGTCATGCGGAGGGCCTCTCGCGCCCCCTCAACACTAGCCTGATTGGGAATTGGATGACCTCCCGTGTACCACCTGAATGACTCCGGCGGCGACATGTCGGAAACAGGCCCCACGGCCACGCCACGCCGTATTCGCATGTCGACCGACGTCAGCAACCCACCAACCATCCCCTCGGCCGCTTTACCAGCCGCCACCACGGTAACCTCAGCCTCTCCAATGAAGTCGCGAACACCGGAATCGTCGAGTGCTTCGCGTACCAGTTCCTCCGGATCGACGGCAGCCACCGCGGCGCCCACGATTTCAAGAACGTGACGACGAAGGAGCGAAGCAGTTTGAGGCAGCGGTCTTGGAACTGAGATCAGTGAGTGAGAGAGGAGTCGGACCAAGCAGAAAGCTTGGTCACATCATCCAGAGAACACAGCAGTGCACTGACCACGGGGTCGAGGTCGGTGTCGCCCCGTGCACAGAGTTTGTCCACGCGTGCCATGACTTCACGAAGTGCTCTCTCCATCTCCACAATGGCACAATCAGAATAGGTCTCTCGTAGACAACGCAGGCACTCGCGATGCTTAACAAATTCTTCTCGATAGAACTCGATGCGGATGCTATCGGTGACGCTAGAATCCGAATTCTGCGTACCGACGAGCAGCGGGGCAAGCTGTGAGTCGAACATGGAATCGATGAGTCGAGTCTACGACGGCGCCTCTTTCAGTGTCAATGCATCGTATTCCACGCATCCGGGACGGCCAGGGGCGTCACGCTACCGAGCACGAACTTCCCCAATCCATCATTCTCCACGTGGACCCCGTCAGCCACAGGGATTCTCTACAGCACCCCCCTTCGAGCCAGCGCCGATTAACGACTCAACGCACGACGCAGGAGTTCGCTCACCAGTTGAGGATTCGCCCGACCTTTTGTCGCGCGCATCACCTGACCGACGAGAAACCCTAACGAACCGTCGTTGCCACCATGAAACCGCGTAACCGCGTCTTCATGCTCAGCAATTACCCGAGTCACGATGGTCTCGAGTTCACGCTCATCGCCAATTTGCGAAAGTCCTTCTGCCTCGACAATCGCCTCCGGCTCTTTCCCGGTTCCGTACATCCGCTCGAAGACTTCTTTAGCGGCACTGCCACTGACAACCCCTGTCTCTACAAGACAAATGAGGCGCCCCAGAGCATCTGGAGTCACCCCAACCGACCGAATATCAGCACCATCAACCTTGAGACGACGCGTAACCTCACCCCTAATCCAGTTGGCGGCAGCCTTCGCATTCTTCGCCACGACCACCGTTGCCTCGAAAAACCGCATCATCTCAACCGTGTCGGCCATCAATGCAGCGTCTGCGCGGGAGAGGCCAAATTCCCGTTCAAGTCGTTTCTGCCTAGCGTCCGGGAGTTCCGGAAGTGCAGCCCGCACCTCCGCCACCCATTCCTCCGCAACTTCGACCGGAGGTAGATCCGGCTCCGGAAAATATCGATAGTCGTGCGCCTCCTCCTTACTGCGCATTGACACCGTATGATTCGTGGCCTCATCCCATAAACGGGTTTCCTGGATGATCCGCCCCCCATCGTGCAAGACCTGACTCTGTCGTTCGATCTCATGCTCCAGCGCTCGCTGGAGGAAACGAAATGAGTTGAGATTTTTCACCTCAACCTTCACTCCGAGCTTGGTTTGGCCGACAGGGCGCAACGAGATGTTCGCGTCGCAACGGAGGCTTCCTTCTTCCATGTTCCCGTCGTTGACTCCGATCGACATCAAAATCTCACGTAAGCGGGCGAAAAACACCGATGCCGCGCGCGGTTCGCGAAGGTCGGGGTGAGTCACGATCTCAACCAACGGCACACCGCTCCGGTTAAAATCGAGATGGGTATGGCGTTGGCTACCGGCTGCATGGATCGACTTCCCGGCATCTTCCTCAAGGTGAATCCGGAGAACACGAATAACGTGCGCACCGTCCTCATCCTCGAAGACCAGTTCACCATCTGTCGCCAGCGGTTGGTCGTACTGCGAGATCTGATATCCCTTTGGTAGGTCAGGATAAAAATAGTTCTTCCGGGCAAATACCGAATGTGGCTGAATCGTGCAGTCGAGGGCCAACCCTGCACGGATGCCTAATTCGACAGCACGTCGGTTCAACACCGGTAAAACACCCGGAAATCCCAAACAGACGGGACAGACCTGCGTGTTTGGCGCCGCGCCAAACCGCGTCGCACATCCACAAAAAATCTTGGACTCCGTTCGTAGTTGGGCGTGGATCTCAAGTCCAATGACCGACTCGAATGCGGCACTCACGTTGTCCCCTTCCTCTTCTTGGCGCGGGTATCCTGCGTCTTCAGTGACCTGCCTTCGAATCCCCCCAAGCTCCGAGGACTCGGCAACGTGCACAAACCCAGCTCCTTTCGTTCCACCTACCAATAAAATAAGACAACTAGGAAGGATCCTGATACCACTTCGGCCATCCAGCAGCCTGACGCTATAATCAGAAGGTACTGACGATCTCCCAATGAGGTCAAGTCAGCTGGCAGCACAGAGAGTGCATTGGATACGCTAATGAGAACATCAGGGGTCACATCCCCCGCCTCCCCCGCGCGCGAGATCGCCCTTGAAACTGAGTTGGCCGTCGAAGTGAAACGGCTACTGGCAGCCGGACGCCGGGAAGCCGCGGCCGATCGGTTTTCAGGAATCATTGATCTGCAACAGCGTCGGGCAGCTCGTATTGCTTACCACTACCTGCGCAATCCAGCCGATGTCGACGAAACCGTTCAGGACGCGTTCTTGAAAGCATTTACGCACCTTCCCTCTTTCCGAGAGGATTTATTTTTCGAGCTATGGTTCACGCGAATTCTGATCAACACCTGCTTAGACCGATTGAAGGCGCGCGGACGGCGAGCAAAATGGCTTATTCCGGCTGATCCAAAGGACGGCACCTACGACGATGGCCCGCCAAGTGCCGCTCCGTCGCCGGAAGCCACCTTATTGGCCAAAGAACAACGAGCGCAATTAGATCTCGACATCGAGCAACTCCCGACTCGACAGCGAACCGCAGTTATCCTCGGCCACCTGGAGAGCCTGCCCACGCGTGAAGTCGGCATCATCATGGGCCTGAGCGAGTCCACTGTGCGCGTTCATCTATTTCGTGCCGTTCGTAAGCTGCGCCAACTGCTTTCCAGAAAAGATTGGGAACGCTCCCCTCAACCCGCTGACGCAAACGCCACACGATCCGGATCGTGAAAACAGCAACCATGCTACCTACAGGCATCCACGCGAGGCGAACATGAAGGGTTTACTGACCACCCTGTTTCGGCGTCGCAAAACAAGCCACCCCGACGACCGGCAGTTACTTGATCAGATTCTGGCAGAGCAACCTTCGCGCAGTTCCACGACCGCCAGCCACATCGATCGCTGCATCTCCTGTAATCGTCGTCTTCAAGATATACAGTCGTTCCTGGATTCGGTAACCACAGTCGAGCGGGCCGGCTTCGAAGAATTGTTCACAACTTCCCGGCTACAGAATCAACGGGAACGGATCAAGCGCAAGCTCGCCCGCGTGATCGGTCATGCACCACCCGGGCAAATCGTCAAATTTCCATCGACCAGTGTCCCCGTGCGGCGCCAAACAGGTCGCACGGGCCCCTGGCGCGCAGCGGCACTGGGGACCGCGGCAGGCCTGTTTCTCGGAGTGGTCGCAAGTCAGCGCGCCGCCTTTCCCCTGATGACCGACTCCGATCAGGAAACGCCGCGAGCGACCGTACAACGGGTCTCCTCCATCGGCACAGACGTGAACCAGGCGCCGAGCTTCGACATGACCGGGACTGTCGAGTTACCTCCTCTCGTAGATGGAAGCACCGGCCCTTCTCTGCCGCAGCTGACATTAGAGGAATTCGAACGAGCCATTGCAGACGGCGACGCTGGTAGCGCCCTGGATTTCGGCCAAACCTCACTGGCGGTCGCCGAACTCGAAAGTATCGACGCGCTCACTCCCCGTGTCAGAGATCTGGCTCAAGCTGCTCGTTGAGACACCATCGGGTGGCCGCAGGCAAAGTCCAACAGATCCAGGCTCCTTGGTATCTTTGACCGTCCAGTCCCTTCGAATCCAAGACTCGGCGGCAACGGCACGGTGCACGTGTACCTTGAACCCGACTGAGGCATCACTCGACAAGCTCGGCCAAAACTTTCTCCAGGTCGTCCGCCGAGAGGCCGCTCCTGGCCCGGCATCCCCAAACCGTACAATCCTCGACGGAGCCTGCCAACCAACGCGCACCAACTGAAAACACGTCCGCCGATGGCTTGAACGCGACTATCCGCGCTACACTAAAGTGGCATCGGACTCAGGTCTAACGTAGCTCGTCCTACGGTTCCAGGTAATCGCCGTCGAGTCCGAGCCAAAACGAAAGGATGCAGCCTCGGTAAACACTTCTCCATCCGAGGAGGTATTTGGATATATGCGAGCCACATTTCATCAGGCGGCACTGGTGCGGCCGGTAGGGCTCCTGGCCATTCTCCTTCTGTTCGTGTCGACCGTCATCCCGATCGACGCCAAAGAGCAAGACCGGCGCCCCCATCAATGGTGGAACTCTGACGAGGTCCAGGCCCTGCTCAAGCTGAGCGATCACCAGGTATCGAGACTCGAGCGTATCTACCAGCAAACGCTACCGAAACGACACGAGTCGATGGAGCGCCTGAAATCCGAAGAGCGTAATCTCTCGCTGCTGGTCGCCGATATGGGCGTCGAAGAGAGCGATATTACGCGACAGATCGACCGCGTAGAAGCCGCGCGCAGTGAACTCAGCAAGACCCGCATCCTCATGGTTTTCCGGATGTATCGGGTCCTCGACGAAAAACAACGTGGTGCCATGAAAACCTGGTGGGAGAGCCAGCGGAACGAGCGCCACGACCGGTGAGGCCGATAGTCGGGGATGGCCGTCTCCCTCTCCCGGCGGCGGAGTTGGGAGATCTCATCATTTACACAAAATCGCGTACGACCAGTGAACAAATACCGCCAACACCACGGGAGCCCGCCTCTCCTCCGCCATACGCGCGGGAACGTGGTGCGATGCCCAAGGAGTGACCAGTGATGCGGGGTATGCAGCGTTCGACCAAGGTCATCATCTCACTGCTCGTCATCACCGCCCCCCTTGCGAGCGCACAACCTCCGGTCGGTCGCGGTGATGGCGTGGCTGATCTCGTCGCCCAGGCAACCGCTCGGCTTTCCGCCATCCAAGCCCCCGGCACTGGCCCCCTCGTAGATCTCACGCTCGAGGAGGCCATCGCCCGCGCACTGGAACGCAACCTCGACCTCGTGGTCCAGCGGCTCAACCCGCAGGTCTTCGATCTCAACCTCGCCGAGCAACTCTCTGCCTATCGTCCATCCCTCGATTCGACACTCAGTAATACCTCCCGGACCAATCCGGCCTCAACTCAGCTCGACGGCGGGGCCTCGGTCATCAGCGACGTCAACGGTTTTAGCGGCGGCATCTCTCAAGCAGTCCAGTGGGGTGGCGGGCGCTACCAGATCGATTTCAACAACAACCGCTCGTCAACCACCAATGCGTTCACCAGCTACAATCCGAGCTTCCGGTCATCTGTGCAGGCCTCCTACACGCAACCATTACTGCGTGGATTCCGCATCGACAACACCCGACAACAGATCCGGGTCACCAGGATCAACAGAGACATCGCCGACATCGACCTCCGACAAACCGTCACCAATACAGTCTCCGCCGTGCGTAATGCCTATTGGGATCTGGTCTATGCGTCTCAGACCTTGGCCGTGCAGCAACAAGCGCTCGATCTCGCCGAGGCTTTGGTACGAGACAACGAGGCCCGTGTCGAGATCGGCACCCTCGCGCCGATCGACATCGTGCAAGCGCAGTCGGAGGCCGCGGCGCGTCGCCAGACCCTGGCCGCAGCAGAACAGGCACTGGCCACCGCTGAACTCGCCCTGAAGCAACTCATCGTGAGCGGCACCGACGACGATTACTGGGGCGCGACACTCAACGCCGTAGATCTCCCGAACATCGCACCCCAGCCGATCGATCTAGAGAGTGCCATCCGACGTGCGCTCGACGAGCGGACCGACCTGGCCCGCTCGAGGAGACAACTCGACATCAATGACGTCAACCTCGATGCCAGACGAAATGCGACGCTCCCAGCCGTCGATCTGACTGGGACGTACCAGCTCCAAGGACAAGGAGGAACGCGGTTTCTTCGCTCTGGGCTAGGAGGTGCTGTCATGACAGAGATTCCAGGTGGCATCAACGACGCATTCAATCAGCTATTCGATGCGGATTTCCCAGTATGGACGGTCCAATTGAACGTCAGCTACCCACTCGGGCAAAGTGCCGCGGATGCCGCCTACGCACGCGCACGACTCCAGACGCAGCAAGTACAAGCCCAGCTCCGACAACTCGAGCTGCAGGTCGCGACCGAAGTGACAAACGCCGTGGTCCAAGTTCAGGCAATTCAGCGCCGCATCGAAGCTGCCGGCGCCGCACGAGAACTCGCAGAAGAGCAGCTCGCCGCAGAGCAAAGCCGATTCCAGGCCGGCTTGACCACGAATTTCTTCGTCGTCCAAGCCCAACGGGACCTCGCGACAGCACAAGATACGGAACTCCGAGCCATTCTCGACCAGCAAAAAGCGCTAATCGAACTCGACCGTGTCCAACGCACGTCACTCTCTCAGGCAGGGATCGCGATCGTACAGTGAACATCAAACTTCGAAACATTGTGGGAGCGTATCCACAACACCACACGAACCAGAGAGGCGGAAGCCCATGAAAAAGGCGCTCCTAGTTCTCGTCCTGGCCGGCCTCGGTATTACAGCGTATGGTTACCTCGGCTTCCGGACGATCGAGTTCATCCCAGAAGTCAGCACCGTCACCTTGGCGCGTGGCGATGTGGTTGACACCGTCGGCGCCACGGGGACACTCGAGGCAGTAACAACTGTCCAGGTTGGCAGCCAGGTCTCTGGCATCATCGAGGAGCTTCACGCCGACTTCAACTCGATCGTTCGCGAGGGAGACGTCATTGCACGCCTGGAGCCGTCACTTTTCGAGACCCAAATTGAGCAGGCCCGAGCCAACTTAGCCCGGGCAGACGCCGAGGTAGAACGCCTTCGCGTGACACTGGAAAATTCTCAGTCCCAGCTCGCACGTTCAGAGGATCTTGCTTCTCGGGATCTGATTTCAGACACGGAGCTCGAGGCGGCCCAGGTTGCCGTCCGCTCGTCAGAGGCCCAGCTCAAATCCGCCGAAGCCAGCGTCATTCAATCTCAAGCGTCATTGAATCAAAACGCAGTCAACCTGGGCCACACGGTGATCGCCGCGCCGATCGACGGCATCGTCATCGCGCGCCAAGTTGACGTCGGGCAGACGGTTGCCGCCAGCATGTCCGCCCCCGAACTCTTCATCATTGCAGCCGATCTCACCAAAATGCAGGTGATCGCCAACATCGACGAATCCGACGTCGGACGGATCCGTCCCGGACAGGCGGTCACATTTACGGTCGATGCCTACCCTGCTGAGGAGTTCGAGGGCACGGTATCCCAAATCCGACTCGAGCCAGTTGTTGTCCAGAACGTCGTCACCTATGCCACTGTCATCGATGTCCCGAACAACGAACTCAAGCTCAAACCAGGTATGACGGCCACGGTAACCCTGGAGATCGCGAGGCGAGAGAACGTCTTGCGGCTACCGAATTCCGCACTCCGGTTTCGGCCCACGCCCGAGATGTTCGCCGCCCTCAATCAGCCTGTGCCCGAGATTCTCCAACGCCAGAGTCCCGACCGTCCACGATCCGTCTCTAGCGCGGCATCTCCACAGGGTGAGAGGCCGTCGCCACTCGCTCACGGCCGCGGCTCCGGTCGCCCTCCGGGTGCAGGACGATTCGCCAACATGACCGACGACGAACGTCAGAGGATGCGTGAACGGATCCAGCGCATGACCCCGGAACAGCGCGCGGAGTTTTTTGCATCGCGAGGGGGCGGGCAGGGCAGGCCAGGCCGCCCTGGGAGACAAGGCCCTGGTCAACCGGGCAGGAGCGCCTCCAGGGGGCGGCCCCGGCAATCAGTCAGCGCCACCGTTCCCACCGTCGAACGAGGCGCGGCTACCATCGACGCACTCTTTGCCCCGATCGAGATCGT
>CAZPZZ010000127.1:0-11940 GCA_964591245.1 uncultured Vicinamibacteraceae bacterium | reverse complement strand
CGATGACAGACGCCCCTTCCTCGCTCAGCGAAAATGAGATCACAACGACGCGAGTGAGCCGACGCTCTTTCCTTGCCAAGACTGTTGCTGCCGGATCCATCGGCATCGGTGCTTCCCTGACCGCTGCCTGCCCGTCCGGTACCGACACCGATGGCGGCGCTGACAGTGCAGAAAGCGATAGCTCTGACTCAGACGGCAGCGCAGAAAGCGATAGCTCCGACTCCGATAGCGATTCACATTGAGTTCACGCCGCCCGATCCGGTAGACATCACACTTTCGTTATTCACAGGGGCTACGCATCTATCAAGACAGCGTAGTCCCCTGTGATTACCTCGGCTACACGCGTTCCAATGACTGCTGCCCACACGAGCACCGTTAGCCCTGGCATTCCGTACAACCCTTTTCTACTGGGCACACGTCGTTCAATGAGATTGAGATATCCCACGCAGTTCTGCAAGGCAAGCACGGACTTGTGGAAGTGAACGGCAACTCGCCCCAGCACGGCTGGGACGGCCTCTCCCCGCTCATCTAGCCTCCGATGAGCACTCGCCGAAATCGCACGTACTTCGGCGGTCTTCCGTTGTAGCGCTCCCGGCAGGTCAGTCGAAATCGACGCAGGACGTGTCCGACATGCCAGTGGAGACCAGAAACCACTGGTATCACTGGAGACACGTGATCGTGCTGTATTAACACTCCCACCTGGCACCGTACACGTAAGACTTCCGCAGACTCTTAGAAGCCCTGCCAATGAGCTACTTTCTTAATTGATACTCGGATATTTTCCGACGCAGCGTATTGCGGTGAATCCCAATGGATTCCGCCGCCCGCCCGACCCGACCACCTGTCTCGAGGAGTGCTTGTCGAAGAAAGTTTCGCTCAAACTCGTGTTTCGCCTCCTCGAGGCGAATACCTTTTACGACCATCTCTTTCACCAGTTGTCGAAGCATTGTGCGCACGGCCATATCCTTAACGAGAAGCTATAAGACGCGAACCGACCGTGCCGCACCTATTCGACACGAGCATCGGCGAGATTTCGGTAACGACGGTTCACCGGTTCGTGAACCGGGCTGAACGTCTAATCTTCTCGCCCCATCGCTTTTCTTCTTCAAATTTCAGCTTGCGGTAAACCCCATTCAGCCATAACAACAAGACATAGACCCCCGTGGCCAATGCCAGTACCCCCAAGCCGGTCACTGCAATACTCATCTCGTCTCCCCGTTATCCACATAACAAGCGGCGCTACATCTTCGGCTCACCTCGCCGCACTTGACCACGGTCAGTAGACTCGTCATCACGCTAGCGTCAGACCAGGCCAGCCCATGACGCACGCACCAAGCGATACACCTCCAGTTACGGGCTGTCCCACTGCCTCACCCATGTCGCTCGTGTGCGTGAGACTGAGCCAGTGCCGTATCGGGCGTCCCAAACCTAATTCCCAAAATCCGCATCGCCCGACGGTCTCGTAAGCCTGTCGACCGAGAGCACAATCGAACTGTTTCGCCCAGTGCCTGCCTGTTCCACCGCCAAGCGCAAGAACACCCGCCTCTTTCGTTTTTTTCATGTCCCATTCCGGTGCGTGAAAACCGAAGATGAGAGGTATTTCCCCGACAACGCGATACACCAGGTCCGCCACCCAGTGAAACGAGACGATCATTCCGCTGAACACGACGACCAGTAGTGGCATGGCGAGCCAAGCTCCGATCAGGTTGTGCCAGGTGCAGTCACGGCCACGGCGCCCCCACCGCCCTGGCCTCCAGAGATACATCCCGCTAAGCAATAGCAAGAAACAGCCAAGTTTCGCCCAGGCCGTGATCACCCAACCGACCTCGCGCGCTTCACTGTGCATCGCCAGCCATCGATGCCAGTGCAGAACAGAGCGTAAGAAACGCTGCATCCTGCCACTTGCGTCTCCCATCACCATCCCCTTGTACGGGTCCAGATGTACCGGCGCACCGTCAGACAATCGAATCAGCGCTGGTTCCCAACGATCTACCTTGGTCGCGCTCGTCACGAGAAGAGAACCGGTCCCCTTCCTCACAACCTTTCCAGGCAACTCACCCATGGCCAATGCTTGACAACCATTCGTAGGCGGACTCCGAACATCACGAAGCGCCCTCTGGTTCGGTTGTGCTTCATTGGCCACCATGGCGCTGGTCATCACCACCAACGCGACCACCACACAAACCACAACGCCACGCGCCCACTGCGCCCACTGCGCCCACTGCGCCCGAGCAAGAAGATACCGAAAGGACATAGATAGGAACTCTATTCACCTCAGTCGCGCGATTTGGTTACCATCCGTCACACTTGCCTTTCCCTAGTGCACCGCCTGGCCGGTCAACCCCTCTTCTCCCTCCAGCAGCCCTTCCTGCTGCTTCACATCGACCGTACCAAGTAACTCCCGCAGAAATTTAAGTTCCTTTGGGGTCAGCTTCAGTGTCAACGAACCAAAGTCGACGTGATAGCAACAACCATTAGGACAGGCGGTCACCGTCCAATTGGGCAATGCCGAGGTCTTTCCTCTTGACTGCCGAGTCATCGTTTGCGACTCCTTTGTAATACGCAACATCGAGCGGATAACGCGTCGGGCCGTCGAACAACGCGAAATATTGGGTTAGGTCCACACTACCAGTCGTATCCAAGCGAGCCGATCACACTCCGCCCTGGACTCGAATACCGCGCGATCACCGGATCATCGGAAGTGCGACCACGCACGTTCCACCACTGGAAATACGTTGTATCAGCAAGATTCAAGATGCCAAGACGCAAATTCATTGTGCCTGGCAAGGCAATCGTACTCATGAGATCGATGACCTGATACGCGTCAGGCACGTATTGATCTTGCCCAGTGGCGACGGCGGAACGGCTCGCAACAAGGCGCACCGACAATTCAGCCGTCCATAACGCCGAGGGATGTAAGTACTGTAGGCCAAGCACGCCTTCGTTCGGAGCAACCGATCCCAATGGATTACCACTCTCGCCAGAGACATCCGTACCCTTGATTGCTGCGTAACTGCCCCGGAGACGGAATGCGTCGCCCACAAAGGCCTCTGCCCTCATTTCGACCCCGGTGATCTCAACCTTTTGTAGATTCTGACTCTGAAACTCCAACAACCCGGTCGCCCGGTTGAAGCCAACCGTCGCGAGTTCTATGAAGTTGTCGTAGTAGTTTGAAAATGCCGTCACGGAAACACTCGAGCGGGCAAACGCAGCCCGTAACCCACCTTCGATATTGTCACTTCGCTCAGGCCCCAAAGCGGGATTCGGCAGCGCCGTGTAGCCATTTTGAATGTTCGTAAAACCACTATTGATATCGCTATAGGGTGGCGCCCGGAACCCCCCGGAATATTGAGCGTGCAAGGTCAGAATATCGGTTAGCCCAAATGCGGCGCCGACCTTGGGAGAGACGGCATCCGCGGACAGGTCGCTCGGCTCTGGATTGAGACTGGCCAGATAGACCCTATCTGCTTGGTCTGCATCGAGTGAAAACCTGTCATAGCGGATACCCGGCACAACCGTGAGCCGTCCAGCCCGAAACTCAGCCTGCACATACGCACCAGTTTCCTTGACGGCGCTATCGGGAAAATATTTCGTAGGAAAGACCAGCCGCGTCGGTACCAGATCACCGGTAACCGCGTGGCGGTCTACTCTATCGCGCAGTACATCGAAGCTATTGCTCCGAAAATTCGCGCCAAAGGTAATCAACGTCGCCCGGCTGCTGGCTCCTATCCACTTCTGCGCCTGTAACATGCCTCCGGTCCCAGACTGGTCAAAGTCAAGGGTCCCCTTGCGGAATGCCGGAGTTGGTGGACCATACCCGAAGGTCGTACGACGTTCATCAACCACCTGGGAGATCCCGTTCGATTGCCCGTAGACCCGCCAACTCAACAAGTCTAGTCCCGCACTTTCGATGAGCGACTGGTCGAGAGACACACGCCAACGGGTGCTGGTATCCAACGCATCCGCACCATTCGTATCGATTCGCATTGGCCCGTATTGCCGGGAACCAAATTGAGAGAAGACTTGAGTAGATGTTGTCGCGTCGAATAACTCAGCGGCAACTCTGAGTTGATTTCCTGGCGACGGATTGAACGCGACCTTCGCCAGAAGCTGGAGTACGTCCCGATCTTGTGGATTGGGCACGGTACGACTGGAATCGGTTGCCTCGTCAGTACCCTTGTTCTGAAATTCATGACCACTGCTCGCACTTGCAAACAAAGACCCCTGAACGAGGCTATTCCCACCCGCCAAAACAAGGTTCCCGCTAAGATCGTCGGCTCGACCGTCCCAGGTCGTCTTGGCTCCGATGTGAAACGCGTTACCCCCGAGGTAGTCCGCGGGGTCCTTTGTAAAAAGTGAAACCACACCGCCAAGTGCGTCACTTCCATAGAGTGCGGAATTTGCGCTTCGAACGATCTCAACGGATTTGAGCGTGTCGGGATCCAAAGACGCTTGATGCACGTTGAACGGACCAAAATCGAACTGCTCTGACGTCTCTACGCCGTCAACCTGCGTCATCACTCGATTGCCGCCAACGCCTCGGATATTGAAACCATTCAGGCCAAGGCGAGTCACGTCGTTCTCTATATAGACACCTGGCTCGTACTTGACGAGATCAGCAAAATTTTGCATGAGTTGGTCTTGGATCGTGTTCTCGTCGATGATCGATACCAGACCGGGCGTCTCCCGAAGTGGCGACGGGTTCATGGTCGCACTTACCGTGACGCTCTCCAGATAGGTCAACGGCGGATCCGCCGTTTCGCCCTCCCCCTCATCAGGGATTGAGTGGTTCGTCGATGTCTGGACCTGACCAAGAACCACCCCTCCCCCAGACACGAGCCACACCAACCCCAGGCACGCAAGTATCTTCAGGCACTCCCAACCGTTACCGTAAGAACCGCTGTTATCTGCCATCCTGCAACCACCAATCACACATTGAAGTCGTTTCACTCTTCTCGATTACCAGGCTACTCGTCATGCATGTGGCCTTCTCTCCTGCCCACTGCGACGGTAACCACGCATATCACCAGAACACTGCGCGCAGCGTGTTGTGTTGGCACACGCAACACCTAGCGCTTCTTCGCACCCTTTTCCGAGGCGACGGTCCTTGCGGCTACCTTCTTCGTAGCCTTTTTGATATTTTTTTAGCCATTTGCCCGCTCTTTACTCCCACTCTTCCAGTCACGACATGCTCCTGAAGGAATCAGGTTCCGTCTCCGCTACTGCGCACACATGACTGGAATGACTCCGGAGCCCCCAATATCGTCCCCACGGGCAAGTCGGTGCCATACCCAGCGCGCGCCCAATATCTCCCCTTGCGCCACTGGTCATCGGCGAACAGTTGCACCACTTCAACGGTGGCCAGCAAGCCATAACGTGGATCCGCTCCACCGACCGCGAGTAATCCACCTGAAAACGAAAGGAGTCGATGCATGAAACGAGGGTGCTTGAGTCCCCCCACATGTTTCCACGCGGAACCTTCGCCATTCAGGCGATAGAGATTCCCATCCGCCAGGCTGACGAAGACCTGTCCCCCAACGTCAACCGCCCTGGCGCCAAATCCCAAGAGCGCCCCATCACCCGGAAGTTGCGGCCCCCGTGTCCATGTACCGCCCACAACATCAAAGACATCAACCCGCGACTGCGGCCCATCCTCCGGCGTCAGTCCGCCAAGCGCATACAGGTGGTCTTGGGCCGTACCAATCGCCAATGCCCGCCGCGCGAAAGGTGCCGGAATTTCACGCCAGGTTTTCGACGTATTCAGATCAAAGGCAAAGATGGTGTCCGCCCAAACAGGAGGCGCATCTTGTCCCTGCAGCTCCCATCCCCCAACGACGTACACCACGTCATTCAGGACAACGGATTCGTGTGAGGAACGCCCCTCCGGAAGAGCAGGCCACTCCTCCCAACGGTCATCGGCGGGATGGTACCGTGCGACCTCTCTGCTGGAATGAAGAATTGGTGACGTCCCGGATCCATTCGTGGCAAACATGCCACCAATACGAATCAGCGCGGAACCGGAAGAGACAAGCGCTGCTCCCTGAAGCCCCGGTCCGCCGGTCAACTCTTCCCAGTGATTGCCAACTCCGAGCCGGAGTCGGCGGAAGGACGAACTTATGCTGTCAATAGAGTAATCATGTACGCGCCCAACATGCCCCCCATAGACATAGATAGCCCCATCATGGGTAACTGCCCCAAAACTCGCCACTGCCTCTGGGAGATCTGGCGGCTGCCAGCCATCGATAGGCGCTTGGGCGAACGCCAGCGCGGTGATGCCCTGAACTGTAGAGGCAAGAGTCCATCTCAGAACCACTGGCCACGAACGACTCATGACGTTCTCCTCGGTTGCACGTCACGTCGCTCGTCCCCTACACTGGAACTGGACGAGCGACGCTACGTTTGCCTCGTGCGATCAGTCCGTAACGGACTAAGCGCTCGACCGGCTCGCCGGGTGCTGCAACACCCGGCGAGCACTTCTTCTCAGCCTGGAGATCCCCTCCGTCCATCGTCCAATGTCCGCTCGGGGTACCAGACGCAACTGATATTGAGACTGAGTCTCAATATCAGTTTTCAATCATATGCTTGCGCCACGCCACAGGTCAAGCATTTCGCCTCAGCACCCGTTCCCGCCTAGCCACGTGCACGCCCGTATCTCGTGTTTTCCATACCTCATCCACACCGAAACAACTGTGACCAGCATCGCGCGAGAAGCCGTCTTCTCGAGTCCCATTGCTCCTGTGTTGCCGCGACGCGCCCCGGCCTCTGGACGGTGTGAATGCTCTATGCGAGACGTTGTCTCCTGTCCGCGCACCACCACACAACCCACCCAGCTCTCTCCGGCCCGGTGGTTACGATGTCTGCAGCGCCCAAAAAGCGCTTGACCTCTGGTAAGGCAGGAAATACAGTATTTATTGAGATTGAGACTCAGTCTCACTTTAAAGAGCCGAACGGCCCCTGACACCTGGAGGGAACTCGACGTCAGTATCAGCCAAACGAGACTTCGTCCCGTTAAAAGACGCTCGCCGGATGTTGCACCATCCGGCGAGCTAAGCCAAGCGTCAGCCCAACGACACGAACCACGCGCACGTATGACCACGCCAGGCCGCCGGTAGTCTAGGCGACGGCAACCGTCACGTGCAACCAGGAGAGCATCGTGGCATTCAACCGCCGTCCTTCCCCGATCCAACTTTGCCAACACAATGTCCGTTCAATTCCCACCTTACGGATAACGAACCAAACCACTCACACCTCCACAAACGGGAGTTCCTTCACGGTTCATCCCCGAATTCCTCATGGATCATTAGCGGCCTATTGCGCTGCTGACAATCACTGCAGCAGATGTCTCGATGCTCTCCTGGTTGCAGGTGGTGGGATACATAGGCGCCAGACCATAGCGCGACAGATCAGTCATCCCCTTTCCCCTTTCACAGAGCGCGCCGTATCCAATACGCGCTCCCATCGCCACTACATACACGCCTATCCCCTCCGGCCCCTGACATCTGCTGGCCTAGATCCGATTCGTCGCCCCCGCGTCCTAGGCGCTACCAGAAAACACCGTCCCCTCCTGCGTAGAGAGCAGCCTTCTCTATGAGAGAGGTTCCGCAAACGAAAGGAAAGCTTCTTCCGATGAGTCTTTCAATTGGAGTGTTCTACGGCTCAACAACAGGAAACACAGAAAGCATCGCCCAGAAGATAAAGGAACAGCTCGGCAACAAGGTCTCGCATCTGGCGGATGTCAATGTCGCAGATCCAGCTGAATTGGAGCAGTACGACCTGATCCTTTTGGGTGTTCCCACGTGGGATGTTGGTGAGATGCAGATCGACTGGGATGACTTCATTCCGAGAATGGAGGGATTAAATCTTGCGGGCAAGAAAGTTGCGTTCTTCGGAGTCGGCGATGCCGAGGGGTACCCCGACAATTTTCTTGACGCCGTAGGGATGCTCTGGGAGGCGGTCAAACCACTAGGCGGCCCACAGCTCATTGGGGTGTGGCCGACAGAAGGTTACTCCTTCAACGAATCCAGAGGACTACACGATGAGACGCACTTCCTTGGGCTTGGACTCGACGAAGACAACGAGCCAGAGCTGACAGACGGTCGCATCCAGGACTGGCTGACACAGATCGTGAAGGAAGCTGGCATTAGTGACGAGAACGCCACGAATTAGTTCCGCAATTCGCCACCGCAACGGAATAACCAATGAATCAAACAGGTCCCAAAGTACGTCTGTCTCGGAGACTCGGCATCGGATTGACACCCAAAGGTCAAGCGGCACTAGAAAAACGTCCAGGCCCTCCGGGCGAGCACTCAGGAATGCGGCGCCGAAGCCAGGTATCGGGGTACGGAAAACAGCTTCTCGAAAAGCAGCGACTGCGGCACCAATACAATATCCACGAGCGGCAAATGCGCAACTATTACAAGAAGGCCGCCCGGCAAACAGGCTCGACGGGCGACAACCTCTTACACTTGCTTGAATGTCGACTCGACGCGTTGGTGTATCGGTCCGGGTTGGCTCGGACCATCTACGCGGCACGCCAGTTTGTAACGCATGGTCACATTGAAGTCGATGGTGAACGGGTGGACGTCCCGTCGTACGCGGTACGCGTAGGTCAAGTGGTGAGCGTCAAGGAGAAGTCACTGCAGCTTACATGCTTCCAGGAAGGCCTTGGACTCACAAGCGCTCCCACCTACCTTGTCCCGACAGCATCACAGTATTCGTTCACGAAACATCGAGAACCCACCAGCGAAGAGATCCCGGTCATCTGTGACATCCGCCAAGTCGTGGAATTCTATTCTCGATAACTTCAGTGCCCTGCCGACAGGCACCCAGTATGCCCCAAGCACCGGCACCCTATTGCTCCGGATACAAGGAGCACCACGGGGACTGATTCCCGGCACCAGGTTGGACCAAATCGTCTACCTGGGAGCGCCTGGCTACCACGGGAGCTGAAACGTCTTCGACGCACGCCACCCATCTGGGGTCAGACTAACGTCGACCATTGAGTCTTGTCCTTCCGGAAGCAGCATCATCACCACTCCGGCAGCGGCAGCCCCGATCCCTGACCACAGCAACCCAGGCCGCTCAAAAGTTGTCTTCGTCGTCGCATTCTGGGTGTCTGACCCAGCCCACGAGAAGCGGTGACATAGTGTCGGCTCATTCTCGTAGGTATGCACCGTATAACCGGCGGGGCACTGATCTCCTTCATAATTGAATGCGGTAGCCACGAGCCCCGCGCCCGCCCCGATGAGAATGAGTCCCACAGTATCCCGATCCGCCGCATGGCTGGGCGCTGGCGCAGCGCAGAACATTCCAACTACGAGGGCACCGACGAAAATCCGTAACGCCATCACTATCCTCCTGGAGGGTGTTTTCCATTGTATGAATCAGGAAAAGTAGCATAAGCAAAACGTTCGCCCTTGAAGCGAACGAACGCAGCATTCTACCAACTCGCGCACAGTCGAACCATGTAACGAATACGTCCTCGCCGCTGGCGAAGATCTGGCTACCCGAGTAATGCCAGCAGTGTCCCCGCGGCTACCGCACTCCCAATGACTCCAGCCACATTTGGCCCCATGGCATGCATCAACAAGTAGCTCGTGGGATTGTTCTCCTGCCCGACACGGTTGACCACGCGCGCGGCCATCGGCACCGCTGACACGCCGGCGGCACCGATCAACGGGTTCAAGGGCTCCCGAACTACCAGATTCATCAACTTCGCCAGTCCGACACCAGAAGCCGTGCCCAGGCAAAATGCAGCCAGACCAAGTGCCAGAATGCCGAGCGTCTCCACCTGCAGGAATACGTCAGCACCGAGCTTGCTACCAACCGCCAGGCCCAACAAGATCGTGACGATGTTGATCAACTCGTTCTTCGCCGTACCCGCGAGGCGATCGACGACCCCTGCCTCGGTCATGAGATTCCCGAACATCAAGGCACCAATCAGCGGCGTCGCGTCCGGTAGCAAGAGTAAACACAGCCCAAAGACCGTCAACGGGAACACGATCCGTTCAACGGGGCGCACGGTACGGAGTTGCTTCATCTCGATCTTCCGCTCCGCCTCGGTCGTCAGCGCGTTCATGATCGGCGGCTGAATAAGCGGGACCAGCGCCATATACGAATAGGCCGCGACGGCAATGGGACCGAGTAAGTCCTCGGACAATCGAGATGCCAGAAAGATGGCCGTCGGACCATCGGCGCCGCCGATAATACCGATCGCGGCGGCATCCTGAATCGAAAAATCAATACCCGGAACGTAGCGGGACAAGAGCAGTGCCCCGATCACGGTGCCGAAGATGCCAAACTGTGCCGCCGCACCCAATAGGGCTGTCTTGGGATTCGCCAACAGGGGTCCAAAGTCAGTCATGGCCCCAACGCCCATGAAAATCAGCAGCGGGAACAATCCGTTGGACACGCCAGAGCCGTAGATGATGCCGAGGAACCCCCCTGGATCACTGATTCCCGCCAATGGCACGTTGGCGAACAATCCACCAAAGCCAATCGGGAGCAGCAGCAAGGGTTCGAACTGCTTCTTGATCGCCAGATAGATCAAGGTCAGACATACCCCGATCATGACGACGTGACCGAACGTCAGATTGGCGATTCCGGTAGCGGCGACGAGTTCGGTGACGCTACCCACTAGACAACCGCCGCCAGAATGTCACCAGCCACCACCGTCGCCCCAGCCTCCACGGACAACTTCGCGACAGTGCCATCGACCGGTGAGTTCACCTCGATCTCCATCTTGAGCGCCTCAAGCACGAGTAGCGTGTCGCCCGCTTCAACGACAGCCCCTTCCTGCACAGCCAAACGCAGCACCTTACCAGGCAGTTCCGCACAGACATCAGTCGCTGCCGAGGACGTCACCGGCGCCGAAGACCCGTCTCCGGAAGCCGAGTCTTCGGCCACGTCAAACGAAAAATCTTGACCATTGACCGATGCCGTATTCCCCTCGAGCACGACCTTGTACACCGCGTCATTGACTGTCACTGCATAGCGATTACTCGATCCAGCCGAGGAGGCCGAGGTCTCTTCGGCGGAGATCTTCCGCACACCAACCTCCGCCTGACCCTTCAGGAAGGCAATGCCCTTGTCCAGCAGGCTGGCCGTAATGAAAATATTTTCATCGGTAACCGGAAGCCCTTCCGCCTGCAGGCGTGCCGTCGCCGCCGCGGTTCCCTTTGTCGGATCGGCATCATTGAGCGTACGCGGATCCTCGGTCGTTGGGACCAACCCCAGTTGCTCTTGAGCGATTGACACGATCTCCGGATCGGGGAATACCGGCGGTTTACCAAAATACCCTAACACCATCTTGCCGTAGCCATCGGCAATCCGCTTCCAGGGTCCAAAAATGACATTGTTGAACGCCTGCTGGAAGTAGAACTGACTCACCGGTGTCACCGATGTGCCGAATCCCCCGCGCCGCACGACTTCGCTCATCGCCTTAATGACATCGGGATACCGGTCGAGCAAATTGTTATCCCGCATCATCTGCGTATTCGTCGTCAGTGCACCACCTGGCATCGGAGAATAGGGAATCCACGGGTCGACAACCTTTGATTCCAACGGCAGGTAATAGTCCTGCATGCACTCCTTGAAGACCTCCGAGGCTTCCAGCACCTTATCGATGTCCAGGCCCAGGTCATAATCAGTGTCCCGCAGGGCATGCCACATCGCCACCACGTCCGGCTGCGACGTCCCACCCGAGCACGGCGCCATGCACAGGTCAATTCCGTCGGCACCGGCTTCGAGAGCGGCCTTGTACTGCAAGATGCTGACTCCGGCCGTTTCATGCGTGTGCACTCGAAGTTCCACATCGTCGCCCAGAAGGCGACGCGCCTGCTTGATCGACTCGTAGACCTTGCTCGGCACAGACGTGCCGCTCGCGTCCTTGTAGCACACGGAGGTAAACGGAACGCCCGCATCGAGGATTGAGCGAAGAAT
>CAZPZZ010000126.1:4353-11970 GCA_964591245.1 uncultured Vicinamibacteraceae bacterium | reverse complement strand
CTCCATCAGGTCGATACTGGTATTCATGATGTCCGTTTGTTCGATTCCTGTGGCGTCGGACAGGCGGAGACCGGTCTGGCTGTAGACAAGCTGTTCTCCGTCCGGAGAGAACGACACAAACGGTTCGTGCAAGTACAGTTCGAAGTCCGGATCCGGACTGAAGGTTGGAGTCATATGCTGAACCGATCCCAGCCGAGCGATGCGTTCATATACGACCTGGCTGCCGTCTGGAGACCAACTCGGGTTGCGGAGTGGTCCGGCGATGATGGTATCGACGCGGCGGTTCGCATGACGGACACGTAGGCCGCCTCGCTCTCCGTCCGCGCGACTCGCATAGCCGATTCGTCCATTCGACAACCAACTTGGGGAGAGTTTGGTCTCGTTGGAAGCGGTGTAGGTCGTCCGTGTTCCGGTCGTGACGTCGACCGAAGCGATCTCGGTACGAGAACGCGCGCTTTTCGCGAGATATGCACCGACTTCATCGGTTTCATAGAAGAGGATTTGGTCTCCATCTGGCGACCAGGAGGGGCTTCCCGCGACGCCACCCTGCCTGGTGAGTCTCCGGAGGTCTGAGCCGTCGGGGCGGATGATATACACACCTGTGGACTGCAGATGCTCCCACATGCCCGGGTTGTAGCCGGGGTCGGCATCACGGTCGGAGGTAAACGCAATCCAGGCGCCATCGGGAGACCAGCTGGGACGAAAATTTCCGGACGAGTGGTCTGTCAGGTTTCTCTCGAGGCCCGACACGAGATCTTTAACCCAGAGGTCCGCGGTGCCTTGTGCTCGTGTGGAGACGAAGGCGACACGTCGTCCATCGGGAGACAAGGTCCCCTGATCGTCAAAGGCTGGATGACTTGTCAGTTGCTCGAGTCCTGTGCCGTCGGGATGGACACGGTAGAGATCACTTTGCCCTGAGGTTTCGGCCGTAAAGACGATCCACTCGCCGTCGGCAGCAAACGATGGGGAGTACGTCCGATCGTGGCCGACCACTAACGGGTGTGCGTTGTCGCCATCAGCGTTGGCAATAAATATCGCTATTTCGGGCGCCTGATACCGGTTGAAGAGCACCCGATGCGCGGGACCGTGGCTGTCCTGGGCTGCCGGAGCGGGACTCGGCGATTGACCGGCCTCGGTGAGAGGGGGCACGCCGAGGGTATAAATTAGCAGTCCCGTGATCGTCAGGCACGTCACCAATTTCGGTATCATGTCGTCTCCTCTCGGTATCCGGTGGGGTCAGCCAGATGGCACCATCGTGCGAGTTTCGTCGCGGTTCCGGGGACGGTCTGGACATGCTACCACTTGCGTTCGTGTGCCAGATCCCGGCGTACGTGATGTGTGACGGGCGTGGTCGTACGAATTCGTCGCCAACCGCGCTGATTGGCGGCGATGACGGATATTGCACGGACGGCCATGTGTTGACCAGAAGAGATGAAGGAGTAGTCATGCGATTCCATCATTGGTGCATTCGGTGTGCCACGGCGGCTGGGCTGGCCGTGGTCCTTCTTGCGGGGCATAGCCCTGCCCTGTCTGGTCAATCGTCGACCTTCACGGCGCATCGTTCGACACAGGCTCCGTCACGCGTTGTGACTCTGGAGCAGTTGAAGCACTGGGAAGAGGAACTGTCGAATTGGGGACGATGGGGGCGAGACGATCAACGTGGACTCCTGAATCTGATTACCCCTGAGAAAACCAAACACGCGACGAGTCTGGTCAGGGAAGGAACGACCGTCACACTGCAGATCAATCCCTTCAAGAAGTCCGGAAGCGATACGGGAGGGTTTGGTGAGAACGTCCATCGGATGGCTCGCATTCATCCCACAACGGGCGTGCCGCTGGGGGCTCTTGACGTTATCCAGTTGTCAATCCATGACGGATTGAGCTCGCATCTGGACGCCCTGTGCCACTATCAGGGGCCGATTGGCCGGAAACCTGGAGATCCGACCGTGAGCTATAACGGGTTTCCCTTTACCTTGACGGCGGCGGGTTGTCGCGAATCGGCTGCGGACCGCATGGGGCCAGGGTATGTCACCCGAGGGATCTTGGTCGATATGCCCTTGCTAAAGAATGTCGAATGGCTCGAACCGAGTACGCCAATCTATGCGGAGGATCTTGAGGCCTGGGAGCGGTTTGCCGGAATCACGATCGGGCCCGGGGACGCCCTCCTGATCCGCGGCGGCCGTTGGGCGAAGAGAGAGGCAGAGGGGCCCTGGGCGTACGGCCGGGGGGGGGCTGGCCTTCATGCGTCGGTCTTGCCCTGGTTGCGCGAGCGCGACGTGTCCTTGCTTGCGAGTGATGCGGTCAACGACGTACAACCTTCCGGGGTGGAGGGTATCAATCGTCCTATTCATCAGGTGACCCAAGTCAACATGGGGTTGCCGCTTGTTGACAATGCGTATCTGGAGGATGCGGCCAGAGAAGCGCAGCGGCTGGGGCGCTGGGAGTTTATGTTCACCCTTCATATCTACCAAGTCCAGGGGGGAACGGCGTCGCCGTTCAACGCCCTCGCCACGTTCTAATCCGCGGATATCAATTATGCGAACTAGCTATCGGTTGGCGGCTTCTTTTCCTGTTCTCGCCATCGCGGCGCTCAGTCTCACGGTGTGTGGGGGCACAGCGGTTGCTCAGAATGAGGATTGGCAAGGTTATCCTAGACAGGAGTGGCCACTTGCGGGTGGCCATTTTGGTCAGACGCGGCATTCCACGCTAAGTCAAATTACCCCGCAAAATGTCGGCGAGTTGGGCGGGGCCTGGGTCACGGACCTGGATGGTGGTGAAGCGTCACGCTCGGCGCTTGTCATGCGAAATGGATTGGTCTTCCTGCAGACCGGGAGCAGTATTCGGGCTCTGGATGCAGCGACGGGCGCGGAGCGCTGGCGTCGTATGGCGCCTGTCGGACGCATGAACAAGGGGGTGGCTCTTGGTGCCGGACTGGTCTTTGCTGGTCTCAATGACTCTCGCCTGATCGCGCTTGACCAGGAGACCGGTGAGCTTGCCTGGGAGCACCTTGTCGGGGTTGAGGGTCAGGTTGGACAGTGGATCTCATCGCCGGCAACCTACGCCGATGGGCTGGTAATTGTTGGAATGGCGAATGGCGACAGTTATCTGCGCGGTCGGATTGTCGCTATCGACGCATCCGCGGGGGAACGGCGGTGGCTGTTCGAGGTCATTCCGGAGCCAGGAACCCGTGGCGCCGATTCGTGGCCGGTTGATAGCGACGTCTGGCGTTTCGGTGGCGGTGGCGTCTGGATGACCCCGACGGTGGATGTCGATCTTGGCATCCTGTTCGTCGGAACCGGTAATGCCGTGCCCATGTGGGGTGGTGAACTACGCCCAGGTGACAATCTGTTCACGTCATCCGTGGTTGCACTTGATCTCCGTTCTGGTCAGTACCGTTGGCATCGGCAACTCGTGCATCATGATATGTGGGAGCACGACATGGCGACGCCACTGATCGTCTATGAGGGTTCCGTCGATGGTGTGACCACTCGCGCCCTCGCGGCCATGCGCACCGATGGCTATCTCTTCATGCTGGATGCTGAAACTGGCGAGCCGCTTTTCCCAATTGAAGAACGGCCTGTCCCACAGGATGATTTTTTACGTACCGCACCCACGCAGCCCTTCCCCGTGGGTGCAGACAAGATCGGTGCGAGATGTGTCGATCCGGACATGATCCCGACCGGGTTCGATGCCGGGTGTTACTACGACCCGATCGGACCAGATATGCCAAATCTCTTTATCCCGTACATGACCATGCGCTTTGCCCCGATGTCCTACAGTCCGGTCACGGGCTATTTCTACGGGATGGCGTGTGTGTATCCACGGTGGATCAAGCGTCCCGACAACGCATGGTTCTTCACGGGAACCGCGGTTCGTGCACCGGGTCTCAGGCAGCATGGCCTTCACGTGGCCCTCGACAGCCGGACCAATAAGATCGTGTGGCAGCACGAGGTGCCTTATTCGGACTGCAATAGTAGCGGTGCAATGACGACGGCGAGTGGCTTGATGTTCCACACGGAGCCGGACGGAAACCTGGGCGCGTACGACCAGCGAACCGGCGAGCGGCTCTGGCAGTTTCAGACGGGACAGATCGGCATCTTCGGTTCAAACGGTCACGGTGGTGGACCGGTGGCGACCTACGAGCTCGATGGTGACCAGTATGTTGCCTTGACCATGAATCGTGCGGTGTGGGCGTTCAAGCTCGGTGGCTCGGTGCCGCCGCGCGCCACTCCTGAGCCACCGTTCACGATACTGCCGTTCGAGGGGCCGGTGGTGAACACCGATAGCATCGAATTGAAGAGGGTGCTCATTCAAAATAATCAGAATATGGGTCGCGTAGACGAGTGGCACGACAACTACGGATTGACCCCCACGCGGGCCGCCGTGGATCGCGGAGCACGGATCACCTGGACAAACCCAACAGACCTGTCCCATACCATTCAGGCGCGCGATGGCTCGTGGAGTACCGGCCCGATTGCCCCGGGGGCGTCTGGAACCGTCACGATTGACGCAGCGGGCGACCAGGAGTACATCTGCACTGAGCATCCGTGGACCATCGGACAGCTGGTCGTGGAGTGACGGTCCGGTTGTTGCCCCTCTGCACCGGGCGTTGCAGTGCGTTAGCTCGGCCCGCACACGGGGATTTGATGCCATGAATAGCCAAGAGGCTTCTCCCGGTTCGCTTGCAAGTCAACGCAAGATTGCTGAGACGGTTGGCGTGAATGCGGCACATCGGCACATTCTGTTGTGCGCGGATCAGGCAAAGCCGAAGTGCTGTGACCAGCAGCGCGGTCTCGTGGCGTGGAATTATCTGAAACGGCGACTGCGTGAGCTAGGTCTTTCGGAGCACGGTGGTGTGCTACGCACGAAGGCGAACTGTCTCCGCGTGTGCGAGGGTGGTCCCATCGCGGTGGTCTACCCTGAGGGCGTGTGGTACCGCGAGTGTGACCCGCCGGTCTTGGAGCAGATCATCCAGGAGCACCTTGTTGGCGGGCGCGTAGTGGAGGCCGCTCGCATTTTGACGCAGCCGTTGCTACCTGGCGGCCTACCGTGATCCGGAACGGACGCTACTGTAGGGGGGCTACTCCAGGGCGACGATAGCCGCACGTAATTCGGTAAGGTGGATGGCCTTGATGCGCGTGGTGCCTGGAACGAGGGTGGCACGGGTATAGTCTGGCGCCAGCTGCTGACAGGCATCATACGCTTGGCGTAATGCAACCCGTATTTCGGTCAGGTGCGCCGCCTTGACCGCCGTGCCCGGTGTGAATGGGTCGTCGGTAAACACCGGTGCGCGGTAGGTAAAGCCTTCAATGAGGCGCGAGTCCGGCGTCGTGACCACGACGTCTGCTGTGCCAGCGTCGTGCGGTACGGAGCACGCTATCGGCAGAGTACCCTTACGGAGTTGACCCTGCGCTCACGTTCCCGGCACGTGCTATCGGAGTCTCCAGGTTCACAGGCTGTGTACCGGTACTGGAAATGAATCGCAAACGGCAAGTCGGTTCCCCATGCCCAGACAAGCTCGTTCGTTAATGTGACCCCTGGAAAGATGCGATCCACTCCAAACCAAGAGGCGAGTGTGTCTGCATTCTCGGTTCTCACTCGATCATCTAGGCCCGGTGCAGACCAGGTGGTGGTTACTTGGTCCCAGAGTGCGTAGCTGCCCGGTGCGCCTCCGCGTGCGGTTGCGCTGGTGGCAATAGAGCAGGCAAAACGCCCTCCCGCGTCGATGTAGCCCACCAGGGTTGCGGGGGCTGAAATCGTGAGGACGAAAGGCTCAGGTTCTGACGAAAGAAGAGGCGTTGGAGAGACGGGCGAGGTGTCTCCCCCACAACACAACATGGCCGCGGTGGTCATGGTGACCGCCCAGAGGGGCACGCCGCGAGACGTCATATCCACATTTTCCAATCAGAAGACGAACGCGGAGACGCGATGAGGCGGCTCGGGCTCACCTTGCCTGGTCGCTCCGCTCGGCCGGACGCATCGCACCATATCGTTCGATGGCGCGCTCGACGACGCGGCTTCGGATTTCTTCGTTTGGTTCCAACGTCCAGGTGCCCCACTCCCCGCTGCTGCCGAGCGCAATACCGTCAGAGCGCGGCATGCAGGCAAATTCGTAGTTCACCTCGGGCTGGGGCACGAGAAACGTCAGCTGACCCTTTACGGGAATCAAAGCCTCGTCACTGAATAGGGTCAGTGATCCTAGTCCGGTGCAGTTCACGATGATGGACTCGCTGAGGCTCATCAGATCCCGCGGAGTCTCGAATTTTCGGATAATGGTGCGCCCACCGAGCAGATGGAACTCTCGCACCAGAGCGTCGAGATAAATTGAGGGTTCGATTCGCATCGACGCACGACGAGCAGCGTAGGGCGTCGGGAATGGGTGCTCGCCAGGGTAGAGAATCTCGCGGTCAGACCGCGCGTAGGCTGGGAGATCCGCCGAGTAGGTATCTGATGCAACATCGAGGCGTGCGTCACCGGCTTGGTTGTCGGGCGGATCCACGGTGCGGTCGGGAACGTCTTCTTCTGAGTTCTCCGTCGAAGGCAGCGATTGCATGGTGCTATAGCTGTCTAGCCAGGAGATTCCGTAGCGCGGGCCAACCAGCAGTTGCAGTTGACGGTAGGCAATATCAACCGCTGTTCCGAAATGCCCCTCCCAGGCCGCTGGACTAGGCGCTGACACGAGCCGGGACACGGGGGAAAAGGTTGCGTACGCCATGTTGGAAGTGGTGTCCGGCGGTACTGCCATCGCGTAGATTGTGACCGTGAATCCGCGACGCTGGAGTTGTCTCGCCGCCGCCAAACCGACTGCTCCGGATCCAAGCACGGCCGCTCGTCTATCCTCCTGCTGAAGAGCCAGGTCGGCCGCCATTGCCCCTGTACCCCAAGAAAGCGAGATGCCGGCACCGCCATGCCCGTAGTTGTGAATCACGGTTTTCGCGTCAAATGCCTCTGCTTTCAAGAGGAAGCCAGGTCGTCGGTGCGGTCGCAAGCCTACCGTGGTCCTGATAACGCGGCCCCAGGACGCTCTGATCGGTGGGAGGATAAGGGGGGCGTGGCTAAGCCGCGTGGGTTGTGATGCTCTCGCCGCACAACCGCTGAGACTGAGTCCGAGCGCCGCGAGGCTCCCGGTTTTGAGCACGGTACGTCGATCCATGGCTTTACTGGACACTCGATTGGGCATCATGGAACAGGGCCCTCATAGTAGATACTCCGATAGCAAGGCCACGGTACCCCATCAGGACCACTCGTTCAAACGATGGTTTGACGTTGATTTCTGGGTCATCGCGTTTCTCGGCGCGCCCTCGGACACTCCGTTCGGAGGTTCTGCCGATGCCCAGTGCCCCTTCCGAATCGATCGAATTTGAGGTTATGTCGGGGGAGTGTCGGTGGGGGCGAATGGACCAGGCTTGGACGCGGTCTCGGGCGATGGTTCCAGTCGTAAAGGCTGCACGTTTATCGTGCACGGTACGCCCTGGCTCGAACCTTGCGATTGACGTCACGGACCCAGTTGCGTGAGTTGTGGTTGGAGAGCGCCGGACCGGAGTTTGATCCCCAAAAAAACCGCTTCAGCGGTAACGGAACGTCGGAACGATTGGTTCACCAGGTCGCGTCCCGTGG
>CAZPZZ010000126.1:0-4343 GCA_964591245.1 uncultured Vicinamibacteraceae bacterium | reverse complement strand
GCACGGTACGCCTTGGCGTAACTATCGCGAGCGAGGTCGCGGAACCAGTTGCGTGAGTTGTCGCTGGGGATCGCCGGGCCGACGTGTGGTCCCCGAACACAACCGGAACGGAGGCACCGGAACGTTCTGTGCGTTTCGTGCGCCCGGCCACGTCTCGTGAAGGTCACGTCCCGCGGGCCGGGCAGGCCTGGTCGCCGCACTCGGCGACACGCGCTGGTCCATAGGCCCGCCCAACCTAGCGCGTAGGTGTCTCAGCCTAACCTGGCTGCGTCATTGTCGATTCCGTCACTCCGACAACTTCCCATAGACAAACCCGGTAATACCATAGCCAAGGACTAAGACCACAACGCTCGCCAGCGCCGCTCCGATTTCCCGAGTTCCGTTGAGGACATAGTAGACGTCTACCAAAAGGATCTGGGACGCCGCGATCACCATGGCTGTTCGTATAGGGTTCCCGATCGACTGGTTTACCCAATCCAGGAGTAAGACGCCAAGAATACTCACGATGGCCAGGCCCAGCCAACCAGGCACCAAGCCGGCGGAGAGGTCCCAACCACTTTGCGGAACGAACACGTAGGTCACAAGAATCAAATTCGCGACGAGACTCGCACCAGCTGTGCCAAGGATCGGTTTTATTCTTTCACCCATTGCACTCTCCCCTTTTGGATTACACAGATTGTTCCGAATGAACGACTCGGCTCCCGGTTTGCCAAGACGGTGCATCTCCGCCGCCGTGACATCGGTCTACCGGGCGATACAGGGCCTCCCCGTGCCGACGGAAAAAACTGCCCTACGTTGTTTCTAAGTGATGAGCCAAGCTTAGCAAACGAGTCTCCGGCAAACTAGTGTGTCGTGACTCTCGGTCCTTTCGTTGTGGGTTGATATTTGATTTCTGGCTAAAGTCATCTCATTTAAATGAAACACCACGCCTGTCAGCGGCGGCTTTGCAAATCTAGGGAAGCTTCGAACGAGACGGGGGGGGATGGTGCGGCTGGCTCGGCGCGACGGATATCTTTGACAGTGGGGGGGATTCTGGTGATGAGGACTCGAGTTGAATTCGATGTTGGCGACCGGGTGTGAATGTACACGAGGAGCAACTGGTCGGAACGTCGTTGCTGACCGCCACGATCGACGTCGATGTCTCCTGCAGTGACACTCGTGCGAAAGCACCTGCGGCTGCAATCAACGACAGGCCTCAATTTTGAAGGTGCAACTGAAGGCTATGGAACCGTGTTTTCCTCTCAAGTCCGGACGTCGGTCAATCAAGTTAGATCGAGAGGGGGGATGAGCAGAACCTCTAGCCGTTAAAGGGGGGCGATGACCGTCTTTACCCCTGATTGAACTGACGGTCGGTCAAGGTTAGGATCGGCGTCGGAAACAGCACCACGGACGGCCGCGGACAGCGGTGGACCGCTACGGAGGAGAGCACATTGGCGACGGTCATCATCACGGCACAGGTCGAGGACGTTACGAAGTGGGAGGCGGGTTTCCGCACCCATGGTGAACACTTCAGGAATATGGGCGTTACCGGTCCCATTGATATCGCGATCAATGAGGGGAACGAGGTCGCGGTCTGTTTTGCTCCTGCGGACGTCGCCAGATTCATGAGTCAGTTGGACACTCCGGAGAATGCGGCCGCAATGGCGCACGATGGCGTAAAGCGCGAGACCGTCAAGGTGTTCGTCATGGATAGAACGTTTCAACCGTGAAACCTTCCTGAACGGCCGCAACAGGAGACACACCGCAAGATTGGCGGCCCGACTGCCTGAGTGAGGTGCGTCTCCAGTTGGGCGACCCCGCGGCGAGCGAGAAGGGCCGCGGGGCCTATATGGACTTTAAGATACAATGTCGCGTCATCTAAGCGCGGCAAGCTGAAACTGATGGCCTGATTCCAAGTGCTCCCCAAGCGAGGACCGGTCGGACGTGGTGAATGACGAAGGCAATCAGCGGGAATCTCCTACGCGTATGCAGTTCGGGGATCTCGTAAACGCGAAACTGACGAACCTGGCCATCCGACCCCGTGATTTCGCTATCGCGATGGGGATCCCGGTGGCCGAGCTTGATCGCCTGCTCGAAAATAGGCCTGTGGCAGCGGAATGGGTGTTCAAGGTTTTGGAGAGCTTTGGTTGGTCTGGAGCCGGCGCAAGGGCTACTTTGGCGTCACTGCCTGAGATACCGGTGAAGGGTGGCTCGCTGGTTCCATCGTCAACCTCGAGCAAGAGCGTCGGTGTGCAGGTCGGCCGAGGGTTGCTGAATGCCTGGATGGATCCGGGGACAATGCGAATTGAGCGGATCGAAATACTTGCGCCGGATCTCATGCCGAGTCTGGGTGACCCCGCAGCACGGGATAGACTGCTCGGGGATGGGTGGAAGTCGCGTTACTCGATTGAATACATCACAGAATTACAGCGACTCGTGCAAATCGCGAACCGAGGCGAGATCCCACCGGTGATGTACGGCTTGAACGGCAACGGACTCCAATCATCAGTCCGTTGTCTGAAAGACGGGGATCGGGTGCTGGTTCGCTACGAGCAGTTACCAGAGAATGTGCGTGCCATAGGGCCCCGCTGGAAGTTTGCGGCGTTTAACGGAGGCAAATTTCAAGTCTCTGCTCGCCCGGACGCCGAGGTCCCCAGCCGCGAAGACTAGTGCCACGGAGCGGTCCAGGCCCGGAGAGGCGCTGGACCGCACCCGCTGGCGAGACCACGCGTCCAGAGCCCTTTTGCTCGGCACGTGGCACATTTCGGCTTCCTCCAGATCGTTGTGAGTGGAAAGGTCTCCCAGGATGCACACGACCCGGGTGCATTCGGGGTGTTTGTACGCCGGGGCAGGTTGAGTCACCGGAGATGGATACCCTGCGTGCGGGCGAGAAGCACGGAGATGCTCTGGGCTAATTGGTGACTCGTTGATGGATCAAATACTGCGCCCACAGTGACGGACTGTTGCACACGATGGGGTTCTCGGGATCTGGAGCTTGAATGTTTTGTTGAAGTCGATCCCAGGCCGCACCGAAATCATCGAAGCTCGGATACACAGCCATGTACCTTATCGATGAACCAATTGGCCGCTCGCGTCCGCCGAAATTCAGGCTTCTGACGAGAGCGACAGCAGCACCGACCCTTTCTCCAAATTGGCGGTGACCTGCGACGGCGTCGTCGATAGTTGCGCCGTTCATGTCGCAACGCGTGGAGGTCGCCGCTGTCAGTGGCGGAATAGGAGCGCCGTCCGCTGAAATGGCCAGTCGTACGCTTGATATCGCAACATTGTCGCTACATGTTGCAAACGGCGCTAATCCGCGTTGACCGTTTGTGCCAGCTTGTTGTTGCAAGAACCGACCACGTCTCTCAACCATGGCGGCGTAGCTCGGATAGTAGCTGGAGATAAGGAAATCAAATTGGGGGCCGTAGTTGTCCCCAGCCCCGGAGGCGGCGATCTTGTTTCGCATGATGACGACTCCGGGCGCCGTGTCATCAGACCAAGAAAAATTCCTCGCAGTTTCCACCACGTCTGCGATGGCATAGCCAGGGTTCAGAGTACAAGCCACCGTCCGCTCAGCAAGTACACCCGTCTGCGCAAAAACAGAGGATGTTCCGAGTAAGAGGGTGAAGAGCGTAGCGATGGTGACATAGGTTTTCAAATGGCGTGATCCCTTTCTGTGTACCGAGATCTTGTATGTGGTCGAAGGCGAGCCTCCGGGCCTTTGCTATCTGCCCTGAAAGCAATCAGGCTGCCAGATATTCGAAGTATTAGCTCGGTTTTTCTGATCGTTTGTCTTCGCGGATGTATGACAATAACATACGAAAGTATCACCCTTGTTTTTTCTCGAAAACAATTCTTTGAGGCCTTCTTCTCCTCATCCTCATGGACGAGAGCCGACACCGTTTGGAGTGACATGATGACTCAGGCAAACTTGGAACACTTCCTGAACGAAGTGGCGGAAAGTGAAGAACTGCAATCACGCATAGGCAACGAGATCACAGGAGAGGACCTTGTTGCGCTTGGCGCTGATCATGATTGGGAGTTTACGACCGACGAGTTACTGGCTGCCGCCGAGTTGAGTGATGAGGAGTTGGACGCGGTAGCGGGCGGGGGGGAGAATGCGCGTCCTCACGTCAGGCGAGCCAGCAGCGGGTTAGCTATGCGCGGCGGGCGATTTCGTTTCGATGCCGGGCGTTGGCGAGGACCAAACACGCCTAAGACTACTTACGACTGTCAGGACCTGAGTAACAATGAGTCGAGCTGAATAGGGGCCGAGGGTCTTTGCATTCTCAGTCATTGTCTGAGAGTGAGGTGTGTCCATGTCCAAGAGGAGAATCGCCTCACCAGTGAATCCGCGCTGCGTC
>CAZPZZ010000125.1:0-12113 GCA_964591245.1 uncultured Vicinamibacteraceae bacterium | reverse complement strand
GTCGCCTCCAAGCGTTGTCACTGGGTTGGCACGGGCTTCGATCGCTTCTACCACGACAATTTGCTCGGCTTGGTTCGCGAGTTCCTCCAGACCAAGATAGGGGCCGTCACTCCCGACGACGGTGGTTGCATACAAAAGGCTGGCAAATACTCCGACTAGCGCTATTCGAGTTTGCACGGTTTTACTCTCCAAGGTCCGTGTATCGAATGGGACTTCGTGACAGAAGTAAGATCCCGACGTTTACGGCGCACGACAAGGGACTCGATTGTTCTTGGACGATACGGGAGGGATGTTACACGCAGAGTGTGGAGAATTGAAGTGTTACCTAAAAATTCACTGGCGCCTTGTCTCGAGCCTGAGAGCCCTGAGTCAGTATCTTCAGGTCGGCCAACAATTTAGCGATCTCGAACGGCAATGTCCCGTTGTAGATCCCTCTAAGGCGGCCGAGCGTGTCCACGAGTAATACTTTCTCCGTGTGCAGGAAGAGATCTTGTGGAGCCTCGTCGAGTCTGGGATCGTCGACGAAATATGATTTGCGGGCGAGACGCATCAATGTCGCGCTCTCTCCAGTGACGAGCTTCCAACGGTCGGGGTCGATGTTGTGTTGCTCGCCGATTAGGATTGACGCGCATCCCGGCGTGAGGCTCCTCGTACAGGGCGTTTCCGGCGCCCCAATAGGGGCTCGCGTGATCGGGGCGACCGGTTGATCGCAGCGTGTAGGTGCTTCCACTGGTTAGAACCTGGACGTCGTTAGTGAACTTCGCGTACATCGCTTGCATGTTTGCGGCGCTAGGTGTTGGAGAGAGTAAGTCAGTTGTGGTCGTTGCCTCCGCCACAATCGTCGGTTCAACTGGGTTCTGTGGCGTTTCAGAACCGCAGGCTGAAATAAAACCGATTGCAGTAATAAATTCGGTTGCTGTGAGGACGGACAGCCGGTAAGCGGAGATCGTCATTTTTGGGGAGGTCTTCATTTCGACAACGGAGGGGAAATGGAATATTATTCCGACAGCTTAGCCTCCATACCATCCAAAAACTGTGCCTGGCCGCGGAGCTTTAATGTTTTCACGCCCTTGGTTCAGTGATGATGTGTTTCTTGCTTGGTACGATGTCGATTTGGCGGAGAAGTTGGCGCGAAGGAGTTGAGAACATGAATAAAGGAATTCCTGTCGTCTTCGTGATGCTCATGCTTTCGGCGGTCGCATATGCCGGCCAGGCGACCCCGGATGGGGATCGCTTGTATCGGGAAAACTGTGCCAGGTGTCATGAAGTCGAGATGCCAGGGGTGTTTCTGGACGGAGTTCTCGGTCCTGCCTCCATTCAGGAAATGTCTGCAGAGCGCGTCTATGAGGCGCTCTTGTACTTCTTCATGAAGAGACAGGCCGCAACACTGACAAAAGCAGAGAAGCGCGCCATCGCGGAGCACGTCTCAGGAAGTGCACCTGGGTCACTTGTTCCTCCCATTGATGCGATTCCACAGTCGGCGTATTGCTCGGCGGATATCGGTTCAGCTGGTGACTCATCGTCAGGAACAGGTTGGAGCGGTTGGAGTCCGGGATTGGACAATAGCCGCTTTCAGACGAGCGCAGCTGCCGGCTTGACCGTTGATCAAATTCCAGATCTGGAATTGAAATGGGCGTTCGGTTTGCCCGGGAGTACCGTGGTCTCGATGCAGCCAGCTGTCGTGGGCGACCGCGTCGTGATCGGGACGAGTGTCGGGTTGATGCTTGCGCTTGACGCGGATTCAGGCTGTATCGACTGGGTGCAGGAGGTGGATTACGGTGTGCGGGCCGCACCCGTCATCGGCCCCGGCGGCGACGAGGCGCTCAATGTGTACGTCGGGGATACGAACGGGAGTTTTCACGCGTTCGACCTGGCTACTGGCGATCGTCAGTGGAGTGTCATCCTCGATGAGCATCCGGATGCACGAATCACGGGCGCGGCCACGCTGCACGAGGGACGGTTATATGTGCCTGTTGCGTCACTGGAAGAGGGAACCGCAGAGTGGCCAACTTACGAATGTTGTACGTTCCGAGGCAGCATTGTGGCGCTCGATGCCGTGACAGGAGCAGAGATCTGGAAGACGTATCCGATTGCGGAAGAGCCGCGACGGACGGGGACCACGAGCTCTGGGATTCAACAATGGGGGCCATCTGGCGCCGGCATCTGGGGAACACCTACGCTCGATCCAGAACGGAATACGTTGTACATCGCCACTGGCGATAGTTATTCAGACCCGGTCTCTCCAGCCAGCGATGCCGTGATGGCTCTGGCCATGGATACCGGCCGCGTGCGGTGGGTCACGCAGACGACCCCGGGTGACGCATGGACAGCCGCATGCCTTGCAACAAACCCGGCCTTCCGTGCCGGTTGCCCTGAGTCAGAGGGGCCAGATTTTGACTTTGGCAGTGCCGTGGTGCGAGCTGTGTCGGCGAGTGGCGAGCCAATCCTTCTCGCCGGCCAGAAGAGCGGTGTTCTGTATCAGTTGAACCCTGAAACGGGTGAGATTCAGTGGGAGACGCGGATCGCCAACGGGGGGGTGCTGGGCGGAATCGAGTGGGGCATTGCGACCGATGGCGAGGTGGTCTTTGCCTCCATTTCTGATGCGCTCGAGGAGGCACCGGGTGAGGCCGGTGGGGTCGCGGCGGTGCAGATTGGCGATGGGGCCATCGTCTGGGAAGCTCCGCCTTTTCAGGATACCTGCGGGACGCAACGTGGATGTCACACAGCGCAGCCAGGAGCAGTAACGGCTATTGAAGGTGCAATTTTCTCCGGTAGTCTCGATGGTCATATTCGCGCGCACGAAACCTCGACTGGCCGCGTGATCTGGGACGTCGATACCGTACGCCAGTACAACACGGTGAATGGCGTGCCTGGGCGCGGGGGATCGTTGAATGGACCAGGTGCGACAGTTGTAGGTGGAACGGTGTATGTCAGTTCCGGCTACAGTTCGCTGAATTTCATGCCAGGGAACGTGCTCCTCGCGTTTGCCGTGCCAGGTAACTAGCGACCAGGTTCTCTGTCAAGACGTGTGTTGTTCGGGCTGGTCCGGGCCCGTATGGGGGTGAGCGCACAGAGACATGAAGGCCGACCAGACTCCACGAGCCTGCCACCGGCTATGATGTGTGGAGTTGTTTGTCCCGGTCGACCTTCATGTTTTCGTGCCCTTGACGTCGTCTTCGGTTCATGGCCCATCCCATCTGAATAATGTTGACTTCCTCGGAGGGGGAGTTATTCCCGGTAAGGCAGCCGCAAGACGTACTGTGAACAGCGTGATCCGTTTCGCAGTGGACGCGTTGCCGCGAGAGCGCGACACGTACGTCTTTGGTTGGGGGATTGCTTCAGCGCAATACGCCCGGAACGCGGTGGTTTTGGGCGTGCGTGTCCGGTGGGAGTCTCAACCGGCGGTGAAGCGGGTGCTGGGCTATTGTTTACGACTGGCGCGATACCGAGTGCATCCGTCGTGTTGGTATGTGTTGCCCACGTTGGCCGGGCGAGTTATGGCGCTGAGGCAGCGGTGTGCGCCAAGAGATTGACGTCTTGCAAGCATTCCCGTAGTCCCCACGTCCCGCCGTCTGCCCATCCGTTGTCAGAAGTTCAGCGTTCCTGTGCGCCTACTGTGGCGGTACGTCGACGAAGATGCTTTCGGTTGTGTCGACGACGGTGTTGCAGTGCTCTGGGGAAGGACACGCCTGTACCAGTAGTCGGAGTTCGAAATAGGTTAGAGGGGCATTGAAGTCATCGGTGCGAGTGCCGCCGATCAGGATGGCAACGGGCGGGTTCGTGCCTATCTGGAGATCGACGAATTCCACGCTGGCGCGAGGAATTCCAAGGTGCCCCGCGTCTTGGTGCCCTGTTGAACCCTGGTCAGTGCTGATCACCAACCCGACGACAACCATGATCCAGATGGTGGCGATTCCGGCGGCTATGGACAGAAATTGTCGGAATCTGGTCGATTTGACCGAGAGATACAACGCGATTCCGTAAAGAAGCCACATCATTGGTCGTTCCTTGTGTGCGAGATGTTTGTGGCTTCGAGTGGTGGAAACGATCTACATAGGTGTCGCTGCCGCGTGTCAGGAACAGCATCAAATGACGTGGTCACGTGGAGGGGCATGTGTTTCTCGTTCGCGGGTAATTGACGTTCGAGGGCAGTAAGACACACTCGAACTCACATCCTATCGTTGGCTGGCACGCTGTTCAATGATCTCGGGTGCGAGTTCACCATGGCTGTGGAGCGTAGGGTTGTTGCGAGCCAGCTCGCAAACGCACGATCAACAAACCGGCGGCGTTAGTTTGGAAACCGGCGACTCCGTAAACGGCAAAATGCAATAAGGAATGATGGTGAGCCGCGAAGGACTTGAACCTTCAACCCGCAGATTAAGAGTCTGCTGCTCTACCAGTTGAGCTAGCGGCCCACGGTGGGGAATTGCCCGCGACGATGCCCCCTGTCGGGGCTGGCGTTCGACCTCTCGATAGCGTATCACAGCCAGGGGCGGCTCGAGTGTTGCCCCTGAGGGCTGTCTTTCGTAAGGGCTCGCCAGGGGGTGACCGGAGCGATGTCGTGCGAGGATGACGTTGAGAGAGAAGATGTTCGTCACGAGATCGTCTCGGTGTTGGGTTCGTGTGTATTGTCTGTTCGCGATGAGTGTAGGTGTCCTTCCCGCGCTTGGAGCTCAAGCGCCTGCAACTGTAACTTACACCCCCGGGCAGGCACTGGCAGGGCAGCAGGAGTTTGTGCGCGGATGCGCGGAGTGTCACTTGCCGGGGCCTGACGGTTCACGCCGGGCCCCGGCGCTCTCCGGTGCCGCATTTCGTAGCCGTTGGGTTGATCGTCGGGTACGCGACCTCTTTGTCCGAATGCGAGATGGCATGCCGCCGATCGGCGTGCGTCCTCGAGGCGAGGGGTATGCCAATATCTTGGCGTTCTTGCTGCAGGAGAATGGTCAGAATGCGGGGGCACGGCCCCTGGACCCTCTGAGCTACGATCGGCTTCCCTGGTGATGGCCGAGTGCCCGGCATGAGCCCGTGAGTGTGGTCGTCACCTGATGTGGGATGTGGGGACGAGTGTCCATCGGAGGCCGGGACAGTGATAGACGACGGTAGCGGCTGTGGGCCGAATTTGTCAGTGATTTTCCGATGGCCGGTGTGTGTCAGTGTTCCTGTCCAACAGTCCGGTGACAGTGGTGGTATTGGTGGCGACCGGCACACGAAAGCCATACCGGTAGACGGGCTCTTGGTTGAGTCGAAGGAACAGCGGTGATGAAGGGAACACATGGAGTGCAGGCGTCGATCGACCGGTCGGCAACCGTGGCGGCGACCGCCGCCAGTCTCGCGCTTGATGCTTCGGCTGTGAGCAATACCATCGAACTGTTGGATGCGGGGGCGACGTTACCGTTCATTGCGCGCTACCGGAAGGAACGGACCGGTGGGCTCGACGAAGTGGTTATCGCGTCTATCGAGGATGCGTGGGAGAAGGCGCGGGCGCTTGTTGATCTCAAGAACCGCACCTTGAAATCGATCGCACAGCAAGGTGCACTCTCTGGTGCCCTGGAACGAGCAATATTGGCCGCGGAGACGAGCCAGCTCGTGCGTGACCTCGCACTTCCCTACAAGAGTAAACGGAAGACGCGCGCTGGCATCGCACGTGAGCGCGGTCTCGAGCCGCTCGCGGCGATCTTGCTGGCACAGACTGATTGCCCGGCGGGGCGGGCGGCGACGATCGCCCCGTTTGTTGACCCGGCGGGCGATGTATCCACGCCGGAGGCTGCATTACAGGGAGCCTGTGACATTGTGGCCGAGCGCTGGTCGGAAGACCAGCAGGCACGAGGCTGGCTCCGCAAGCAGCTGGGAAGAGGGGACATACGTACGAAAAAGAAGCGGGGCGGAGACCATTCTGATCACCGCTTTGAAAGCTTTTATGACCACCGGGAGCCATTAAGCCGTCTCGCGTCTCATCGGTATCTTGCCATGCGGCGTGGAGAGGCGAAACGGGCTATTTCCCTGACCATTGAGGTGGATGACGACCGTCTGCTACACGAACTCTCGTGTCGATATCTCACGAATCCGCACTTTCTCTTCCGGACAGAGCTACGGACGACTGTCAATGATTGCTACGGTCGCCTGCTGAAGCCATCGATTACGAATGAAGTACTGGCTGCCCTACGTGAGGTGGCGGAAACACGGGCGATCGATGTGTTTGCGGCGAACGTGAAGGAATTGGTGCTTGCGTCCCCGGCCTCCGGGCGCGCGATTCTGGGGATCGATCCAGGCTTTCGAACCGGTTGCAAGGCCGCTGTTGTCGACCGGACAGGGAGGTTGGTGACGCATACGACGCTGTATCCCACCGCGCCACGACGGGATGTTTCGGGTGCGACTGCCGAGCTGGTCAGACTCCTCGACGAACATGCGGTGGAACTCATTGCCATTGGCAACGGCACGGCGTCACGTGAGACGGCAGCATTCTGCGCGACGGTGGTTGAGGGGCGTCCTGGCGTGTCCGTGGCCGTTGTCAGTGAGGCAGGGGCGTCCGTGTACTCGGCGAGCGCGGCGGCGCGTGAGGAGTTTCCCGACCTGGACCTGACCGTACGGGGAGCGATCAGTATTGCGCGTCGCGTGCAGGATCCGCTGGCGGAACTCGTCAAGATTGACCCGAAAGCGATCGGGGTGGGGCAGTATCAGCACGATGTGAATCAGGCGCAACTGCAGCGGATGCTGGACCGCGTCGTGTCATCGGCGGTGAACCACGTAGGCGTTGACGTGAACACGGCGTCAACCGCGCTCCTGTCCTATGTGTCGGGTATCGGTCCCACGCTGGCTCAGGCTCTTGTTGTCCGGCGAAACACCGTTGGGCCGTTCGCAACCCGGCGCGCACTCCTGGAGGTGCCTCGGTTCGGCGCGAAGGCGTTCGAGCAGAGCGCGGGATTCCTGAGAGTGCGCGGCGGGCGTGAGCCGCTTGATGCGTCGGCGGTCCACCCGGAAAGCTACTATGTCGTTCGGAAAATCGCCAAACAGCAGGCGTGCGCGACGAGTGACCTCCTTGGCAACCAGACCGTGCTCCAGGCCGTCGACGCTCAGGACTTCGTCGACGAACGAGTGGGTGTTCCCACGGTCCGAGATATTTTGCAGGAACTCGCCAAGCCGGGGCGGGATCCCCGTCAGGTATTTGAGCCTGTGCATTTCGCCGATGGCGTCACGTCGCTCGAAGATCTGGTTCCGGGGTTACAGCTCGAGGGTGTGGTGACGAACGTCACGCACTTTGGGGCGTTCGTGGACGTCGGGGTGCATCAGGATGGCTTGGTGCATATCTCCGAGCTGGATCGCAATTTCGTGCGCGACCCGACTGATGTGGTGAAAGTGGGTGACCACGTGCAGGTGGAAGTCGTCGATGTAGACGTACGTCGCCAGCGGATCGGGCTTTCGCGCAAGCGCGTGCTCATGGCGTCCAGTAGCTAGTTACGGGCGCGTCGTGCGGGCCTGTTTCGGCGCCCAGATCATCCCCGGCGAGTAGGGAGAGGCTCACGCCCACTCTTTGATCAGTCGTAACACGACGAGTTCGGTGCGGACTTGCCGAGATCCCTTGACGAGTACGAGGTCGTCATCCTGGAGCAGCGTTGACACCCGTGCGGCTGCTTCTTCACTGGTCTCGCAATGGATGACGCCAGGAGACGGAAGTCCGGCCTCGACTGCGGTCAATCCGAGCGCCCGGGCGGAAGCGCCGCCCACTGTGACCAGCATGCCGAGTCCGGCTACTGCGGCCGCACGGCCAGTACCGCGGTGTAGCTCGAGCGTTTGTTCTCCCAGTTCGAGCATTTCCCCGAGGACGGCGACGCGCCGGCCAGATTGTGTGTCGGTGGAGAGGGTGGAGAGCGCGGTGCCTACCGTTGCGGGATTGGCGGTAGAGGAGTCGTCAATGAGGACTACCCCTCTGGTGAGTCGGTGGATTTGCTGCTGATGGAACTGAGCTTCGACGGTTCGTACCCGTTCTGCTGTGGCGTCGACGATTTCCCCGAGAGACGGGAAGAAATCTGATTGCGCCGTTGTGGTGTCCTGTGACTCGCGCGCGTTTGTCCGGATGATCTGCACGCGACGCCGTTGACGGCGATCCCCACGTTGCGATGCCGTCGATAGGGGGACGAGTCCATCACGTCTCGTGAGTGGTGACACTGACAACCCGATGGCGCTATCGAGACTGCCGTCGGTCTCGATCCTGTGGATGTGCGCTGCAGAGTCGCTCGCCTCTGTGGGGGGCGGCTTCCTCCCGGATTCTTTGTGGATGTCTGAGCGCTGCCGGAGATATCGGGTCAGGGCACGCAGAGCTTGCAGGGTGTCGTCCACAATGACGACGGAGAAGAGCTCGATCACGAAGACCGCGCCCACGATTGGTAACAGGAGTGCGGGTTTGAGCAAGATTGCGACGGTGCCCAAGGCCCCCCCAAGAGCGAGGGCTCCCACCTCGCCCATGAAGAGCTTGGCAGGATGCGAGTTGTACCAGAGGAAACCGAGGCCAGAGCCCACGAGAGCGCCGCAATACACCGTGAGTTCGGCCGCAGGAGAAAAGTGTGTCAGTAGTACGTACTCTGCAAAGATCGGGTGACCCGTCAGATACGCCAGTACTGTCAAGGCTGCTGCGGCGACCGTGAAGAGGCTGATGGCTAGGCCATCGAGGTCATCGGCCAGGTTGACGGCATTTGAGAGAAAGGCCAGGACGAGCAGGATGGAGGGCACGTAGAACCATCCCAGATCTGGCGTAAGCCGCTGGAGCAACGGAACGATGAGCTCGGTGTTGTAGAGGTTGTAGCCGCTCAACCAGACGAAAGTGAAACCGACCCCCACGGTGACGAGGCCTTGGGCGATGAGCTTATACCATGGGCGCAAACGGTGGGGCCGCTTCCGTACCACGTTCAGGTAGTCGTCCAGCAACCCGACCATCCCGAATGTCAGCGTCGACACCATCGCAACCCAAACGTACGCATTGGTGAGGTTTCCCCATGCGAGTGTCGGCAGGAGGGCAGTAGCCAAGATGAGGAGCCCCCCATGGTCGGTGTGGCCGACTTGGACCCGTGTGTCGACGGTTCAGTGTTCTGACCGGCCTTGTTGAACTGGAATCCTTGGAGTGTCCGGATTACCCATGGGCCTATCAGTAAACTCAGGAGAAAGGCCGTCACGCCGGCGGTGGTGGTCCGGACTGTAGTGGATTGGATGACGGTGAGCGCTGGATAGAGCAGGTGATAGAGCACCAGATTCCCCCTCTGAGTCAGCCGCGGTGCCACATTTCCAAAGGAGAGAAGGCCAAAAGCGTCATGATAGAGCGTTGGATGTCGGCGCTGTGCGCCTGGTGATGCCAGCCGATGCGTGCGTCATAGTCCGATAAGAACGCGTGCGAGGGTGGGCCGATCGATAGCGAAATCTCCCACCGCAGGCGTGCTAGTCTAGCAGTTCGTTCCGCCGTCCAGACGTGCCGACGACGAGGTGCACTGACACCCGTGCGAGTTGGGGGATTTGTGCAATGGCGTGTGTCTGGCGCCTCACGGAATCCACGCCAACGTTGCGGTCTGGATGTAGTGGACACCATTTGTGGTTGAATTGGGGGGAGGTAGCACCGAGGCTGGCATTGTCAGGATTGTGGCATGCTATCGTAATTCTTTTCGTATTTATTAGAGGAGGGGACCCGTGACGACATTTCGACGTTGGGCGACGGCGGTGTGGTTCTTCACGCTCGTGGCCATTGTTGGGATGCCGGCGTTGACGTCGGCTCAAGAGGGGTTGCGCACTGGGTGGGGTGATCCGGATTTGCAGGGAGTCTGGGATTTCCGTACCATCACGCCGCTCCAACGACCGGAGGAGTTGGGGGACCAGGTGTTTCTCAGTGAGGAAGAGGCGGCAAATCTTGAGCGAGAGGCCGTGGACCGGGATGCAGAACTGCTCAGTCAAGAGGCTCGGCGCACGGAGGCTGGAGGGAGCATCGGGGCCTACAATAATTTCTGGATGGATCGCGGTACGAACATCATCCGTGACCGCCGGACCTCGTTGATCATTGCCCCTCCGAATGGGCGTATTCCTGAGGTAACCGAAGCGGGTCGGCAGCGGGCGGCCGCTGGTCGCGGGTCGTTCAGTGATGCCATTCCTGCCTCGTATACGGATCTCAGTAATGCCGACCGTTGCATTCAGGGCTTCAACGCCGGTCCCCCAATTACCCCGGGTGGCTACAATCAAAATGTGCAGGTCTTTCAGACTCCAGACCATGTGGTGTTGCTGACCGAAATGGTGCACACGGTGCGAGTCATCCCGCTCGATGGCCGACCAGCATTGGATGATCGCGTTACCCAGTGGTCTGGGGATTCTCGTGGTTATTGGGAGGGTGACACCCTGGTCGTTGAGACAGCCAATTTTGATACGAAGCGCAATTGGAGAGGGTCGAGCACACAGATGCGGCTCGTAGAGCGCTTTACACGGGATGATGCGGATACTCTCGAGTACGAGTACACCATTATCGATCCTGAGACCTGGGCAGCGGAGTGGACCGTGAACCAACCTATGCGCCGGAACGATCTTCCGATGTTCGAGTACGCATGCCACGAAGGCAACTATTCTATGGATGCCATGTTGGCTGGTGCACGGGCAGACGAGCGCAACGCGACTGAGGGTGGCCAGTAGCGAGTTGAGCCAGCGTTGAGGGTGCCCACCGTATGCTGCGATCCATGCAGCTGTGCGGGGACACCCCATAGGAAAGGCAGGTAGCGTCAGGAAAATTTTTCCTGGCGCTACCGCTCTCCATGTTCTCGGTCGAGTTGCCGAGGTATCCAGTTCTATCGCGAGAACGTGGGGATGGCGCGCCCGACAGGATTCGAACCTGTGGCCTTCGGCTCCGGAGGCCGACGCTCTATCCAGCTGAGCTACGGGCGCAGGTTGGCGGCCGGAAACCGGCTACCATGGGCGTGTGTAATTGGCGCGCCCGGAGGGATTTGAACCCCCGACCTACGGGTTCGAAGCCCGGCGCTCTATCCAGCTGAGCTACAGGCGCGCACACAGGAAAACAAAATCATAACACACGGGATCTCCCCGGTCGGACGTTCGCGTGGTGAATCACCGCTGGCTGATATGCGGTGACTCGGATTGTGGGACGCCTCCGTTGAGCATCTGGTACGAGGGGTGCTACTGAGATGGTTCTAGGACGCGGACGCAAGTCGTGTCTGGAGGCAGTTGAAGAAGCGGTCCATTGTCATCTTTGAGACCCCGCCAAGGAGGCGCTGGCCGACCCGAGCGATCGTGCCTGCCACTTGCACTGAACCGTGTACGGAGATGACGGTCGAGCCGTCAGATTCCGCCAGCGTGATAGTCCCTCCTCCATTGACAAAGCCCGGTTTCCCTCGTCCTTCCACGATGAGGCGATAGGAGTTGGGAGGGTCGAGGTCGGCCATTTCGACAGTGCCCTCGTAGCGGCCCGTCACAGCCGCGACGCCCATGGTCAAGACCGCCTTGAATTTATTGTCCCCGATCGGTTCAAGCGACTCGCATCCCGGCAGGCATGCTGCAATGGCCTCTGTATCGACGAGGAGATCCCAGACGGCCGCTGCGGGAGCATCAAAGGTGTAGGTGGCTTGTACGTCCATGGTGTATGACTCTCCTGGAGGCTGCTTCCGGCGGTTGCGAACGTCGGCGAGCAGGCAACTGGTTAAGGTGTATAGCGAGTGCGTCGAGGCTGGCCAGATTGTGGACTGGGAGAAAGTCGTCAATCCAGGGTAGTGCGGCCTGCATGCCACGTGTCAGGGGCTGGTAGCGAGGGGACCCGAGGAGTGGATTGAGCCAGATAAGGCGATAGCTGCTTCGGCGGAGACGTGCCATTTCCGTTCCGAGGCATGTCGGATCTCCTCGATCCCATCCATCGGAGATCAGCAGCACCACCGGTCCTCGTTCCAGGACTCGACGGGCCCACGTGATGTTGAAGTGGCGCAAGGCGTCGCCGATACGAGTACCGCCCGACCAGTCCGGGACATGTCGCGGAAGCGCAGGGATCACGTCGTCGGCGCCGCGCTGCTCCAGCTGTCGGGTCACTCTAGTGAGTCTCGTGGAGAAAAGAAACGTTTCGACCCGGCCGAACCCGATGGCCAGCGTGT
>CAZPZZ010000124.1:0-12507 GCA_964591245.1 uncultured Vicinamibacteraceae bacterium | reverse complement strand
GTAGAAGGTCGATTCTTCTGACGCGAGCTCCAGCGTCGCGACGCTCGTGTCACCGACCATCAAGGTCAGCACCTGCGGTGCGCTCACCATCCCTGGGCGTCCATTCAATTCAAGAGACAGGGTAGAAGCTGTGCGTGGGTTCTGAAAGGAAATCGTCGAATGTCCGGTCGTCCACTGCCACTCCCTCGTAACGTCCTCCGGCGTCGACTCACGATCGTGCCATCCCTCACCGAAGCTCAAGAAACCGCTTTCGGATTGAGGTGCCATCCTCAATGTCGCCACCGCGTACTCCCGTTGACCGAGGTCTTCCGCCGCGAGCGGTAGGCGTTCCCCGTCTTCTTCGGAATAGAACCCCAGAGCCACCGTCGCCTGCCCGACAAAAGGGTAAATCGGGACAAGCACACGACGCTCGTAGACCACTTCGCGCCCCGCCTGCCACTCGGTAGTAGGAACGGGCGGAAAATGATCATCCGCAAACATCATCTCTCCGCTATCCGTCAGGAAATGCACGAAGACCCGATAGTCCTCACTTTCTCCGAGTCCATCCACAGCAGGAGTGAACCGGTAGGTCATTTCGACTGGACCACCAAGTGGGACAGCCACTCGATTTAGGCCAACAGCGGGCGTTGCTACCGGCGTCACCGACTCCGGAGCTTGGCACCCGAGAAGAACGGCGAGACATCCGATGAGCAGGAATCGGGGAGAGAGCAATAAGTTAGATACAGCCATATCGATTGCGCGCATCGTAGCGCTGTTGTCCTCTGTGGCGCAATATGCTACAAAACGCTAAGCATAGTACCATTGTGTTCTGTGTTTCATTTGTTCAGCGCGACGTTGTTTCAATAGCGCTCGCGAATGCCGCGTATCACCGACTAGCCATTCCCGGATCATCCGGTCACCACGCGGTCGGTCGTCACACCCGGAGAAGAGTGATGTCCCTCGAAGCGCTCGGAATGGTCGAAACCAAGGGCCTGATCGGATCCATCGAGGCCGCCGATGCCATGGTAAAAGCGGCTAATGTTGTCTTGATCGGCAAGGAGTATATTGGAGCGGGTTACGTCACGGTCTTCGTACGGGGCGACGTAGGCGCCGTCAAGGCGGCGACGGATGCTGGCGCCGCTGCGGCACGCCGGGTTGGCGAATTGGTCTCTGTACACGTAATTCCACGTCCCCACGCGGAAGTCGAGAAAATCATTCCGCAAGCTTCCGTCACCAAGTAGGCGCCACGTACCGCTCCCAGCCACAAGACACAGGGTATGGCTGAACCCACTGCACCGGCCGATCGGGATCTCGACTCGATTCGAGAAGCGAGGGCTCTCCTCCGCGTCGCGCAGACCGCGCAGTCACAACTCGCGGAACTCGATCAAGATCAAGTCGATCGCATCGTCGACGCAGCAGCAGAGGCCGCAGCCAAACAGGCCATTCCGTTTGCCCGGCTGGCCGTCGAAGAAACCGGCTACGGCAACGAACCGGACAAAGTGCGAAAGAACCTCTTCGCCGCCGAAACGCTTCACCAATTCATCAAGCCCATGCGGACCGTGGGCGTAGTACGCCGCCTCGAAGCAAACCGCGTCGTGGAGATTGCAGAACCCTTCGGGGTCGTCGCAGCCATCATCCCAAGCACCAATCCGACATCAACCGCCATATACAAAATACTGGTCTGCTTGAAGGCTCGATGTGCCGTCGTGCTCAGCCCACACCCTGCCGCCGCGGGAGCGATTCATCGCGTCGCAGAAGTCATGACCGAGGCGGCAACCCGAGCCGGCGCGCCGGTTGGCGCAATCGGTTGCATGACCACCGTCACTCTCGAGGGCACGCAAGAGCTCATGCGGCGGCGCGAGGTCGCCCTGGTCTTGGCCACCGGAGGCCTTGGGCTGGTTCGCGCGGCCTATAGTACCGGCAAGCCAGCCTACGGCGTCGGTCCAGGTAATGCCCCTGCCTACATTGAGCGATCCGCCGACGTGCCCAAAGCCGTCTCGGACATCATCACCGGAAAGACCTTCGACAACGGTGTGCTCTGCTCGTCGGAAAACTCTGTGGTGGTCGACGAAGCCGTCGCCGGAGAGGTACGGCGAGAGTTCGAACGGCAAGGAGGGTATTTCCTTGGTGCGTCCGAACGCGACCGGCTGGCCGCAACGCTCGTCACACCAAACCGATTACCCAACCCCGAATTGGTGGGCAAAACGGCGAAAGAGATCGCCCAGCGCGTCGGACTGGACGTACCACCCGATACGCGAGTACTCATCGCACATCTTGAGGGCGTCGGCCGGGAACATCCTTTGTCCATCGAGAAACTGTGCCCGGTGCTATCGTTCTACACCGTGACCGACTGGCGTGCCGGCTGCAAGCGCTGCATGGAAATCCTCCGCTTCGGTGGCATGGGTCATACGATGTCGATCCACTCACAGAACGAAGATGTCATTCTGGAGTTCGGCCTAAAGAAACCGGCATTTCGTATCGTCGTCAACACCCCGACAACACTTGGCTCGATCGGTATGACAACCGGACTCGATCCCTCCATGACCCTCGGCTGCGGGGGCCACGGTGGCAACATCACATCCGACAACATCACCCCCAGACACCTGCTCACCATCAAACGCCTCGCCTACGAGATTCGTCCAGCAGGCCAATCCTCGTCGCCATCGCCCACGGCTCCATCCACCGAATCACCCCGCATTGATCCCAGACTCCTCTCGGAGCGGATCGACGCGTTTCTGACGACTCGAGGCCTGACGTCACCAACTCAGTCTGCAGCCGAACCTGACCAAGAACGGGTTGTAGCCGCTCAGACGACCGAGGATGCGACCGACAATCCCTCTCCCCCACTGAAACCGCGCACGCCCAGCGTGCCTGCCTCTCCGACCACAGACGTCTCGCCCTCGCCGGAATCGACCACGGCCGTTGATTTCGTGTGTGAAGACGACGTCCGACAAGCACTCGAGCACCAACAGCGGATCCGGATTCACGACCGGACCATCATCACGCCTGCGGCGAGAGACCTCGGCGAGCAACACCGGATCTTTGTACAAGCGGAGACACGGCCATAGGACCAGCCAGGGTCAACAGCGCACATTTTTCATCGAACGATACTGGCGCTGATGGAAATTCTCGCGACCACCCGGCTCACCGCCTAAGAAACCGCAGAAGCGGCCTCACCCAATCAGAAAACTCATTCGGTCACCGCCTTGCAAGGAACTTTCCCATGCTTGCCACGGTACGGACTGGTGCGCTCTTTGGTGTCGAGGCGTACGCCGTCACCGTTGAAGTCGACGTCTCCGATGGAGGCCTCCCCACCACAACCCTTGTCGGCCTGGCAGATACGAGCGTTCGCGAAAGTCGGAATCGTGTCGAAAGCGCGATCAAGAATTCTGGACTGCCATTTCCCAGTGGACGCATCACCATCAATCTCTCGCCGACAAGCGTCCGCAAGAACGGCGCGGCTTTCGATCTCCCAATCGCGATAGGACTACTCGGAGCCACGGGCAAAATCCCGAATCGCACAATTTCCGATACCGTCATCTTGGGGGAACTGTCGCTGGACGGTGCTGTGCGTGCGGTACCCGGCGCCTTACCAATTTGCGCACACGCTCACCGCATGGGTATTGCCCGCGTCATGATACCCGCGGAAAACACCGGCGAGGCACTGGCCATCGACGGGCTCCAGGTCTTACCAGTCGCGTCGCTCCAAGACGCCGTAGACCTTCTCACCGGCCACGCTCCCCAAATGCAACAGGCCTCCTCCTCACACAGATCCCAGCCGACCGCGTTAGCTGACCTCAGCGACGTCCGAGGTCAAGCAACCGCGCGGCGGGCGCTAGAAATCGGAGCGGCAGGCGGCCACCATCTACTCTTTGTTGGGCCACCTGGAGCCGGGAAGCGCATGGTGGCCCGCCGACTTCCGGATGTCCTGCCCAAGCTGCCACGCGACCACGCACTGGAGGTCACAACAATTCATTCCGTCGCCGGCCTCCTCTCACCGGGAGACGGCCTGATCACCACACCCCCATTTCGGTCCCCCCACCACAGCGCTTCGACCATTGCCCTGACCGGAGGCGGGACAATCCCCCGGCCAGGTGAAATCAGCCTCGCCCATCACGGCATCCTCTTCCTTGATGAAACGCCCGAATTTTCGCGCGCAGTGCTCGAAACCTTGCGGCAACCCCTCGAAGAGGGAAGTGTACGCATTGCACGAGCGGCAAGAACGGTGACATTCCCCGCTCGCTTCCAACTACTTGCCGCTTGCAATCCGTGCCCGTGTGGCCGCCTCGGTGCTACGTCGGGAACGTGTCACTGCACGCCACTACAGATGAAACACTATCGAAGCAAATTGTCCGGGCCGCTTCGCGACCGCATCGACCTCAGCGTCTGGGTGCCCGCTCTCCCTTTCCGCACCCTTACCCACACACAACCGGGAGAATGTTCGGCGGCCGTGCGCCGTCGCGTACTTGCCGCCCGCGCCCGACAAGCCAGCCGCAACCACCACATGAAACGCGCGCTGCTGAACGCACATTTACCAAGCCCCCTAATTGACCGACACTGTTCCCTTGGGCAGGAACCGCACCGAATGCTCGACGCCGCCAGTCACCGTTTCCAACTCTCAGCACGAAGCTGCCACCGGATCATGAAGGTCGCCCGGACCATCGCGAATCTTGCCCAGACTGAACACATCACCGCAGAGCACATCGCCGAAGCCTTGCAGTTTAGGCGGGAACTCTATTGAACCCGCACCGTCAGTCCCGCGAGTGGTCCTTCGTTGCGTGTCGCTGACTTCTTTCCCTCAATCGGACTCTCGTCAGTGCGAGCTGAGGCATTCGTTCCATTGACAGGTGTGTAGCTCCCGGTGGACAATAAACCTCATAGAACGCTTGGACTTGCATCGTCGACGCATCGTAATCGAGACATCGCTACTCCTTCGCCGCTGCACCTTCAGAGAATTGCCGTAATCACACATCCACCGGGCAAGAGTCTCTGCAGCCTTAATTTTTCACACAGTAAACATCCGTGCATCCTCCTGTCAGGCTGACGTCAGCGTCACTCACCGCCGATCTGAAACATGTTCGGCATACACCGTTATCGTGGTGTCGACCATCCCCAGATTCGCCGCCGTGGCTCTCTACATGGAAGGTGTCGTTGGTGATTCTGCTCGCACTGTGGATCTGGAACCAGCCGGCGGGCGCAGCCCAAACCGTTCCACAAAACACCCTCGCGGAACAGCTGGAATGCCTAGCACTGACAATGTACTGGGAGGCCGGAAACGAATCCCGACAAGGCTTACTGGCCGTTGGCTGGGTAGTCTTCAACCGACGTACTCATCCCGAATTCCCCGAAACAATCTGCGGGGTCGTGCGACAAGGCGGTGAACGGTCCGGGTGTCAGTTCCGCTACTGGTGCGACGGGAGGAGTGATACGCCAAAGCACGAGGCTCAGTGGGCACGTGCACTCGCGACGGCTCTCCATCTCCTCTCCATGCCTACGACCGATCCAACCGCCGGCGCCCTCTTCTTCCACGGCAGTACGTTGGAACGCGCTCCTTGGAAGATCCCGCGTGAGCAAACGACCACTATCGGGCTCCATGTGTTCTACCGCTAGCACACTCTGACGCCACTCCACGAGGCTACTCACATCCAACCAGCCTCTTCTTCCGGAAAGCAATCGCGCCTCACGACGACCGGTTCACTGCGGCGCGGCGAATGAACTCTGCCTGGGCTTCCAGCCGTGGTTCGCCAGGCTGCGGCACACGCAGCACATACTCGCCGTCAGCACCGCAATCCCAGACGGAACAATTGTCCCGATTGTAAATATCGAGAATCTCATCCAACTCGGCTTTCAAACGAGCATCCTCGACTGGAATAGCCGTCTCAACACGCCCATCCAGATTCCGCTTCATCCAATCGGCTGATCCGATGAAGTATTCCGGCTGCCCGCCGTTGCGGAACCGGAACACGCGACTGTGTTCTAGAAATCGCCCGACGATACTCGTGACACGAATCGTCTCCGAAAGCCCCTCCACACCCGGACGGAGACAACATAACCCCCGGATGTTTAACTGAATCGGTACTCCGGCCTGACTTGCCGCGTACAGTTCTCGGATGATGCCCGCATCTTGCAGTTGATTCATTTTGGCATCGATTCCGGAGGGACGACCAGCCTGGGCATGGCCGGCTTCGCGCCGAATCAACTCCGTAAATCGCCGGCGCATCGAGACCGGCGCGACAAGCAACTTGCTGCGTTTGGGATGGGGAATTCCCCCTGTAAGTGAGTTAAATACCGCCGCCACGTCGTTGCAAACAGACTCATCGCAGGTCAGCAGCCCTAAATCCTCGTAGGCCTTGGCCGTGTCCGAGTGATAGTTCCCAGTTCCGCAATGGGCGTAAGACCGTACGCCATCAGCCTCTTCGCGCACCACCAATGCCAGCTTGACATGTGTCTTCAACCGCTCGACTCCATACGACACATGCACCCCCTCCTTCTCCAGAAAACTGCCCCATGCAATGTTCGGAGCTTCGTCGAACCTCGCGGTAATTTCGACCAACACAGCCACCTGTTTTCCCCGGCGCGCAGCCTCGGCGAGGGCTTGCAGCAGTGGAGATTCTCGACTCGTCCGATAGATGGTCAGCTTTATCGCCAACACTGCGGGATCGGAGGCGGCAGCATTCAGAAAACGGAGCACCGAGGTGTCAAAGCTCTGGTACGGATGGTGTAATAAGATGTCGCCCTTTGCTATCTCGTCGAACACGGCCGCCGTACTTTGGCGATTCAGTGCAGCCAGACGCGGGTGATCGACGGAATCATGCTCCGGCGCACAGAGGTCGTCACGGTTATTCCCATCGAAGTCTTTCAGTGCGTCTATCCCAAGTATCCCCTCGGTCGGATACACATCGACCGAGGCGTCGATCTCCAGTTGCCGACACAACCACTTCACGAGCTTCCGAGGCATCTGGTGATCCACCTGCAAACGCACCACGCCAGCAAAGCGTCTCGCTTTTAGCTCCGAGCTAACCTGACGAACAATGCTCCCTGGCTCCATGAGGGCGTTCTCCCTCTCGTCGTCCGAATGATCTATTTCGCCCTCGACCCCGCGAGTCACCCTGAACAGGTGGACTGCCGCGGGAGCAGCCCCCGGGTAAATGAGATCCAAATTCGCAGCAATGACCTGTTCTATCGGAACGACCGCCCTACGTCGGCCCAGCGGAACCCACCGTGTCCGATTACCGGGCACCTTGATGCGCACGAAACGCTCGTCCCTCCCCTGACCGATAGTCACCGCGAGATTCAACCCCAAATTACTGATGAACGGGAACGGATGCTCCGAATCGACGGCAAGTGGGGTCAATATCGGCTGAATTTTGTGCGTAAAGTAATCCCTGAGCGTCTCCCGTTCATCGCCCGTCAGTTCGTCGTGATTCAGTACGGGTAACCCGGCCCGAGCCAACTCCGGCCGCAGCTCTTTCGACCACAAACGATTAAGATCACCCGCCTGTCGCAGAAGTTGCTCCCGACAGGCGTCCAGTTCATCTGCGGGGGTACGTCCATCGATCGATAATTTGGTCACTCCACGAGCTACTTCACGTTTCAGTCCGCTGATCCGCTTCATGAAGAATTCATCGTGCAGCATTCCGATGATGCCGGCAAATTTCACGCGTTCGAGCAGGGCAAGGTCCCGGCGTCCCACGAGATGTAACACGCGACGAGCAAAGCCAAGCCAGCTCAGTTCCCGGCTGATGAACGCCTTGCCTGGGCCAAGCGCTTGAAGTCGTGATTCAATCGACACAGATCGTTATCAAAGAAGGAAGGAGTTCAGGCTTACGCTCCGGCTCTATCCCGGGTAGCGGTTTACGGGCGGGAACGCCCGCACGCACCAAGCGGTCGCACTGCACTGAGCACACCACCGGCAGTAATCTGGTGACGACCAGCGTAACAGTAGGATCACATACTCGTCACTAGACTATTATAGGACACGGTCGTGCCCAGCCAGACTCGCCCCATACCAAGCACCATTGCCGCAATCGATCTGGGATCGAATAGCTTCCATATGCTGGTGGCTCGCACGTCTGGTGGCGAACCCGTCGTCGTCGACCGACTGCGAGAGATGATCCAACTCGCGTCAGGTCTCGACCCGGATGGCCGATTGACTATTGATGCGCGTCAACGTGCCCTCGAGTGCTTACGGCGGTTCGGGCAGCGAGTACGCCACATGCCCGCTGCGGCGGTTCGGGCCGTCGGCACGAACACCTTACGCGCTGCGGTAGATTCCGAAGATTTTCTGATTGAAGCCGAACAGGCCCTCGGTCACTCGATCGCAACGATCTCGGGGATCGAAGAAGCCCGCCTCATTTTTCTCGGAGTCACTCAGACCATACCCGACCCGGACGTACGACGCCTCGTCGTCGATATCGGCGGCGGCAGCACAGAACTTATTGCCGGAGAAGCGCTCACGCCAGAAAAAATGGAAAGCCTGTACATGGGCTGCGTCTCCTTCAGCCGCACCCACTTTCCACAGGGTCGCCTCACCCAAGAAAACTGGGATCGGGCCGAACTCGCCGCCCTACAGGAACTCGAACCGATCAGCGAGCGCTTTCGGGCCTTCGGCTGGCAAGAGGTCGTCGGGGCCTCGGGCACGATCCGGGCGATCGCCACACTTGTTCGTATCCACGGCTGGAGCCAAGATGGGATCACCCCGGCCGCCATCAAGCGCCTTCGTCAAGCCTTACTCAAGGCAGGCCGGATCAACCGACTAAAACTGGATGGCCTGACCCATGGACGAGTCTCCTCTATTGCCGGGGGTGCTGCCATTCTCTCTGCGCTCTTTCAGGGGCTCGCAATTAAAACCATGCGCTGTTCAGATGGCGCCCTTCGAGAAGGGCTCATCTACGATCTACTCGGCCGCATCCGGCAGCACGACGTCCGCGCCCGCAGTGTCCACGCGCTCGCGGATCGTTCCAACGTCGATGGAAGTCAAGCGGAACGGGTCGAACGCACAACGCTTCACTTGCTGAGTCAAGTCGGCGACAGCTGGGGCCTCGACTTCGAGGATGCGCAGAATTTTCTCTCCTGGGCTTCTCGTTTGCACGAAATAGGCTTGGATATCGCGCATAGCCACTACCATCGTCACGGCGAGTACATCGTCGCCCACGCTGACATGCTCGGGTTCTCTCTCCCCGAGCAACAACTGCTCGCCACGCTTGTACGCGCCCACCGGCGAAAATTCCCATCCGCCATCATTCGACGTCTACCGACTCACTGGCTGAAACCGGCCGAGCGGATGGCCACATTGATACGTTTAGCCGTCGTGCTCCACAGAAGCCGAAGCCCCCTCGCGCTCCCTGCACTCGGGCTCAGGACTGAACGCAAGAGGATTACCCTGCAGTTCCCGCCTCTCTGGCTCGATGAACACCCGCTGACCAGAGCCGATCTCAGGACCGAAGCGGCATATCTCTCCGCGGCTGGATATCGCCTCCAGGTCATCTGACCCCTGCTAGAAGCTATGGGTGATCCCCGTCCACGAGCAACCGCGGCGTGACGAACCACACGAGGTGCCCTCTGCCAAAATCCATGTTCGACCAGCGCGACACCCCGACATGGATTCTTGCCAGCGCAGCCGTGGAAAAGCGAAGGCGCCCCCCCTCCAATCAGACCACTGGAGAGTGCGGACCATGTGGGCTCATGCCCCACCAATAAGACCGACTGCGTCTCATCCGACTCTTCGCGAAGTAGCCGTAAGACGTCGTCAGGGGCCGCGCCATAAAGGTCTGGCACCGCGACCACATCCGCCCGCCATTTTCCAGATCGCACCGCAATCTCCACAGTCTCCCGCGCCCGCAGTGCTGGAGAGATCAGAATGCGCGGTGGGAGCCGGTCGCCCTGCGCCAGAAACTCTCCCACTCGGCTAGCCGCCCGAATGCCCCGCTTGGCAAGCGGCCGCTTCTCGTCAGAGGTGCCATCCAGTGGCCGGCTCGACTTGGCATGCCGCCAGAGCAACACGGTCTTCACGATGAAGCCCCCGCAACGTGCCTTCCCCTCGCCACCTCCTCCCACAGTCGTTCATAGGCACGAGTCGCCGCCTGACCAGGAGCGTAGGCTGGTAGAGGCTCCCGCCGCACGCTCATCTGCTCAACGGCACTCGAATACGGAATGGCCGTTTCGAGCATTGGTACCGGCCATCCATCAGCCGCACACAATCGCCGGTGCAGCCCCTTGCGGCGATCGACCATTGAGAAAAATGGAAGGACCGAAACAGAGAATTCCTGCTTCCGAAGATGACGGGTCAACTGCTCGAGTGTGCGCACCGACAGTGTCGTGGGAATCGTCGGCACGACCAACGCGTCCGCTGCCGCAAAGACAGCCTCTGACACCCGCGAAATACTGGGAGCACAGTCGAGAAATACATATTCGTATTGCTCGATCAGTGGACTCAGACGCTGGGCAAGTCGTTTACTGGACCGGGAATCATCGATTACCAGATCCAAGTGTCGATACGAAAAATCAGCGGGAAGCACGTCGAGTCCGTCATAATCCGTAGCCCTGATATGCCTTGAGAGTGAACGGCGGCCACGAAGCAACTTCTTCGCTCCTCCCCTCACCTTTGGCTTGATCCGAAAACAGTAGGTCGCAGCCCCTTGTGGATCCAAGTCACAGAGGAGCGTGGCGGCGCCAGACTGCGCCGCGAGGTAGGCCAGATTCACCGCGACCGCGGTCTTACCCACGCCTCCTTTAATGTTGTACGCGGCCAGAACCGTCATCACGACACCCCATCGAGCAAGGCACCGAACCGCTCGGCTGTCCGCCGATCGACGAACCCCGCGATCCTCTTTCCCAACCGCTTGCGCGCGGTGTCCTGCCTCGACTCCAGTGCCACCACCAACCGTCCCATGGCCAGCAAAGCCGGGGCGTCCACGGCCCCCTTCGCAACCATATCGTCGGCCATCATGGACAGTTCTTGCCCCTGGACCTCCAGGTCATTGAACTCCCCGAGATCGTCCTGCAAACGCTTGAGCGAGCGAACCACCACGGCGACCAACTGTTCGTCGAACACACTCCGAAAAAACTCAAGCAAATAGCGCAGCTTCTTACAATCGATACGGAGTGTGTGAATTACCGTCGCCGGCGTCTCATTATCGATCCGTCGCCCAGACTTGCGGACACGGTTGTACGCCCGCGCTATACGCTCCGTCGCCACATCTTTGATCGGACGTCCCGCATCTCTTCCACCACGACTGACCTCAGCGCCAAGGAATGCACCCCACTCGCGCTTGAGCGTGGCATACCTTTTGGTCCCGAGTGCCCGAGTCAACTCCGCATGCTCCTTCTGCCACCGCGCACGAAGGTATCGCCCCAACGGAACAAGCGCGTCCTGCACAGCGGCAGGAAACTCAGTCCGGTACTCGAGAAGCTTGGCCTGATACACATCAAGATCCCGCGTGGGTCCCGTTACTTTCCCGAGCCAAGCGAACTCATCGGCAAAACGTCGGCGTACCGGCTCATCAAACACACTCTTGAGCTGTCCCAAGCAGGAGCGCGTACGACGAACATTAACTCGAAAATCGTGCAAAAACTCCGTGTCAAGGTTGAGGCGGAGGCCATCCTCGTTCACCACCATCATCTCGAAGAGATGTACCAAAAGTCGTCGAACCGCGCGATCTGCTCGCTCCGAGGAAGTCAAAGACAGAGACAACTTCCCGGTGTAGTCAACCGACGTTCGGCCGATCGCGATCAGCGCGCGCGTCAAGTCTCCACTCTGCCGGGTCATCACGGCGAACTCCCGCTCGAGAAACCGACACATCTTCGCAAATGCCGTCTCATACCCTGTCAAACAAACCACACGCACGCACGGCGGCAACGCCACAGACGGACCCGCCTCTCCGAACGCCTTGCGCCGTTCGATCGTAAGCCGCACCACCGTCTTCGCTCGTCGATCGAGCACCGCATGGGTGGCTCCACGCCCGGTAAGACGAACGAGCGGCAACAACCTACGCGCGCTCGTGACCCGCGTGAGCGCCTCGCGAAATTGACCAGGCGGAAGCGCACTAGCGACACTAGGGCACTCTACAAGCGGTGCCGACCGATAACGGACCTGGCCATCAAAGCCCTCCCACCGCAACCGGAGCCCTCCTGGTTCCGTAGTCGTCGATAACGCGCCCTTGTCTCGATATACTCGCCAGTCGAACGTGTCGTAGTAAATCTGTTCGCTGTCTTGAAGCCGCTCGCTGCGTACCGTAAACACACTAGCCAGGCGTGCCTCGAGAACGTCCTCGCCCAGCGATTCCGGTAATTGATACGTCACCGCGCAATTCATTGCCGCCTGCTCATACTCGCTCGCACCTCTCACCTAAAAGGCGAAGATCCATACCTGCCGTAAGACATTGCAGAAAAACAGGTCTCCTGACCTCCCAGCGACGCATCGTGGCGCCATCCCGGATTCTATACACACCGAGCCTTGACGCCACCTGCGGAACGCGCGCCCGCAGTCAACATCAACACCAGACCTCGTAACGGTGCACCCTCAACGCC
>CAZPZZ010000123.1:11028-12526 GCA_964591245.1 uncultured Vicinamibacteraceae bacterium | reverse complement strand
CCCTGACGGCGCAACCGGGTCACCTCCGAGCCAGTCAAGCAGGAGATGACTACCGTAAGACGCCGCACTGGCTCCCCAGAGCCAGGGGCGTCCAGGTGCCACACAAGCTATCGCGCCCCCCGCGAACACCATCCCCAAAAGAGAGTGAGTCGCCTGCCTATGGCTTCCACTTGCAAGCAGATCAATATCCGGGACAATCCCGAGCAGAGCAAACAAAACCAGAATTGACCGTTGGCCAGACCACAGCGCGACACGTGCACGCGTGTCGCGCCCAATCAACGTACCGACGGCAATACCGGCCAACGCATGACCAATAGGTGAAGGCATTGCGCAACAGATTGAGCAGCGGGCAGAAACAGGGACTACCCCCAGCCCCCGGGTAGCAGATGGTCTCGGAATGCGGTAGGCTGGCTACTCAAACTCGTCACTTGAGGACACATCCCATGTTCCAGACTACCTTGTCACTTCGGCGAATGGTAACTGTGACCACGCTGGTGGGAGTACTTGCGCTTCCTACCGCAGCCTTTGCCCAGTCTCCCGAGACACTGAGCATTTACTGGATCGACGTCGAGGGCGGTGCCGCAACGCTCGTCATCACCCCTCAAGGTGACACGATATTGATGGACACGGGCTGGCCGCGGGCGGACGCACGCGACGCCGAGCGGATCCAGGCAGCCATGAGAGACGCCGACGTCTCCGAGATCGATTACCTCCTTTTCTCCCACTTCCACCGAGACCACGTCGGTGGCCTCGAGGCGCTAGCCGATCGCGTACCCATCGGGCAAATCATCGACCATGGCGAGAGCGTGGAATTGGACCGAGAAGACGGTCGCACACTCTGGGACGAGTACACGTCCGTCGCCGGCGATCGACGGCGGTCTGTCGTTCCCGGCGACAAACTCCCATTGCCGCGACTCGAGTTTTCGTTCATCGCTGCACATCGCAACCTCGTAGAATCACTAGAAGATCGCCTACCCAATCGGCTCTGTGACGGTGTGAGCCCGCCAGATCCAGACATGGGCGAAAACGGGCATAGCCTCGGCTATTTGCTGTCATTTGGAGCATTCCAGTTCCTTAACATGGGCGATATGACTCCGGACCGGGAGTATGCCCTGGCCTGCCCCGAAAACCGGCTTGGAGTCGTGGATCTGTGGCAGGTTCCGCACCATGGGGGCTATGGTGCCATTCGCCCCGAACTCGCCGGGGCGCTCCAGCCAACGGTGGCCGTGATCAATAACGGCCCACGTAAAGGCGGCACACCAGACTCACTGTCCGTTGTCCAGAGCACGGCCAGTGTTGGCGATGTCTGGCAATCTCATCAGGCCTTGGCCGATGACGCCGCCTACAACACGGACGAGCGCCTCATCGCCAATCTCACCGAGGAAGACGACTGCGACGGACACTGGATTAAGGCCACTGTGCAAGCAGATGGTCGGACCTGGACGATGACAAACGGACGCACTGGCTATAGTAGGAACTATCAGTCGCGGTGAGACGG
>CAZPZZ010000123.1:0-10928 GCA_964591245.1 uncultured Vicinamibacteraceae bacterium | reverse complement strand
CCACGTCGGATTGAGAGCCTATGGCGCCATTGCGTCTACCGGCGCCCTACTGGCCATCTTGCTATTAGGCTCAGCTGATGGTCAGCCTTCCAGGAACCACGACCACAATCAGACAGATTGGGTATTGCTCTATGCGGAAGATTTCTCCACCCCCATGCACGAATCCACCGCACCCTGGCTCTGGGACGGCTACAACCAACCCTTCGACTCGATCATGGACGATGCCGGGCTCTGGTTCTTGAATGATTACGGCCCGTCTTGGCTCAGGGCGGTGTCATCGTTTACCACCTATGTGAAGGAATTCTCGTTCGGCCAGAATGGTTGGTTAACGGCCTCGCTCTCCGCCCGTGATTGGGACAAGAATGGAATCATTGAAGCACCGCCATCCGTTACAACCCAAACGCTGGGCGACACCCACGTCGCGGTAATGGAAGTCCCGGACCATACTGGAGGAATCATTTTTCGTTCGACGTACGCGTTACCGCCCAACTACCGCATCGAATACAAATTAATGACCGTAGATTTTGGCGGGAAACGCCACGGAGAAATCGCGTACGACGGCCGGATCAACGGCTATGGGACCGAAGCCTGCAAAACCCAGCACCCCTGGGGCGAAGGCTCCCAGCAACCGGGTTGGCTCGGCGATGCGTCAGTGCCCTATTGCCAATGGCAAAGCGTCCGTGAAGGCCCGTACGGATACAACGGATTTCACTTTCTCGCTATTGTAGATTTCGCCAATCCAATCCCGCGGAACAACCATTTCTGGCACTACCGCCGCAAAGTCTTGATCGACGCCTTTTCGCAACACCCAGATCGGATCGGCGACGGCACCGGAGGCCGGATCTGTAACTCCCAGACCAAAGAGTATTACGACTACCGTGAGAGTAGCTTCAACACCGTCAATATGTGGATTAGTGGCCTCCCGGTATGGACACCAAGTCCGGGTGGATTACCGGGCAATTCACAGTGGTTCATGACCACCTGCTCCGAAGGCCTTGCCGAGCCCGAATTGTCATCAGCGGCGGAACTCCAACCCGAATTAATGCCAGGCGAATTCTACACGTTTGCCATCGAACGACACGCTAACGGCTACACCTTGGAGGTAAGCGGAAATTTTGCGCGCGTCGGCCAGAAGACGCTACGCTTTCATCGTCCATTCGTCGTTGACGACATACCCATCTGGCACTACAACACCGCACCCGGCGAATACGACGGTCGCTTCAATGGCGACCTGGTTCAGGTTGATGCGTACGGATCCACGACGTGGCCAGACCAATGGCCCGCAGGCTCCGTCTACCCAGACTATTTCGTGATCGGCGATCCGTACACCAACGCATATGAAGGTCGTGCCAGCCTGACCGATCTCCGCCTTTACGTCCCTCGCAGAAATAATACTCTGGAGCAGTACAACGAGACCGAACTCCATTGATCCCGCTCACACGACACGCCCCTACCTTGCCGGGTACAGAGCACGTCACTTCGGCAACACCCCACCGGACCCGCCCCGCCGCAGGATCAAACCGTCAAGTGCAGATACAGATAAGCCACGATACCGCGTCGCCTGGCTTGCGAAAAAGATGAGTCCCAATGCCAGCCACGCCCCCAGCGCCACCCAGGACGGGGCCGCCATGAAGCCTGGCATCCCCGGCACACAGAGTAACGCAATGAACCCCACCGACAGGACGGCACCCATGTGGTGCACGTAACGTGCGTCACCAGGGGCCTCCACATCGCCCTCACCGCTCAACCGGGAGGCGGCCACGCACGTATACAGATATCCGAAGGCGGTACCCAGTGCTGCCATGTCGACCACCCAGACAATGACCTCACGACCAAACCATGGCGCCACCAGCGACGTGATCGCGACGAAGACCACGGCGTTGCTCGGGGTCCGATACGTAGGGTGCAGACGCGAGAACCATGCCGGTAAGAGCTGTGCGCGCCCCATTCCAAACAACAATCGGCTCGAGGCCATGAAGAAGCCATTGATGCCGCTAAACACCGCCATCGCGACCGCCACGGTAAGACACGCCAACCCAATCGGCCCCAACCCGTCCACAACCGCGGTTCCCGTCGGCCACAACGGAGACGCAGCCACCAGTTCCGGCCATGGGCCAACAAGTCCGGTGGCAAGAATCATCGCCACGTACATCAACGCGCCTAGCCCTATAGCCACGGTCATCAGGCGGAACCCTTGATGCGGCGAAAAATCGAACTCCTCTGCCGCCTGCGGTAACGTGTCGAACCCAACAAAGAGCCACGGTGCAATCGCGAAGACTGCGAGAACTCCGCTGATTGGGCTCCGACCCAGCGCAAAGGGCGGCTCCAGGTTCCCCAGAGAAGCGACCGCCGACATCGGCATCCCAACCCCTACAACCACCACCCCCACGATGAGTAATCCCGTCAGTCCAACCTGCGCGGCCCCCACCGTCCGCGCGCCGAGAATCTGTAACGTCGCAATGGCCGTAATGGCTGCGCTCGCTAGCACGATTTCACCGACAAACACCTCCAAGCCTGCTACGTCATACAGATACCCGCGCGCGAACAGCTGCGGTGCAACAAATTTCCCGAGTAACCCGAGTGCGGTCGCATTGAGTGGCACGATACTCAAGTAACCAAGCGCCAGTAGCCAGCCACACGCGTACGCGTGATACCGTCCGCCGACCCGGTAAGCGTAGGCGAACTCGGCACCCGCGACTGGATAGGCACGCACCATCACGCCGTAGCTCCGGGCAATGACCAACATCGCGCCGCCGCCAAGGAACACGCCCAACGATGCCCCAAGTGGCCCCGCCGTCGCGAGAAGATCTCCAGGCAACACAAAGCAGCCGAATCCGATGATGCAGCCCAACGCTAAGGCGCCCACGTGCAGGGGCTTCAAAGTGGGGTCGAGCGAGAGGGTGGTAGTCATCGGAGAGAACGCGAACGCTCGGACGACAACCCTCGCTCGTAAACGGAAACTCCGCCGACAATTGTTTCCATCACCTGAATATCACGGATGGACATCGGCTCGACCTCCAACGGATTCGCATCGAGAATCACGAAATCGGCGAGCTTGCCGGGTGCAATAGACCCCTTGTATTCCTCTTCGAAATTCTGCCAGGCTGCGTCGATCGTGATGGCTCGTAGAGCCTGGTACGGGCTGATCCGTTCCGCTGGACCAAGAACCTGGTTCGACCGAGTCTTCCGATTCACGGATACCCACACGAGTTGTAACGGATCGACCGGCGTGACCGGTGTGTCGTCATGCACAGTGAACCTGATGCCGCGAGCGATCGCCGAATGCAGCGCGCTAATTCCCGCTGCGCGCTCTGGCCCCATGAAAATATCGCGATGACGGTCGCCCCAATAGTAGACATGACCTACAAAGAATGAGGGAGAGAGTCCCAATTCCGCGATCGCGTCCAGCTGATCTGCACGCACCATCTGACAGTGCTCGATCCGGTGCCTGGCGTCCTCTCTGGGAAATGCCCGCTGCGCCTCTCGAAACGCGTGAATCACGTCGTCGATCGCCGCATCGCCGTTGGCATGTATCGCAATCTGGTATCCATCCTCGTGCAGTTCACGCACCATCGTCGTGAGGTCTTCACGACTACGGCGCGGATAACCACGATACTCCGCATCCCCGTTGAACGGCGTGTGATAGGGCTCCGTAAAATACCCCGTGTAGCCTTGATTTGAGCCATCCTGGACAATCTTGATCGCCCCCAACTTGAGATAGCTGTCACCGAATCCGGAAACGATCCCACCAGACTCGGCCGCTGACGGCTGACCTGGACTCCCACGGGACATCATTGTGATCACGCGAAGCGAAAGGATGCCAGCCGCACGCGCACGTTGTAGTCCTTCGAGGGCTCTACGTCCTCCCCCGGCAATGACTGCCGTGGTCACGCCGTCCTCGATATAATCCTCGACCGCAACCCGATACCCTTCCATGATCTGCTGTGCCGTCGGCGGAGGAACCAGGCGACTCACCAGGCCCCCACTTTCTTCGAATACCCCGTTCGGCTCACCCGTCTCTGGATCCCTTCTGATCACACCACCAGAAGGGTCAGGAGTTTCGCGAGTAATTCCAGCCAACTCCAGAGCCAAGCTGTTGGCAACCCCCAAGTGGCCCGACGTATGTCCAATATAGATAGGATGGCGAGTCGAAACACGATCCAGGTCAATACGGGTCGGATGTCGGCGCTCCGCAAGCAACGTATCGTCGTAACCTCGACCCGAGACCCACGCCCCATCCGGCAGTTCAACTGCGCGGACGCGCAGGGCCTCCACGAGATCGTCCATGGTTTCGATAGCACCAATCGGTGGACTATTGAGATCCACCTGGGTCACCGCGATCCGACCGGACCCTGGAAAATGATCATGTGGAGCGTAAAACCCCGGGGTCATCGTCCGCCCCGCCAGGTCAACCACTTCCGTCTCTGGCCCGGCCATTGTCTGTAACGCGCTGGATGTCCCAACGGCGACGACCTCGTCCCCAAAGATTGCGACCGCCTCTGCGACTTCATCGCCTTCCATCGTGATGATCGTTCCGTTGAACCAAATCACGCTCGGGGCCAGACCTTGCCCGGCAACACTCGAATGCCCCGCGCTCACGACTCCCCACCATACAGCTATAACGAAAACGCCTCGTCTCATGCCTCGTACTCCAGGAATAGAGTGTCCATGCCCCGGTTACCCTACGCCTCATCACGTGCCCAACGCACTACGCACGGGCACTCTCAAACGACTGTACATTCTCTCAAGCGCCGCATCCCCCAGCGAACACCCGTGTCACTCCTGATGTTCCTGCGTGGCATCTCGCTTCTTACTCGACAGCCAGTTCCACATTGCCATCTTGCACACGTAGTCCGTAGGCTCGGAGCTTGCCCCCCGCGGGTGGCGTCAGCGGTGAACCATCAGCGACGCGAAACTGCGCGCCATGCCACATACAGGTCACTACGCCATCTTCACAGGACCCCTCTGTCAGCGGCCCTCCCACATGTGTGCAGTAGTCGTCATACGCCCTGAACGTCCCTCCGTCGTTGAAGAGAGCAATCTTTAGACCACGGGTCCGGACACACTTGACCGTACCTGGCGCCACATCTTCCACTCGGGCAACCTTCACGTGTTCACCCATTGCGTCCCCCCAGCAATATCTGCACGACCTGTATCAACTCGTGTCGCATGTAATCCACGCCGGCTAAATCGTATCCCGCCAAACTGACGGGATCTTGCCTCGGGCTCTCCAATTCTTGATCGCACGGATGGCAAAAAAGTGAGAACGGGCAAGCCTTCTGACCTGTCCGGCACCGCCTGCGCTACAATTGCACAGTCGATACGCTCAAGCTCACATCTCCCCGATGCGGAGATCAACTGAAAGCAGCGCACGCAAGGGCCAGCCGATGGAGGTTGGGCCTCAATCGTGCCGGCCCGCGGGCCAGGGTGATGGAGTCGAAAAGGTAGAAGCAACGATGGACACCACACGCAACAGCCGGGAAATCTGGGGGTGTTCCGCATGCACCGCACTGCGAAACAGTCGGCATGGCCATCGTCGCCCAGACAAACTCGTTCAGACGGCTAATTGACGTACGTGTTTGAACAATTCGACGACGAAGCGAGAGCAGCACAGCGCTTCTGAAAGGGGAGCCCCGAATGGGCACGACAATGTTGGCGATTTTATCGCTGTTGCCGATCGCAACGGTTGCGGTTTTTCTAGTAGTACTGCGGTGGCCGGCCAGCCGGGCCATGCCACTCACCTACGCAGTCGCGGCCGTCCTTGCCCTCTTCGTGTGGCAGATACCCGGAGTGCAGGTCGCGGCAGCCACCGTCAATGGGCTGATCGTTGCACTTACTCTTCTCTACATTATTTTTGGCGCGATCCTGCTACTCAACACCCTGCAGGAAAGCGGAGCGCTCCGCACGATCCGTCGTGGATTTACCGACATCAGCAGTGACCGCCGCATACAGGTCATCATCGTTGCGTGGCTGTTCGGGTCGTTCATCGAAGGCTCCGCCGGTTTTGGGACTCCCGCCGCGGTAGCCGTCCCCCTTCTCGTCGGGCTTGGGTTCCCTGGAATGGCCGCCGTCACTGCCGGCATGATTATCCAAAGCACGCCAGTCTCTTTCGGCGCTGCCGGCACCCCGATTCTCGTCGGCGTCAATAACGGCCTGACCGGCGCAGCCGCCGTGGAAGCATTTGCCACGCAGGCCGGGTATCCAGTCTGGAGTGACTTCCTCGGATTCATCGGTCTCAAAGTCGCGACGCTTCACGCTATCGCTGGCACTCTGATTCCGCTCATTCTCGTGTCCGCCATGACACGATTCTTTGGTCCCGCTCGATCGTGGGTCGACGGACTCAAGGTCTGGAAATTCGCCCTCTTTGCTGCACTCTCCATGACGGTCCCCTATCTCGCCGCGGCCTACCTGCTTGGCCCTGAATTCCCGGCGCTGCTCGGTGGGCTTACCGGGTTGGCGATCGTCGTCACCGCCGCGCGGTCCGGATTTCTCGTACCGCCGCCTGAGCAAGCCTGGCAATTCGGAGACAAAAGCACCTGGCCCGCCGAATGGACGGGATCGGTTGAGGTAAAGGATATTGGCTCGGCTCACGGCGAAATGGGAATGTTCAAAGCCTGGTTTCCATACGTCATGGTCGCGCTATTGCTGGTGGTAACGCGCCTACAGGAGATTCCATTCATCGGCACTCCCCTGCCTTTCGGCGCCTTGCTCCAGTCGGTAGCCATCAACTGGCCCAACATATTCGGCACCAGCATCTCAGGCAGCGTCCAACCACTCTATCTACCCGGTGCAATTTTCATCGTCGTCTCTCTTTTGACCTATTTCGTGCACCGCATCGAACCGGCCGCCTACGCGCGTTCATGGGCAACGTCATTAAAGGTGACGACGGCCGCCTCGGTCGCGCTAGTTTTTACCGTGCCGATGGTGCAGATTTTCCTGAACACGAATGGCGGAGCGGCAGGCTACGAGCGCATGCCTGTGGCGCTTGCCGACGGCGTTGCCGCGCTCGCCGGTTCCGCTTATCCGATCTTTGCCCCATTCATCGGGGGCATTGGCGCCGCAGTAGCCGGTAGCAATACCGTGAGCAACATGATGTTCTCCCTCTTTCAGTTTGAAATGGGACCACGCATCAATGTAGATCCAAGTTGGATGGTGGCGCTGCAAGCCATCGGCGGTGCAGCCGGCAACATGATCTGTGTCCACAATGTCGTCGCGGCCTCCGCCGTGGTTGGCCTGCTTGGACGAGAGGGCTCCGTGATTCGACTCACCCTGATGCCCTTTGTGTACTACGCATTGCTACCCGGTTCGATCGGCTACGCCATCGTGTCCTACGCACGCACCGGCTTTCTCAACATCGGAACCGTGCTGGTGATACTCATCGCCGGAGGTGCTATCTACGTGATCGCGAAGTACGGGACATCAGGGGACTCATCTGGCAGCGGCACGGCACCACCATTCTCTACCGCACCGGAGGTAACCTCCGCGGCTCCTCCTGCCACGGCGAGCGGCCCCTCGGCCCCAGGAGCCCTCTTCATCCTCATTCAACTTGTGGTTATCCCGTATGTCATCATCCAGATGGTCATGGCGCTCGCGCGCGCCGCGGTCCCCTGATGCAGGTGTTCACGCTCGCGGCGCTCGACAGTGAACCATCGGATCCGAACACGTTCGTCGGACAGGCTCGGCTGACGCGGATGAATCACACATCCGCCAGTCCGCCGAGCCACGTCTACCGCGTCGCATTCGAGGCGGGCGCACGTACGAACTGGCACAGTCATTCTGGCCCGCAGCTCCTACAGATCGTCGAAGGGCGCTGTCGATTTCAACGTGCCGGCGCTCCGGTCCAGGAGGCGGAAGCGGGAGATCTCATCTCCTTCGCTCCGGAGGAGCGCCACTGGCACGGGGCCTGGCCAAACGGACCGATGACGCACATCGCCATCAACATTGACGCGACCACCACCTGGTCCACCCCCGTCACCGACGTGGAGTACTTGGGAGAGTAACTGGCTGCGGAACAACTGAATTCGACAATCGCAAACCGTGAAGTACCAGGCTCACCAACCGCAGGAGCGGCCGGCGTTCTGCTCATCGAGCCACGCCTGCAGTGGTGCGAAGTAGTCAACCAAGGCGGACGAGTCCAGTTCCCGACTCCCCGTGAGTAACTCGAGCGCATCAGGCCACGGCCGGCTCGCCCCTAACTCCAACGTCGTCCGTAGCTGGCGCCCCGCCTCCGCGCTTCCAAAGATAGAGCACTGATGAAGGGGGCCCTCGCGTCCTGCCACCGCGCACAATGCCCGGTGGAACTGGAATTGGAGGATATGTGCAAGGAAATACCGCGTGTACGAGACGTTGGCTGGCACGTGATACTTGGCGCCCGGGTCGAAGTCTGCTTCACTGCGTGGGACTGGAGCACGAACGCCCTGGTAGGCCCGTCGAAGACTCCACCACTCCTCGTTATATTCCTCGGCACGGATATCACCAGAAAACACCTTCCAGCGCCACTGGTCTACCATCAGCCCAAACGGAAGAAACGCTACCTTATCGAGCGCCAGCTTGAGCAACCCACCGACCTCATCCTCCGAGGAAGAACCGCGGTTCAGCAAGCCAATGTCACGGAGATACGCAGGAGTGAGAGAAAGCGCAATGGTGTCGCCAATACCTTCATGAAACGCTTTGTTCGCACCTGCACGGAACAATGGACTTTGGGCTTGATATGCCCGCTGATAGTAGTTGTGTCCGAGTTCGTGATGCACCGTAGCAAAATCTTCATCATTGACGTCGATGCACATCTTGATACGAACGTCAGAGGCGAAATCAATGTCCCACGCACTCGCGTGGCAGACAACATCGCGATCGCGAGGCTGTACAAATAGCGAACGGGTCCAAAACGTCTCCGGCAACGGCTCGAAGCCCAACGAACTGAAGAATCGTTCACCGATCCGAACCAACTCAACGGAATCGACCCCGTTGGCGACCAGCCGCTCGGTCAAGTCAAATCCCGGCTCTCTCTCGGATGGGGCAACCAGATCGTAGATATTCCCCCATGACTGCCCCCACATGTTCCCGAGGAGATGCGCGGGAATCGGCTCGTCACCCGGCACGAGCGCCGACCCATAGTTATCAGCGAGACCGGCGCGCACGTGACAATGGAGCGCCTCGTACAGCGGTCGAACTTCCGCCCACAAGCGTTCAAGCTCGGCGATGAGCTGCCCAGGAGGCAATTCATAACTCGCCCGCCACAGGGCCCCGAGGTCGTTAAATCCGAGGTCTCGTGCCCCCGCATTCGCCAACTCGACGAAACGGGTGTATTGATCCCTCATCGCCGGCGAGACCAGACGCCACCCCGTCCACAGTTCAACCAGTTCGTCAGTATCGCGCGCCTCGGCCAACTGACGCTCCATCTCCGGAAGACTCAAACACTCAGATTGACCACCCGGACAATATTGGCCACGGCCGTAAATAGCTTCCAGTTCAGCCGTCAGACTCGATAACTCATTTTGCAAAATCGGACTGGCTGGCGCCGGCAGGTCAACGGACGTCACCAGCAGGTCAAGCTTGCGCCGGGTCTCCTCCGGGAGCGTCACACTGTCGAAGCGCCCGACCTCGTCGGCCAACTCCATTGTCGCCTCGATGACCGATGCACGCGCCTCCGCGGCGAGCACCGTCGTATCGTCGGTGAGATACGTACTCTGCACCCATCCCGCCCGCTCGGCGCCAATCCACAGGTCGAGCAACCGGGCCTCAGCCTCCTCGACGAAACGCCGCGCCTCCGCCCCGCGAACAAGGTCGTCCGACTCGGAATCAAACCCTGCGCAGGCCGAGAGGATGATCGCGCACGCTCCGGCCACCGCATGACCACGCCAGCGTGATCCGCCGAGGCCTGTCCTCATACCGCGCTCGGCTCGCACGGGTGCACCAGTACGTGGATGACACACCGCATCAGAGTCAACACAGCGCGTTCTCACCGCTAGACCACGCCACATAACACTATCCATCAACCGTCGCCACCGAGCGCCACTGGTCAATCAAACCACCATCGACAACAATGGTGTCGTCCCGATCCGAACCCGTTGACACCAATGCCACTGGCACTCCTGTAACTTCCACTAACCGATCAAGATACGTTTTCGCCTCGCGCGGCAAATCCTCGAAACGCCGTACTCCCGCAGTTGGAGTTGACCATCCCGGTAAGCGCTCGTACACGGGCTCGCACTCGGCAAGCGTTGCACCATGCGATGGAAATTCCCTAAGAATTTGGTCACCATGACGGTAGGCGACGCAGAACGGGATCTCGTCTAAGCCATCCAGGACATCCAGTTTGGTCACAGCTAATGCATCAAGACCGTTGATGCGCACCGCGTACCGCAAGGCAACGGCATCGTACCAGCCACATCGACGCGGACGTCCAGTTGATGCACCGAATTCATGCCCACTCTCACGCAGTTGTGCCCCCATCGCGCCGTGCAATTCTGTCGGAAACGGTCCCTCTCCAACGCGTGTTGTATACGCTTTGGCAATTCCCAATACAGCCCCTATCGAACGGGCTCCTACGCCTAACCCTGTACAGATACCGCCGACCGTTCCATTCGATGAAGACACGAACGGATACGTCCCGTGATCGATATCCAACAGTGTGCCTTGCGCCCCCTCGAACAGTACGCGCTCGCCAACCTCCATCGCACGAGCAAGAAACAGAGAGGCATCTCCGATCCACCGCTCGAGCCGTTTCCACGACGCGCGCAATTCCACGTGAACGTCACGCCAATCTAACTCCGGCGGCCCGATGGCTGCATTGCGAGCGGACACTCGCTCCCGTACAGCGGCGGCCAGCGGACCATCCTCAGACGTATCAACCAAATCCGAGACGCGGATTCCCCGCCTTCCAACCTTATCCTCGTAGGTTGGACCAATTCCGCGGGAAGTTGTCCCAA
>CAZPZZ010000122.1:0-12706 GCA_964591245.1 uncultured Vicinamibacteraceae bacterium | reverse complement strand
CTAGAGTCGAAATCCAGGTAGGAGCGTTCGATGGCTGGAAACGGTGCTCTCAATGTGGTGCTTGGAGCGGGACCGGTCGGCCGAGCCGTGGTAGACCGGCTCCGTGTTCGCGACTGTGCCGTACGTGTCGTGACACGGAGTGGCATTGCCCAGTTCCCACCGGGCGTTGAGGTGCGCCAGGCGAATGTGGGTGATCCTGGCCTGCTGGCCCGTGCCTGTGACGGTGCCACGGTCGTCTACGGGTGCGTGGGTGTGGAGAACACACGTTGGCTTGAACGCTGGCCTTTGATGATGGAGGGGATGCTTGCGGGGACGGCTGCCGTAGGAGCTCGTTTCGTCTTTGTAGACAACCTGTACATGTATGGACCCACTGATGAGGTGCTTACCGAAGATCTACCGCTGACAACGTACGGTCGCACGCCGGCGACGTGTGCTCGCCTGACGAGGATGTGGCGCGAAGCCCATCGGGCCGGAAGCGTGCAAGTGGCGGCGCTGCGGGTGAGTGATTTCTATGGGCCGGGAGTCACCAGATCGGTGCTGGGCGAGCAGACCCTTGGGCGGATTGCGCAGGGCAAGTCCGTGAAGTGGGTCGGGGGCATTGATCAGGCCCATTCGGTGAGTTATGTGCCGGACGTGGCGAGGGCATTGGTCTCCATCGGAGAAGCAGATGACGAGGCAATGGGGCAGGCCTGGCATGTACCGAATGCACCAGACCGTACTCCTCGCCAGCTGCTGCAACTGTTTGCCGAGATAGCGAACCAGACGTTGACGTTGTCAGCAAGATCGGCGATTTTGTTGAATCTTACCGGTTTGGTCAGTCCCGCCATGCGAGAGTTTAAGGAGATGCACTATCGGTGGAACCGTCCGTTCCGCGTAGACGCTGCAAAGTTCGGCCGTCGATTTTGGACTGACGCTACGTCGTTCGAAGTGGGAATGCGGGCGACGGCTGATTGGTATCGACGGCGCGTCTCGTAATCCTATGTATCAGTTGTCAGTGCGGTGGTAAAATGACCGCGTTAATCACGGCAACTGTGTCTACCAACCTTTAGAGGGCAAATGCGGGGCCTATTCGTACGCGCGACTGTGTTGTTGGTGGTCGTCACCTTGGGATCCGGAATACTGCGCGCGAGCGAGGGCGAGCAGGCGACCGGCGAAATATCCGCGGAAACCGGGCGAGCATTGCTCGACCGGTACTGTGTCAGCTGTCACAATTCGCGACTGCGTACTGGCGATCTGGCACTGGACGCCGTGGATGTGGCCAACGTGGCTGAGGATCCCGAAATCTGGGAGACGGTCGTACGCAAGCTGCGCGCCGGAGCCATGCCGCCGTCGCCACGGCCGCGTCCAGCCGACGCCACGTACACGGCGTTCACGATCTGGTTGGAGGAGGCGCTCGACCAGGCGGCTGGCGAACGGCCCAACCCCGGGCGGACTGATACCTTCCATCGACTCAACCGGCGTGAATATCACAACGTCATCCGTGATCTGCTTGCACTCGAAGTCGACGTAAGTGCGTTATTGCCCGCCGACGACGGAAGCTACGGGTTTGACAACATTGCCGGAGTGCTGGGCATGTCTCCCACTTTGCTCGAACGCTACTTGTCGGCGGCGAAGAAGATCAGCAGCCTGGCGGTCGGGATACCATCGTCCTCCCCCACGGCTGAGACCTTCCGGCTCGCGACCGATCTTACGCAGGACGAGCGCCTCGATGGTTTACCGTTGGGGACCCGCGGGGGCGGACGTTTTGAGTTCACCTTTCCTGAAGACGCCGAATACACCTTCCGCGTGCAGTTGGGTCGTGATGCGAGCGGAACGTTGAAGTCCTTCAACACACCACACCAACTCGAGGTGAGTTTGGATGGCCAAGGCCTGGAGTCCTTCGTGGTTGGGGAGCCTGCTCCCGAGGGCGTCGAACGGAGCAGCCCCGAGTATCGAGAGTATCTTGCCCGCCAACGTGCCGCGGATGAAGAGTGGGAGGTACGAGTTCCGGTGCGAGCCGGTCCCCATACGGTCCAGGTGACGTTTCATCAGAAGACATCGGCGTACGTGGAGACGTTGCGTGAGCCATTTCGACGGCCCTATACGAGCATTACCGGTGGCGATACCCGGTTTCAGCCGTATGTTGGCAGTGTCACGATTTCAGGGCCATTTGAGTCCAGTGGTCTGGCGCCGGCCCAGTCGACGCCTAGTCGCGACCGTATTTTTGTCTGTCACCCGGCGACTGCCTCTGAGGAGTTGCCCTGTGCCAGAGAGATTTTCCGGAATCTAGCAGGACGCGCTTATCGGCGGCCGGTGACCGAACAGGATCTTGAGGTGCTGCTCGAGTTCTTCGAGCAAGGGCGTGCCGATGGTGGTTTCGAGATGGGTGTGGCACTGGGACTCAGACGGATGTTGGCCAGTCCTGAGTTCTTGTTCCGAATTGAGCGAGACCCGGCTGGACTGGAGGCTGGTGGCGTCTACGCGCTCAATGACCTTGAACTTGCCTCGCGGTTGTCCTTTTTCCTATGGAGCAGCGTCCCTGATGACGCGCTGCTCGAGGTGGCCATCGCTGGTGAGCTCCATAGGCCTGCGGTTCTAGAAGCACAGGCCCGTCGGATGTTGGCTGATCCCAGGGCGGATGCGTTGGTCGAGAATTTCGCTGGCCAATGGTTGTATCTGCGAAACGTACGGGCGTTGACGCCGGATGAGGATCGGTTTCCTGATTTCGGGGAGGCGCTTCGCCAAGCCTTCCAGCGTGAGACAGAGCTGTTTTTTGAGAGCATTTTGCGTGAGGATCGCAGCGTGCTCGAGTTCCTCACGGCTGATTACACGTTTGTGAACGAGCGGCTTGCGCGGCACTACGGGATTCCAAACATCTACGGCAGCCACTTCCGGCGGATTGCTGTTGAGGAGGACGCCCGAAGAGGATTGCTCGGACACGGGAGTATCCTGTCTGCCACGGCGTACCCTACTCGGACGTCGCCGGTTCTACGCGGAAAGTGGGTACTGGAAAATTTGTTGGGTACACCGCCCCCTCTGCCTCCACCCGATGTGCCGTCGCTTCAAGAGACGACGGACGGGGGTGACGCACTGTCGATGCGTCAGGCGATGGAACAGCATCGAGCCAATCCGGTGTGCGCAAGCTGCCATCGAGTGATGGATCCGCCGGGCTTTGCGCTCGAGCAATTCGATGCGGTTGGTCGATTTCGCACGAGGAGCGAGTCGAACGCGCCCATCGACGCGTCTGGAATGTTGCCAGACGGCACGAATTTCGAAGGAGTGGTCGGGTTGCGTGAGGCACTGCTCAAGCGCCCGGAGTTGTTCGTGACCACCTTGACTGAGAAGCTGCTGACGTACGCGTTGGGCCGCGGGGTCGACCACACGGATGCACCGGCCGTTCGAGCCATCAGACGTGAGGCCGCCCGCGACGGACATCGTTTTTCCTCGGTTATCCTGGGCATCATCAAGAGCCCACCCTTCCAGATGCGGAGAACGCAATCATGATCATCAGGAAGTTATCACTACCTCGTCGAACCTTTCTCCGGGGCATGGGTGCCACTGTTGCGTTGCCATTCCTCGATGCAATGGTGCCTGCGTTGTCCGGGCTTTCGGCTGCCTCCAGGGCGGCGACGCGTCCCGTACAGCGACTGGGATTCGTCTACATCCCCAATGGCGCGGTGATGCAGCAATGGACGCCCGCGACCACTGGCACAGACTTTGAGCTGTCTCCTATCTTGCAGCCGTTAGCTCCCTACCGCGATCAGTTAACCGTGCTGAGTCGGCTTGCCCACGGCCAGGCTGAGCCGCTCGGTGATGGGAACGGCGAGCACTCGCGAGCGAGCGCGACGTGGCTCAATGGTGTGCATCCACGGCAGACGGAGGGCTCGGATGTAGAGGCTGGGATCACTGCCGATCAGCTGGCAGCACGGGTATTGGGACACGACACGCCGTTGCCCTCGCTTGAACTGGCCATCGATCTCGACGGGCTGGTCGGGAATTGCGAGAACGGATATAGCTGCGTGTATTTGAATACGGTCGCGTGGCGGTCTGCAACGACACCGTTGCCAATGGAGAACAATCCGCGCGTTGTGTTTGAGCGGTTGTTTGGCGAGGGAGGCACGACCGAGCAGCGCGTGACTGAGATGCGACGAGATCGCAGCATCTTGGACTCGGTGAGTGATGATCTCGCGTCGTTGGAACGAGAGATCGGGACGGGCGATCGAGCGCGACTGGATCAGTATCTCGATGCCATCCGTGCTCTTGAGCGGCGCATCGTATTGGCCGAGGCGCAGAGCGTTGACGCCGAGTTGCCCGCGTTGGCGCGGCCGGTGGGGATTCCTGATACGTTCGAGGATCACATCAAGCTGATGTTTGATTTGCTGTCGCTCGCGTATCAGGCGGACATCACGCGCGTGTTCACGTTCATGTTCGGTCGCGAACTTGGTGGACGTACGTATCCGCACCTCGGGGTTCCCGATCCACATCATGGGTTGTCTCACCACCGTAATGATCCCGAAAAGCTCGCGAAGCTGACAAAGATCAATACCCACCACGTGAGCTTGTTCACACATTTCCTCGAGAGTCTCAGCTCGGCACCGGATGGCGACGGGTCGCTGCTTGATCACTCGATGGTGCTTTATGGCGGTGGTCTCGGTGATAGCAATGATCACGCGCACTTTGACTTGCCAGAGCTTGTGGTTGGTGGTGGGGCCGGACGTCTCGCTGGAGGTCGGCATTTGCAGTACCCGAAGGACACGCCGATGACCAACCTGCTTATTAGCATGCTCGACAAGGCCGGATTGCCAGCGGAAACGCTCGGTGACAGTACCGGACGGCTTACAGAGCTTTCAGGGGTGTAGGAATGTTGCAGCGCTATTCGAGCACCGTCTCGCCACGGGCCTCGCTGACGGGCGGGCTGCTCCTGATCATTCTATGGCTCGTGGCTGCGGGCGCGAGCGGGGCGGCCGGTATTCCGCTCGTCGATGCCGTCCGTACTGGCGATGCGGAGCAACTCCGGATCCTGTTGATCCACGAAGATCCCAATACGCCTGATGTTGACGGTACGACAGCGCTGCAATGGGCGGCCCATCGGGATGATGTGGCCGCAGCCGAATTACTTTTGCGGGCTGGCGCGGACCCGGCCCTGGCCAATAGGTATGGCGTAACGCCCCTCCTCGCCGCGGCGACGAATGGCAGCGCCGCGATGCTTGAGCTCCTACTGGCGGCCGGTGGTGATCCAAATGTTGGTTTGCCAGAGGGAGAGACCGCGTTGATGCGCACCGCTCGCGCGGGGGGGACGGAGGCCGTACTGGCGCTGTTAGCGCACGGGGCCGACGTCGATGCCCGCGAGGAGTGGAGGCACCAGACCGCGTTGATGTGGGCTGCGGTCGAGGGGAATGTGGCGGCCGTGCAGTCGCTACTCGAGGCGGGGGCGAACGTACACGCACGATCGGCTGGCGGCTTCACGCCGCTGCTGTTTGCTGTCCGGCACAACCAACTCGCCGCCGCGCGAGTGCTTGTGACGGCCGGGGCCGATGTTGACGATCAGCTTCCGTCTGGTTTGAGCGCGCTCGCGCTGGCTGCCCTCAATGCACACTATGATCTCGGCGTGTGGCTCCTGCAGCGGGGAGCCGACCCGAATGCCGACGACCAGGGGTGGACCACGCTCCATCAACTGGTATGGGCTCGTCGGCCAAATCTTGGTTTCAATAATCCAGCACCCATTCCAACCGGGATGGTTTCTGACCTTCAATTTGTGGAGGCTTTGGCACGGTATGGCGCGGACCTGAACGCTCGCGAAATCAAAGAGCCTCGTGGTGCAGATGGATCAGGTACGGGGGGCTATCGCAACGTATTGAATCGGGTAGGCGCGACACCCTTCCTGCTCGCGGCGAAGGCTGCTGACGTTGAGTTGATGCGACTGCTTGTCCGCCTCGGTGCAGACCCACTGATCCCGAATGAGGATGGGACTACGCCTCTGATGGTCGCGGCGGGTGTTGGTATCTGGGCGGTGGGCGAGAGTCCGGGGACCAATGAAGAAGCGTTCGCGGCCGTTCAACTGATGCTGGAATTGGGGGACGTCGTGACGACAGTCGACGCCAACGGGGACACGGCATTACACGGGAGCGTCATTCGCGGTTCTGAGCCCCTTGTTCGTTTCCTCCTCGAACAGGGCGCTGATTTGGAAGCGGTCAACGACAAAGGGTGGACGCCGTTGACGATTGCCGAGGGGGTGTTTTATTCCAATACTGGTAAGCGTTGGCCAGAAATGGAAGCACTCCTGCTTGACCTTGGAGCGCGTCGACGTCCGCGGCAGTTGGATCAGTAGGGTGTGGCGTTCGCCGCCATGAAACTTGTTTGCGTAGAACGACCACACTAGCCAAAACTGCTGCGCAATTCACCTGATTACATGGTCCCGCGATGAGCCAGTGCGTCCCTCCGGATCGTCGCGATCGCCGGGGTAACCCTTCGCCCCGAGGCACACCAGAACGGTATCGCAGATAACACAGAGGAGGAGCCGTCACGGATACCCGTGACGGGCCCCGGAGTGCGGAGATGCAATGGAGTCGCTGAACAGATCTGTTACTCCGCGAGTTCGATCGTCTCGACAGAAAAGAGCTTCTCTCCACCGGCTTCGCTGGCGTCGCCTGTCGCCCGTACCTGTTTCGCCATGAGCTCTGCTAACTTCTCGGGATGGTTCGTGGCCCAGTCTCCGGTGATCTTGTAAAGTCCGTCCGCCGTGAGGATGCCGATCGGATCTCCGTTTTTGGCACAACGCACCATACAGGCGACATGTTCGGCGCTGGGTTGCGAGCTGCCCATGGCGGCGCAGCCGGCTTCGACGAGGCGTCCAGTGACGGTCTCTTCGGCAGATATGTCTGAGGAGAGGAACCCGAGGGCGAGCACCGCAGCTACAACAAGTGAGTTTATATGCTTCTTTGATAAGTCTCCTCCGTTTCTTGGGCACACCGTACATGGTGTTTCCGTAGACTGTCAAGATGGGGGCGTGGAGGGGCTACGTGGAATCTGGGCGGGCGCGGAATCTGGGCGGTGCTACAATTTGAGGCATTCCAGCGGTTTATTTATCGAGGAGTCCTTATGTCGAAATCAGGTCGGGTAGTCCGGACTGTCGCCGTTGCCGCGTCGGTCGTATTTGCTCTTGCCAACCTTGCCAATGCCCAGATTCTCGATGCGCCGGATCCGGCGCAGATGGAGGATGCGCCGGTCCTCGGCTACCATCCGGTGGAGAACGGACTTGAGATTCCCGTCGACATGGAAATGGGAGCTCCTTCGAGTGTTGTCTGGACAACCAAGAACACGCTGCTGGTGTTCAACCGTGGTCCCAATCCGCTGATGGAGTTCGATGAGAACGGAGAGTTCTTACATTCGTGGGGCCAGGGTGAATATCTCCGTCCCCATGGCATGCGGCTCGATGCCGAGGGCAACATCTGGACGACAGATGTCAATGGACACACGGTGACCAAGATGAGTCCAGACGGTGATGTGCTGATGACGATCGGCACGCATGAGCAGGCAGGCGTGCCCGCCGATGGGTTATTGAACGAACCGACCGATCTGACAATTAACGCCGAGGGCGAGATCTTCGTGCTCGTGGGCCATGGGCGTGGTGAGCCTCGTGTCGTAAAGTTCAATAGCGAGGGTGAGCTCATGACGTCGTGGGGTGGTCAAGGGACTGGTCCCGGGCAGTTCGACACGCCGCATTCGATCGTCGTAGATGATGCGGGATTGCTGTACGTTGCCGACCGCCAGAATCGTCGGGTTCAGATCTTCACGGCCGGTGGTGCGTTTGTCGAGCAGCGGCCCTACAAAGGATTGCCCTGCGGGTTGCACATTGATGCAGACGGACAGATGTACATGGTGAGCGGCTTCGCTGGTGAGATTTTGAGGCTGGACGCCGATGGGAAGGCGGTTGGAGCGACAGGACAGCCAGGTAAAGGTCTCGGTGAGTTCGGCGAGGCACATTACATGACGAAGGCTCCAAACGGCGACATCTGGGTTGCCGACACAGTCCGTCCGGCGTTGCACCGCTATGTGGCGAATTAACCTCCAGTCGCCCGAGCCGGACTGGTCCGTTCAGTGATGATGCTGGCCGTCTGCACGTGGAGCGTGGCTTTTGCCTCTGTGGAAGGGCCAGCATGATCGGGCGGTTGGATGGTCCCGCGGTGCCGTTCGCGCTGCGGGACACCGCTGGAGGGTTGCATCGCCTGGAGGCGTATCGTGGGCGGTGGCTCCTGCTTGTGTTTCATCGGCACTTGTATTGACTTCCCTGTCGACGACACCTGTTGCAGTTGCAACGGGCCCGTACCACGCTTGAACAGTTGGACATCGCTCCACTGATCCTGACCTTCGAGGCGCTTCCCTTCGCGGCCGAGTACGTTGAAGAAACGGGATTGTGTTGGCCACTGCTGGTCGATGTTGACCGGAAGCTGTACCGCGCCTATTCAATGCACCGGGCGAGATGGCGCGACCTCTGGGGGGGTGCCACGATGCGGGTGTACGCCAGAGAAGCTCTTGATGGGCGTTTACCCCGTTGGCCCAGGGCGGATACCGTCCAGCAAGGTGGGGATGTGCTCATCAACCCGGACGGGATCGTCCGGTATCTTCATGTGGGTCGGGGGCCTGCTGATCGTCCGTCCGTGGAACACCTACTGGCCGTACGCCAGAGGGCATACTGATCCGAAGCGAGGGGGACGGGGAATAGTGATGCGTGTGATTGTCGTCTTCGTGTTCTTACTCGTGTGTGGCGACGTCTGGCCTGCGGAAGCCCAAGTCTCCGAGTCGGAGCGGTATTGGGGTCAGTGGAGGGGCCCCCAATCAACCGGTGTCGCCCCTTTTGGCGATCCACCGCTCCAGTGGGACGAGTCGCAGAATATCGCGTGGAAGGTGGCGGTTCCGGGTCGGGGGTTGGCGTCGCCCATCGTATGGGGTGATCGAGTGTTCGTGCTCTCGGCGGTGTCGTTCGGCGAGCCAGTCGGGGTGGGGGATGGTGGTTCGTCCTCGACTGGCCGTCGCGGACGCCGTAGTCGTGGGTCCGCGATGGTGCAGCGACAACGGTTCATCGTCCTGGCATTCCATCGAGAGACGGGTGAACTCGTGTGGCAACGCGTTGCCCGTGAGGCGTTACCTCACGAAGGCTACCAGCAACCGAATGGCTCCTACGCTTCGGGATCAGCTGTCACCGACGGTGAGCGCGTCTTTGCGTTTTTCGGCAGCTGGGGCCTCTACGCTTTTGACTTTGACGGAGAGCTCGAATGGCAGGTTGATTTGGGTACGCGCCACATGCGTAACGCTTTTGGCGAGGGGACGACACCGGCTCTGTACCATGACACGTTGGTGGTGACATGGGATCATCTTGGTGGGCAGTCGTTCGTGGTCGCGTTTGACACGCGGACTGGAGAGGAACGTTGGAGGGCGAATAGGGAGGAGATTGACACCTGGGCCACTCCGCTCGTGGTGGAGCACGCTGGACGAGCCCAGGTCATCACCCCGGCCATGGAACAGGTCTATAGCTATGACCTGGAGACCGGTGATGTGGTTTGGCGCAGTCGCGGCACGACGATGAATGCGATCCCGTCTCCCGTGCACGCCGACGGGATGGTGTTCGTCATGAGCGGCTACCGTGGTAACAATCTGCAGGCCATCCGGCTTGCGGACGCTCATGGGGACATTGCCGAGAGTGGTGCGATCGCCTGGCAACTCGACCGCGATACACCGTATGTGCCGTCTCCCCTGCTCTATGAGAATGCCCTGTATGTGATCAAGAGCAACGATGGAATCTTGTCAGTCTACGATCCGCGTACCGGGATGCCTCACTATCAGCGGCAACGTCTACGGGGGATTCCGAATGTTTTTGCTTCTCCGGTCGGTGCGGCGGGGCGTGTCTACATCACCGGGCGCGAAGGTACCACGCTGGTGATCAGGCACGGGGCTCGCTATGAACTGCTCGCCTCCAATGACTTAGACGACGAGTTCGACGCGTCACCCGCAATTGTCGGGGATGAGCTTTTTCTGCGTGGCCATCGCTATCTCTACAAGATTGCCAGACCCTGATGAAGGCAGAGGGAACATTGATTCGAGAGCAGGGCGACGGCTGTCAATCTACTGGTTGGGAGTTCGCGATCCGCAGACGTACCGGAAGTGACCGCGTGTATCACTGGTAAGATGCGAAAAACAGATCATCCAGAGGTATGGCAATGAGCGCACATCGCACGAAGTCTTCTGAGCGCGGCGAGAGCCGTCGCTCCTTCTTACGCGCCATCCCGGCCGTGGCGGCAATTCCCGCAGTTGCGCCGATCAGTCCAGCGACCGCACGCGTTCTGAGGCAAGAAGCTCGTTCTGGTCTCCGTGTGACTGGACTGGAATTGACAGTGGTACGAGCGACCGCAAGAACGACTTGGTTATTCGTTCAACTGGCCACGAACCAGGGGCTGGTCGGGTTGGGTGAGGCCTCGCTGGGGCGGCGTACCGAGTTTCCGGAACTCGAGACGTATTTTGATTTCGTACGTGACGAATCGCCGTTTCAGATCGAACAGTATCGGCAGCGTGGTCGGGGTATGGCGTTGTCTGGAGATCGTGTGCAGGCCACGGCCTTTAGTGCGATCGAACAGGCTCTCTGGGATTTGACGGGGAAGGCGTTGGGCGCGCCGGTCAGTGATCTGTTCGGTGGTCGACTTTGGGAAGACCTACCCGCCTACGCAAATATCAACCGGGCAACGGCAAATCGGATGCCCGGCGGTTTTGCGGCCAATGCCGAAGCTGCCGCAAATGATGGGTTCACGGCGCTTAAGGCGGCACCGTTCGATGGATTTCCCGCGTTGACGCAGCCAGCCGAGGAAGTGGCAGCGGCGGCCAACCTCGGGGTGGAATGTATCGAAGCAATGCGCGCGGCGGTCGGGCCGGACGTCGACATCAAGATTGACGCTCATAGTAATTTTGACGTCCCGCTGTCGATCGAGATCGCGCGCCGCCTTGAACCGTATCGGTTGTCCTGGTACGAAGAGCCGATTCCACCGCAGCGCGTGGAGGAGACGCGGACGATTCACGACGCTATCGCACAGCCAATGGCGGGTGGAGAGTTCTTGTTCGGGATTGAAGGCTTCGCTCCCTTGTGCCAGCAGCGCGCAGTGGATGTCATCATGCCGGATGTCAAGCACTGCGGGGGATTGAGCGAAGCTCGACGTATCGCAGCTATTGCAGATCTCTACGGCGTGGCCGTGTCGCCGCACAATCCCAGCGGTCCGGTCTCGACGGCGGCGAGTGTACAGCTGTGTGCGGCCATGTCCAATTTCGACGTGCTCGAGTTTCAGTGGGGTGAAGTGTCGTGGCGAGGCGATCTGATCGAACCACCGGAGCGCTTCGAGAATGGTCGGATCCGTGTGTCAGATGGACCCGGATTCGGAGTGGCCCTCAACGAAGGTCTTGCGCGCGAACACGCCTGATTCGGTCGGACGAGTTTCCTGCCAGTTCTGTTAGGACCCGGTTGCATCCCTGACTGGGATGGTTCCGAATGTACGCCCAGACTACGCGTTCATTTCTGCCTGTGCATGCTTGTTATTTTGACTATTGAAAAACATGTGTAACCATAGTCAAAGTTTATTGTTTTTATGTTTAGAAGAATTGAGCGATACAGCCTGCGGACTTTGTTGCCGCTCGCGTTGCCTGCGATCATGTTGGCTCTGTCGCAGAACGCTCTGGCCCAGACCGTTCGTGGCGACGAGCGCTCGCCGTTTGGGCGATTGAGCGACTGGGCTGCGGGCAAGTGGCTGGTGACGGATCCAATTGGCGGAAAATTCAAGCCGGAACGAGGTGGTTTGGCCAGTCGGAGTGGAGTCCAGGACAGCGGTCCACGACAGCAGGCTCCATTGTTGAGTAGCGTGTCGGGATACATGGATTTTCACTTCAACAATATCGAGAACCAGGACGGTGTACTCGACTTTCACCGGTTCGTGCTGCTGTTCACACACAGTTTCACGGACCGGATCCGCTTCGTCTCGGAGCTTGAGTTGGAGCACGCGTTTGTGGAGGGATTGGAGCGGGCGGGTGAGTTCGAACTCGAACAGGCCTATATCGACTTTCTGGTCAGTCGGGAAGTCAATTTTCGTGCGGGCATGCTGCTGGTTCCAGTGGGAATCATCAACGAGCGTCATGAACCGCCGGTGTATCACGGTGTGGAGCGCCCGTTTGTCGATACGGTCATTGTCCCGAGTACCTGGTTTGAAGCCGGTGCGGGTGTACATGGAGAGTTCGGCAGAGGGCTCCGGTACCGGGCCTACGTCATGGCGCCACTCGACGCGTCTGGGTTCAGTGCTGCCGAGGGGGTGCGGGAAGGTCGACAAAAAGGGTCTGAGGCGAATGTCCGGAATGCTGCCACGACGGGACGAATTGAGTATGTCGGGCGTCGCGGACTGTGGGCTGGTGCCAGCTTCTGGCGCGGTAAGACTGGCTGCAGTTTTCCCCGGGGGGAAACTCAGGTCACGATGGTGGAAGTGGACACCCGGTATCGGTTGGGAGAGCTAGAAGCACGGGCCCAGTACGCCCATGCGTGGCTCGATGGTATGGGGGAGTTGAATCGAACGTTGCAACGGACGAGCGGCGTCAACCCCAACGTGGCCCAGCAGATTCGCGGTTTCTATCTTGAGGCATCGTATTTCGTACTTCCTAATCCGGCTCCATTCGAGGCCGCGGTCTTCGCACCTACCTCACGAGC
>CAZPZZ010000121.1:0-12727 GCA_964591245.1 uncultured Vicinamibacteraceae bacterium | reverse complement strand
AGTCGGTCCACGCTACGGCCAGACAACCGCCCTCCCCTATAGTTGACAAAGAGCGGCTCAGATACGCGACGCCCCCGGCGCGGTGCAACCTGCTCATCCGCGCTGCGTCGACGAACGAGTTCCTCTCTGTCACCCAGATACTGGCGTACCGCGGCGGCAGTCTTTGGGTTGAAGGGAATAATGCGCTCCTTGCCGCCTTTACCGAGAACCCGCACGAGCCGGCTGCTCAAATTGATATCTTCGAGATCCAGCCCCACCAGCTCACTGAGCCGGAGCCCGGAAGCATAGAACAACTCGAGAATGGCCCGGTCACGGCGACCAAGCGGAGTATCTACGTCTGGTGCCTCAAGCAACCGCGCCACGTCATTCTCCTCGAGGCGCGCCGGCATCTTTCGCTCCTGCTTGGGCGTCGCCACCTGTGCACCAGGTTCACGATCGATGACTTCCTCACGTCGGAGATACCGCCCAAATGATCGAATGGCGGCCAGCCGTCGCGCGGACGATGCGCGCGCCTGCCCACGATCATAGAGTTCAGCCATGAACTCACGAACGACCACGTGATCGATCTCACCGGGAACAATCTGAGCCCCAGGCCGACCGAATCGACGTTCCAGAAACCCCAAGAACTGCTTCAAATCGCTCTCGTAGGCTCGGACTGTCCGTGTCGAGAGATTGCGGTTGAAGCGCAGGTAATCGAGAAACGCGTGAAGGTGCGTCCACATAAGAGCGGTCCTCTGTCACGACGCCCGGTTGACGGAACGTCCACCTCACGAGAGGTTCAGAACTTCGTCGCGGCCCATCATATCTGGCCCGGCTTTACCAACTCGGGCGGTGTCGTATCCTGCTCGACGTACAGCCGGTGCTCAACCGCGGGACACCCTCCACGACGTCACGGACCACAAAGCTCTTCCGGTTCGGTGCTCGTCTTACGCCGACACAGCCTCTTCAGTACGGGAATAATCGCAATCATCACTGTGACAAAGAACTTGACGGCCCCACCGTTTCGTAACCTTCTCGACCAGAAACGGCGCGCTGCATTTCGGACAAACCTCGGCCAGTGGGCGGTTCCAAAGCGTAAAGTCACACTTCGGATAATTGCTACACCCGTAGAACGCACGACCTCGTTTTGACTTACGCTCCACCACATCGCCCCCATCCGCCGGACAGGCCACGCCGGTTGATTTCAGTTTGACATAGCGACACTTCGGATAATCACTGCATGCCGTGAACTCACCGAACCGCCCCTGCTTGACGACCAGGTTTGACTCACATTGGGGACACTTCTCGTCGAGCACTTGGTCCGGCTTGGCCGCAGTCAGACCAGCCTTTGTCTCAATCAGTTTGCGCGTCGTCTTGCAGTCGGGATAACCAGAACACGCGAGGAACTGCCCGAAGCGCCCTCTCTTGAGCACCATCGGTTTGCCACAGTTTTCGCACGGCTCAGGGTCGGCCTCTTCATCCGTCTGCTCGGTCTTCTCTACTTCGCGGGTGTTCTGGCACTCGGGATACGCACTGCAAGCGAGAAACACACCGAAGCGCCCGACCTTGAGCACCATCGCGGCTCCACACTTGTCACAGCTCTCGTCGCTGGGAAGCCCCTCGCCCTTAATATTCGGCATTGCCTCGGCCGCCTGACCAAGGTCCGTGCTGAATTTCTCGTAAAAGGTAGCGAGCGTGGTTCGATAGTCGGCCGAGCCTTCCTCAATCTTGTCAAGCTGCTCTTCAAGGCCGCGGGTATAGTCAACCGCCAAAATGTCATCAAAGCTGCGGCCAAGTAGATCAATGACCATACGGCCAAGAGGGGTCGGGCGAAAACGCCCTTCGATCTTTTCCGTGTACTCGCGCGACTGCAGTACCCCGATAATCGACGCGTATGTGCTAGGGCGACCGATACCATTCTCCTCGAGTTCCTTCACGAGAGTCGCCTCACTGAACCGAGGCGGCGGTTGCGTGAATTTCTGCTGAGGATCAAGTTTCTTCAACGTAAGCCGGTCACCAACAGTTAACGACGGAAGCAACCCGGTGGCCGCACCATCATCACTATCTGCGCCCTCTGCCCCAAACGGAGCCTCCCCCGTGTCCCCGCTACTGGGTGTACCCGCCTGGTAGAGCGTGAGCCAACCGGCAAACTTCTGAACAGATCCCTTTGTGCGTAGTACGTAATCACCGGCTTCGACCTCGAGGGTGGTATCGTCGAACAACGCCGGCGACATTTGCGAAGCCACGAACCGGTTCCAGATCAGTCGGTAGAGTGAGTACTGGTCACGACTCAAGTGCGGACGCACCACTTCAGGGTGGTATTGCATGCCGGTCGGTCGAATGGCCTCGTGCGCATCCTGCGCGTCAGCCTTCTTTCGGAAGTGACGAGGCTTCGCCGGTACGAACTCGGCACCGTATTGATCGCCAATATGCGTGCGTACATCCGCAACCGCCTGATCCGATACCCGTGGCGAATCGGTCCGCATATATGTGATCAGTCCCACCGCTCCCTCACCCGGCAGCTCAATCCCCTCGTAGAGCTGCTGCGCAACCATCATGGTCTTCTTGACCGGGAAACGTGCCGCCTGCTGCAATTTACTCGTAATGAATGGCGGTGGCGCCTGCTTCTTACGCTCCTTCGTGGCCAGCGCACTGACCACGAATTGAGCCTGTTCGAGATCCGACACTACCGTCTTTGCGTCGCTCTCATTGGTAACCTTCAGCGCGTTCTTCTGCTTCTTTACAACCTTTGCCTCAAACTCCGGCGGTACACCGCCAGCAAGCCGAGCAAAAATGTGCCAGTACTCCTCCGACGTGAACTGGTCTATTTCACTCTCCCGATCGCAGACCAGCTTGAGCGCAACGGATTGGACACGACCAGCACTAAGCCCCCGCCGCACCTTGTCCCACAGCAGGGGACTTAACTTGTAGCCAACGAGTCGGTCGAGCACGCGACGTGCTTGCTGTGCATCGACCATACGTAGATCGATCGCCCGCTCTTCTTCTAGGGCCGCGAGCACCGCCTGTTTGGTGATCTCATTGAAAAGCAGCCGTCCGACCTTTCGCTGCTTGGTCCCGAGCTCGTTCGCCAAGTGCCACCCAATGGCCTCGCCCTCTCGATCCGGGTCCGTGGCAATGTAAATCTGCTGAACTCCCTTGGCTGCGTCCCGGAGTTCCTTGATGACTTTCTTGCGAGCCGCGATTGGCTCGTACACAGGGACGAACCCCTCATCGACATCCACCCCAAGCTTGCTCTTAGGTAGATCCCGTATGTGTCCCATCGAGGCGACGACCTTGAAGTCTCGACCAAGGTACTTGTTGATGGTCTTCGCTTTGGCCGGCGATTCAACGACAACCAGCGCCTTTGCCATGTTCCCACCCTCATGCCGGCGGCTTCACCTCGTCCGCCGTATCTTCAAACTACCCTACCATCCCCGTCCGAATGTGCCGTGCCGCGGTACGCGAAAAACAACCATCAACGTGACGGGCGACCAGCCCAGCAAGCTCTAACTCGAGTAGCCGCGGCAAGAGTGTCGGACCGTCGACCCCAGACAAGGCAATCAATTCGTCGAGTCCGTAGCTCTCGCCAGGCAAAAGATATCTGAACAACGGCTCGTTCGTCACTTCTGCCTCATTGCCACGTTCTGCAGGAACCTCAGCCCAGCACTCCTCTAGAATATCGTCAACACCTTCAACAATCTTTGCCCCATCTCTCAGCAACGCGTGCACGCCGCGATTCCGACCGCTCAAGATGTTCCCTGGTACTCCCATTACCTCCCGGCCCTGCTCCAGGGCCAACCGTGCGGTGATGAGAGAACCGCTCCGTTGGGACGCCTCGACAACAACCACCACCCGCGAGAGTCCGCTGATCAACCGATTCCGTTGAGGAAAATGCGCAGCTTTCGGCGGCGTTCCCGGCAATAGCTCGCTAACGAGAATTCCGTGGCGGCGCACTCGTTGAGCCAACGTTTTATGTTCCTGCGGGTAGATAATGTCAACCCCTGACCCCAGTAGGGCTACCGTACGCCCCTGCACGGCCAGAGCTCCGTCGTGCGCCGCGCCGTCAACCCCGCGGGCCAGACCACTGACCACGACAACCCCGCGTTCCGCCAATCCAGATCCTAGTTCTCCAGCCACCTCTCGAGCGTAGGCAGACGCGGCGCGAGCCCCAACAAGCGCCACCGTCGGCCCAGCCAGCGCAGCCAGATCTCCCGTTACCCAGAGAACCGGTGGTGGATCAGCGATCATGGACAGGGACGTCGGGTAATCCTCCGCCGCCCAAGACACCACAGAAATGCCCCTGGACCGGGCAGCTCCGAGCGCGACGACAGCACGCGCGCGCGCCGCCGAGACATCCAGCGTTGCGGACTGCACCCTATCGATGTCGGCCAATAATCCTTGCAGCGTCATCTCCGAGGTCACGCATGTCCGACGGTGGGCATGTTCTGACAACCAATCCGCTATCGCACGTCTCTTGTCGCCACTCCACCAAATTACCGACAGCGTCACCCAATCTTCTAGCGTCATATCTCCCCTAACGCAGATCTGGGGCCAACTTCTTGCGGCGTTACGCTTACTTGTCGTAGTCAGATGACGCACCGTAGCGCGCTCACACCCCAGTATGGACAGCGTGATTGGCAGGTTGCGGAAGGATGGTCGAGGCGTCCACACATTCGGGAGGAACGTGCCTGGGCCGGTCCTGCGCGCGGCTGAGTTCAGGGTAACGCTCCCGAACTCGGCCAGCCCGCCACAGAAACACCCGACCCTGGTTCGAGTATACTCCGGCCCCGCTCCATCCCATCGCGCCGGCCGTGTCGTGACGACAGGCGCATCATGGGGAACATATCCGATTCGGAACTCACTCCACCGGTGTGAAACGTTGCCCCTTCCGTAAGCGCGCAGGACACGACAGGTATAGGTCAGAACAACGAGACGCCTTCCCAGTTTGGACGTGAGCTTGCGCCCAAGCGCGACCTCTCGCTATAGTGGCAGAGACGTCATGTGCCGACAATTTTTGCTTGCCACGTCATTCTCACTGATGCTCGGCGTCGGCGTTTCATACGCCGATGAGCGCTCCGACGCTCAAGCCCAAGTCGACTTTGGTATCGATGTGGCGCGTCTCGGCTTGTGGAAAGAAGCAATCTTTCGGTGGCAACGGGCGGTTAAGCTGGACCCAACCCACGCCGCCGCGTGGAACAATTTGGCCATCGGCTTCGAGCAAGAGGGACGATTCGACGAGGCACGTGAGGCGTACGAAGCCGCACTTGATCTCGAACCGAATAACCTCTCTATCGAACAAAACTATGATCTCTTTCTGGAAGTAAACGACCGTGTCAGCCAAAGCACTCGCTAGCCGCCCGCGTGACGTTCCTGGCTCGCCCGCCCCGGCAATCAAGTACTGCTGGCTAGGATTCGTCTTCCTTCTCGCCGGTTGCACGTCGTTCTATGACGTCCCGATCGAGACCCCACTCAACCCCAAACTCGACATTTCCAAGTTCCAGCGAGTCCTGATCGCCGGATTTGTTTCTGGAGGCTCGGAAGACGTGGACGGCAACCTCGAAACCGCGCGACTGCTTCGTAGTCAACTCCGGCGCAGCTCCGAGCTTGAGGTCATCGATGCGGACGTACTGCCGCTCCTCGAGATTTCCGCCGAACAGGAAGACCGCAGAACGGTGGAACGAACCGTTCCCGCCGGATTTGCGCGCGCCGAGTCACCCGACGCAGTTCGAGAACCATCACCAGTGGACGAAGACGCCTCCATGAGCGAAGAGGAACTGGAAGCCTACGAGACCATTTTCGCCAACATCGGTTTTTGGCGCGATCTCGGCGAAGAGTACCAGAACCCTCTCATCCTCACCGGCACGGTGTACTTCTCTCCGCACGAGCGCGCGGGAATGGTCACCCGGGAACGAGAAGTGTACGACTCATTCGGTCGACGCCGCACAGTCCCTGTACGCACCTACCGTGACCGCCGTGGGTTCGTATTGAGCCCCAAGTTCATCTTCATCGACGGTGCTACCGGTGCGACCGTATACACTGAACGGCACCGCGAAGAGGTCCTCTACGACGCGTTGCAGAATACGCCTGCCCTATCGTCGTACTTCGAGCTCATGGACCGATTACTGCCGTCAGTAATCGGCAGCTTCAGTACACAGTCTGTCCGCGGCACACGGACGCTGCTGCGTTAGGCTCCCAGGGTTTTCGTCCGGACCATCACATATTCTCGAATCGGATCTTTACAGATCTCGTAATAGGCACTAGTCTAGTAGGGTTCTGCAGATCAGTATTGGGTCGGTGTTTTCCATCGGCGCCAAGCGTTTTTCGGGAAGGAACTAGCTCGTGTTTGCCATCATTCAAGCAGCCGGACATCAGTTACGGGTAGAACCGGGACAGCATGTGAACATCGACCGGCTTGGCGTAGAGACCGGTGAAGAAGTCACATTCGATCGCGTGTTGCTCCTCCGTCGCGACGACGGCTCGGTCATCACCGGAAGTCCGTCCATCAGCGGGGCGCGAGTTATCGGCGTCGTTGATAGTCACCCTCGCGGCCCGAAGATTCGAGTATTTCGGCAAAAGCGTCGGAAAGGCATGCGACGAACCCAAGGACACCGGACCGATTTGACACGCATCCGTATCACCGACATCTCCGAGGACTGAGGCTACCAATGGCACACAAGAAGGGACAGGGAAGCTCACGGAACGGCCGTGACAGCAACGCGCAACGTCTCGGAGTTAAACGATTTGACGGGAGTGTCGTTACCGGTGGGTCGATCCTCGTCCGACAACGCGGCCAACGGTTTCGCCCTGGTCAGAATGTCGGTCTTGGCAAAGACGACACCCTGTTTGCCAAGATCGCTGGACGCGTCAAGTTCGAAGACCACGGCTCACGAGGCCGGGTCATCAGCGTACTGCCTGTCGAAGCGTAAGTACCCACCTTACGGGGTACGAGCCTCTCTCCGTGAACCTCACGACGGCCAGCTCGCGCGTCACAGGTAATCGGTGAGTTCCTGACTCCAACACGTATCTTTCTCCAAGTATGTTCGTCGACGAGGTCGACATCCACGTGACGGCTGGTGACGGCGGGCGTGGCTGCCTGAGCTTCCGCCGTGAAAAGTTTGCTCCGCATGGCGGGCCGGACGGAGGCGACGGGGGACGAGGCGGCTCTATCTACCTGAATGCAAATCCACACCTCAACACCCTCATCTCCTTTCGCTACCATCCCACATACAACGCACCACGCGGAAAGCACGGCGAAGGCTCAAACAGAACCGGGCGCGACGGCAAGAACATCGAGCTCGAGGTACCTGTCGGAACCGTTGCGTTCGCTCAACACGACAATACCCTGACCCAACTCGCAGATCTACGTGCCCCGGGTGAGCGAGTGATTGTCGCGACAGGAGGCCTGGGTGGACGAGGAAACCATCGGTTCGTCAGCTCCACCAACCAAGCGCCCCGCCGGACAGAACCGGGACTCCCCGGCGAGAGTCTGCACCTGCGGCTGCAGCTGAAGCTCCTTGCCGACGTAGGCCTCGTTGGCTTTCCTAACGTTGGGAAATCTACACTCATCGCCCGTATCTCAGCCGCCCGACCAAAGATCGCCAATTACCCATTTACCACCCTGAGCCCCAACTTGGGCGTAGTGAGCTTGAGTGATGAGCGTAGCCTCGTCGTGGCGGACGTACCGGGTTTAATTGAAGGAGCCCACGAGGGCCACGGGCTTGGTGATCGGTTCCTGCAACATTTGGAACGAACACGCGTACTCGTACACGTCGTGGATGTGTCATCCCTCACCGGCCGCCAACCCGACGAAGACCTGGAAATCATCCGACGAGAGTTGAGCCAATTCCATCAGGAGACAACTACAGGGAGTGCGGAACTCTTATCGGATAAGGTCCAACTCGTCGCCGCCAACAAGATTGATGCCGTCGATGCTCCCGAACGTTTGCACCACTTGCGCGAGTGCGCGGCCCGCTACTCACTCGAAGTGCACCCAATATCCGCAGTAACTGGTGAAGGGGTTGGTAAGCTCCTCGAGGCTATGTGGAAGGCATTCCAACGAACGGAAACCCCGAACACGATGAAAGCGCCGACGACGCTATGAGCGCCAGGACGTGGATTGGCGTTTTCGGGGGACGATTCGATCCAATCCACCTTGGCCATCTAGCCATTGCGGAGATTGCCCATCAGACTCTCGCACTTGATCGGATCCTGGTTGTCCCCTCTCGCATGTCACCTCATCGGTCCGCCCCGGCGGGGGCCACGGACGCTGAGAGGCTCGCGATGGTGCAAATCGCTATTGCCGACCACCCGCACCTCGTGGCGTGCGAGCTAGAACTGCGATCCTCGGCCCCGTCGTACACCGCCATCACCTTACGTCGCATCCGTGAACATTACGCCGGGTCGCAGTTATGCTTCATAATCGGCGCCGACGCCTTCGCAGAAATTGGCACATGGCATGACTACCCTGACGTACTGCATGATGCCCACTTCGCGGTTGTTTCTCGCCCTGGGCACCCGGTGACCGGCTTAGTAGACACCCTACCGTCACTACGAACTCGAATGCATGAAATTCCCCCGGGTGAACTGACACCAACCCTTCACAATCAAGAAAGCACAAAGATCTTCCTCATCGACGCGGTGACACCGAATGTCTCGTCGACTGGCCTTCGCGCACGCCTCGCCAGTCATGAATCCCTCTCCGGTCTGGTATCCGCGCCGGTCGAATCCTACATTGCCCAGCACCAGCTCTACACATCGCCCTCTCGTGGCAAACAGCTTGCATGACTGAGAACCAACCCGCCGCGCAAGACGCCGGAACGCCACTCCCTGAGCTCCTAGCGCTGGCCGTGGACGGCGCGCGCGAGAAGAAAGCGGAGAATTTGGTTGTGCTTGACCTGCGCCAATCCGATGGCTTCACGGATTACTTCGTGATCTGCTCGGGACGGAGCACAAAACAGGTGAAAGCGATTGCAGAGGCGATCGAGACACACCTCAGGTTAGGCGGAATTCGCCCATCTCACATCGAGGGATATCCTGCGGCAGAGTGGGTCCTCCTCGATTATTTCGAATGCGTCGTGCATGTTTTCACACCCGAAACCCGAAAGTTCTATTCGCTCGAGCGACTCTGGGGCAAAGCCGTGCGCCTCGACCTCTGACCCCTCGCCCCGCCCGTCACCCACGCGACTCACCATCCAATGGCACAGGCTTGCCCACGCGGGCGCAGATGCACTACTCACCGCGCTGCTGGCTCCGCTGTGCGCCGTCTGCGAACAACCGCTCAATTGCCCCTCACGGGGGCCCGTGTGTCCTGACTGCTGGTCCAAGATGTTGCGGTTTACGCCACCCCTGTGCGACCGGTGCGGGGCGCCACTCCCGTCCTGGCGCACCATTTCCCGCCGACACAGCCGTTGCCCCCGGTGCCGGCGGCAGCGGGGAGTAATCGCGCACGCAGTAGCCATTGGCCCCTACGAAGGCTCCCTCCGTGGGATCCTGCACGCCTTCAAGTACGAGCAGCGATATACGCTGGCCTGCCCGCTCGGTCGATTGCTGCGGCAGTGTGGCGCGGCTCTCCTTTCAGAAGCAGATGTCGTGGTGCCGGTACCGCTACACCCACGGCGTCAACGCAACCGGGGATTCAACCAGGCCCATGAGCTCGCCGTACACCTCGGATTGCCAGTCCTCTGCGCACTTCGACGCAGAAGAGCGACCGTGCCGCAAACCGAGCTAACGGCTTCACGGCGTCGTGCAAACGTCCAGGCAGCGTTTAGTCTGGCCCCACGCTATCTGCGCACCGACTCTAGATTGCGGAATGCCACCGTTGTGCTAGTCGATGACGTAGTAACCACTGGGGCTACACTCGAAGCCTGCGCCCATACGTTGCGCCGCAACGGCGTCCGCGAAGTCATGGCACTCACGCTGGCGAGAGCCGTGCGCTAACAATAGCCATGATCTCGTCGGCGACCTCACTCTGCTCTCGATCGCCATTCACAAGGGCCCAATCCACTTGCTCCGCCTGACGCAAATAGCTCTGCCTTACGCGAGCAAGGAGCTCCAAATCACGCTCGTACCTATCTCGCCCGTTTGCCTTGCGTTCCACTGCGAGTTCTGGAGCGATATCGAGCAGAATCGTCAACTCAGCTCTAGGCAAGAACCGCTGAGTCTCCACCAACCAGTCCACATGAAGCCCTTGCGCCTCGCCGTATGCCAAAGTCGAGGCCGTGTAACGGTCACTCACGACAACCAACCCACCATCCAGCCATCGCTCAAGATCAGCTTTCCGCTCGTAGCGGTTGGCGACATAAAGCAGCTGCATGACCTCAGAAGCATACTCGCGCTCGCCTTGCAGGGCTCTCGCAATCTCTTCGCCGATCGACGTCCCGTAATCTGGAAACGACACCAGCCGAGCCCGGGTGCCCTCGCGCCTGAGCGCATCACGCAGTAGTTGCGACTGCGTCCCCTTGCCACTCTGATCAAGACCTTCTATTGCGATAAGCATGGTGTCTTTCCGTCATTGCTCGCAGGCCAATTGGTCGTCTATCGTCTGCCGACGTCGCACAATGGACCAAACCCCGTCCTCGACCAGAACCTCCGCAGGCAAGGAATGTCGGTTGTAATTGGAAGCCATCGCAGAGCCATAGGCTCCGGCGTCATACACAGTCACCACAGTACCCACCTGAGGCATCGGCAGCACTCTCCCACGCCCAAAAACATCCGACGATTCACAAATCGGTCCGACGACATCGCAAGGAACCCTCAGTGCGTCACTGACTTCAACCGGCTCGATCCGGTGATACGCGCCATACAGGGCCGGGCGCATCAGCTCGCTCATACCAGCATCAAGCACAACAAACCAGGCGTCGTCAGAGCGAGGTTTGACATCCACGACCGACGCAAGCAACACGCCGGCAGGTCCCACGATGGCCCGTCCCGGCTCCACCATCAACGTCAACCCTGATGGCCTCACCGCCTCAATTAACGCTGAAGCGTACGCCCCAACCTCAGGCACCGTTTCGTCATCGTAGACAATACCGAGCCCGCCACCGAGGTCGAGGTGTTCCAGCTCGACGCCGTCATCACGAAGGTCCTGAGCTAATGCGACTGCGGCCTCGGCCGCACGAGACAACGGGTCAAGACCAAGCATTTGGGACCCGACATGCACGTGCAGACCCACGAATGTGAGTCCTCCCTTCCGCAGGGCTGTGCGAACGATCGTCCGAGCGTCGCGTATCGGCACCCCAAATTTGTGAATGCTGAGTCCCGTCGAAATATGCGGATGACTCTCAGCTGCAATATCCGGATTCACCCGAAGAGCCACACGGGCCTGCGTATGGCGTCGTCTAGCCGACAGTCCGATACGCTCCAGTTCACCTAGGGATTCAGCGTTGATCGTCTTCACGCCCAGAGCCACGGCCTGATCGATTTCGGCAGGACTCTTCCCAACGCCCGTAAACACGATATCGTCGGGCGTATATCCAGCTCGAAGCGCCAGCTCGATCTCGCCCCCGGAGTTCGCGTCCACCAATCCGCCCGCCGCCCGCACCACGCGAACCACCGCAAGGCAGGAATTCGCTTTCAGTGCGTAGTGAATTGCGTGAGGATAGGCGCCCAGGGCGCTCTGAAAGGCACGCAGCCGCTCCCGGATCGTCTCTGCACTATAGACATAGACGGGAGTCCCGACCGCGGCCGCAATCGAGGAAAGTCGTACGCCGTCACACGACAAGGTAGGCCCAACGCGAGTAAATCCAGACATGAACCCGGCATTGTACGGCACCGGTGGCTGGTCTGGTGCAGGGATCCGATCGACGCGATTCAGTTGGCCACTGGCGCCGGAAGTTTCACATTCACGGATTTGCCAGCGTCACGATTGTTTTGGGAAATTCCAGGCACTTCAACGAGCTGCCACGCATCTCGATCTTCGAGAATCTTTTCCGTAAACGCCGCGTGCAACGCGTGGCCACCCCGATGGGCGACAAGGTGTCCAATCACGGGGTAACCCACCAGAGCGAGATCACCCATAACATCCAGGATCTTGTGGCGAACGAACTCGTCCTCGAAGCGCAAGGCATTGTTCAGGACACCAGTGTCTCCAAGCACAACGGCGTTATCAAGTGATCCGCCCAAGGCGAGCCCCTTACGCCGAAGCATCTCGTAATCTTTGAGAAACCCGAAGGTCCTGGCCGGTGCAATCTCATCCACAAACGACTCCGGCGTCACTCTGAGCGTATGGCTCATATGACGCAAGAGTGGGTGGTCGAAACTGATGCTGTACGTGATCTTGAAGTGATCAGAGGGATAGAGAGCAATCCTCTTATCACCCCGCGACAACGAAACAGGTCGCAAGATTTTGAGAAACTGCCGAGGCCGCGTCAGACGTTTGAGCCCCGCTTCGTGAAGAAGAAATACGAACGAAGCAGCGCTACCATCCATGATAGGCACTTCCGGCTGGTTGAGTTCGATGACCACATTATCGACACCCAGCCCCACCAACGCTCCCAAGAGGTGTTCAACCGTCTGCACGGTCCCAGCCTTGTGGGCCAAGCCCGTGGCATAGTGCAACCGATCAACATTGTGAACGGTCGCCGGAATCTCGACACCGCCGAGATCAGCTCGGCGAAATCTAATGCCGGTGCCGGCGCGGGCCGGCTTCATCGACAGGGTCACCTTCTGACCGGAATGTAGACCAATTCCGGAGCAGGACACGGAGCGTCGAATGGTGTGCTGAGCGTCAGTCACAGACCGGATATCCTCG
>CAZPZZ010000120.1:10962-12776 GCA_964591245.1 uncultured Vicinamibacteraceae bacterium | reverse complement strand
CACTGGGATACGATGGCGCGGCCAATCTACGACAAGCATTCCGGGTTGCCGCACACGAGAACTCTCGACAACGGGGCGTTCTGGTTGTTCTCAACGACGTCATCAATACGGCACGTGACGTCACAAAGACCGACGCACACCACCTCCAAACCTTCGAGAGTCGTATGTACGGCGCCTTGGGCATCGTCGCACGCGACGGCCCCGTCTACTATCGAGATGTAGAACGGCGGCATACCAGTGCCAGCGAATTCGACATTCGCCAGGTACGCCACCTACCACGGGTAGACATCGTGATGGCGTACCAGGGCGCGTCAGGCGACTTGATTCGTGCGGCGGTCAACTTGGGAGCGGACGGAATCGTCATCGCCGGCGCAGGTGCTGGATCGACAAGCACGGGACAACGCGAGGCCATTAGAAACGCTAATTCTCGTGGAGTGTTCACCGTGATTACCACTCGTACCGGCAGTGGTAGAATCGCGCCGACTCGACTGTCTGGAAATACGGCCTCACCAAACAGCCTACAACGCCCGAACATTGCGGGTGACGATCTGTCCGCCGTCAAAGCTCGAATCCTTTTGATGTTGGCCCTGACCGTGACGGAAGATGCCGCCGAACTGCAACGCGTGTTTGCAGACTACTGAGAGTCCCTCAAAATCGGCGCTCACACTGGAGCGGTATCGAAAATGAACTCGGCCTAGGACATCGTGATGTCTGGAAGAGAAGCAAGCGGGGAAAAATGGTGGACCAGACGGGGGTCGAACCCGTGACCTCGTGAATGCCATTCACGCGCGCTCCCAACTGCGCCACTGGCCCCTTCGCCCAATATTCTAGTTCGCACGTGGCCTCGAATCAAACATCGGAGAGTGGCACACCGAACACTCGACGATAGTCATCCACTGTATCCACATCAGTGAACGCACCGTCATCATCGACAGGAATATCAAGACTTTCTGTCAAGTGACGATGTACCACCGGTTTCGCACCCTGATGTGGATCAGCACTCCGCAGCTCGTCAAACAACGCGCGGGCAAAGATAACCGGATGCCCGTGTCGCCCCTGTCGCTCCGGCCTCACGATCAACGCTTCATCCCTGCAATGGCCATCGATCACCGCCCGCACGGTACTCGATAGCACCAACGGCAGATCCACGAGCGTGAACAGCATTCCTCCAACCGCAGGACGGTCGATAGCCTCCAAGGCCACCAACAGCGAAGACAGTTGCCCCCTCTCCGGCGCAGGATTGCGTACAACCCGAACGGGAATAGACAATTGACGAACCGCCTCTCCAATCTCGGGGTCGTGGTAACCAGTGACCAGTAGAACGTCATCTACTCCTCCCTCCCAAAGGGAGCGCACGATCCGGGCAAGGAACGTCTCGCCCGTTTGCCCTACTGGTAGCAGTGCCTTCGGACGCCCCCCCATCCGTGAGGACGCCCCCCCCGACAGCACAACGCCAGGAATCACCTGTTCTCCCTCCCTCGATTCAGAACGCGCCACAACCGCAGACTTGTCGCACCAATCGAGCTTCGTTAGAATTCACTTATGAATCATCCCGATGTGGCCGTCCGTTGCCAACGGTGTGGCGCCCAGATGGCCCTTACAGATCCTGGTCCCGAAGATCCATGGCCGCCACAGCAGTTCTGGGAATGTCCCAGCTGCAACCGCCATTTTTGGACCACCTATCCGGCAGCCAAGCCTGCCCCGAAGACACCCCCCGGAGCAGACAGCAAGTAAACGACGAGCATGCCACCGCAACGGCCGCAGCCTGTGAGAGGCAAACAGGACTTTGCGTCCGCTCAGTTCATCTGCTTGAC
>CAZPZZ010000120.1:8196-10952 GCA_964591245.1 uncultured Vicinamibacteraceae bacterium | reverse complement strand
CCTATCCGGCAGCCATGCCTGCCCCGTAGACTCCCCCCGGAGCAGACTGCAAGTAAACGACGAGCATTCCCCCGTTGCACCGACGCAACGGCCGCAGACTGTGAGAGTCAATCCGGACTTTGCGCCCGCTCAGTTCTTCTGCTTGACTTCTAGTTGCCGACCTCAATAGACTTGCCCCTTAATCCTGGGACCATAATTGTCTTTTGGGCGCTTCTTAGCGTGTACTCAACAAGTATGGATTTCAGTTTAGCGGGTGTCAGATCCATGCGGCGTCTTCGCATCGGATAACCCGCAGCCCGCGCCCGTCAGGGGCCGCGGGTCGTTCCGGCGACGTCCCCAATCGGTAGAACGGTTGGGACTCAATGACACGCCGGACCCTTGCCTGCGCAATGGGGCGTGTGTGCCCCGTAGCGGCAGGTTGAGGTTCGACTTCGGAGGAGTTCGTATGCCTAGCGGTACCATTGCACGTCTGTTGATTGACAAGGGGTTTGGGTTCATTCGCGATGAAGGGGGAATCGAGCATTTCTTCCATCGCAGCGCAGTTCGCGGCGCAGTGTTCGAACTGCTGCGCGAAGGTCAGCGCGTCGATTTCACCATCGAAGAATCAACAAAGGGCCCCCGTGCCGGTGAGGTCCGCCTCATCGAGGGCTAGTGCTGCCCCTGGCGCCGTCCTGATCACGCCATTGGGACGGCGCACTAATCAACCGTTGCCAGGCTCACAACAGCCCTAGGCTTCTTCTTCCGCGACACCGCGTCGTTTGTGTCGGGGTGTTCTGTACGAGTGTGTTCACTCCTCGGAACAACCGCGCAACCTACACCTTATCCGTGTTCCCCCCCACAACGTGCGATGATCTGAGGAATGGAAGCGAACGGGGCCCGGTGGCCCTCCCGGTCTTCAAAACCGGTCGCCCCCCGCTGACGCGGGGGGGCTGGGTTCGACTCCCAGGCGCTTCCGCCACGTCTTTCCCCCCCCAACGCAACGACAACGGCTATTATTGCTCCCCTCCCGTGGCCACCCGCTCCTCCGCACGTGCACCCCGGAGCACGTTCGCGAGGCTGTAATTCCCCTCGTGACACGCGTACTCAAAGAGCGGTCCTTCGGTCACACCTCGCGCGGCCTGGTTCGTGGTCAGAGGAATGCGTGCACTCCAGGACCTCTCGAACTTGGCCGGATCCGTAATAGTGAATTCATACTCGAGGGTATCGGCATCACGACGGGTAAAACGTTCGACCAAGCGCATCGTCTCAGTCGGCATGCGCCAGGTCTGGGCCCAGCGGTCCGACATCTTGTCAACAAACCCTCTGGACTCGACCACGAGCGTGTCGCCCTCCCATCGACCTCTGATATCCCCGTTCCACTGGCGAATTGTGCCGTGGGACCGTCCATCGAGTGGGATGATGCGCCGATCCCGGAACATTTCGTGAAGCACAACGATATGATCTGGCGTCTGCACGATCTGGTGGTTCGGGTTGTACCCAAGCCAGAACATCGGGACCCCGTCAGTAAGACACCGCTCTCCCGTGTCGACGTCTACCCAAGAATTGCGCTGGCCACTCACTCGGTATATGGCCTGCAGCCGTCCACGTTCGCGTATTTCTGGAGTATAAGGAATACGGCCATCTGGAGGATCAACCACCAGCGAGGTGCGACGGTCCGCCACGACCCGCGTGCCAGGGTCGAACCACGCTTGGTTGTACGTACCGGGGTCTCCGGCTTGAGGCGTACGCTCCACGAACCGACTCTCGTCGGCTCGATACTCGAGCGCCACCACTTCCTCTTCGGTCAAAAAAGACTTGTCGGCCAAATCCGTTGGCCGCTCGAGCGGCGTCAATGTCGATCCGGTCCACACTCCCTGCAGGTCAGGAGCCCCCCAAGGGGTTCTAGGCACGCCTTGTCCCGCAGCTACCGCCGCAATCGCGCCAACCATAACCAGGACCATCCCGAACACGAAACCTCGATGCAGCATTTGGGACCTCCTCAAGTGAAAATGGCAGGTTTCAGCTTCGCACACTTCAACGCCATCACCAACGCCATCCGTCCAGCACCCTCGACTGATCACGCCGCGTCCGACATCTGGCCCCATCCGAACGCACGGGCCCACCGGAAGCAGCGCGGAGGCCAGTGCTCACTCAGATAGCCCGTGAGTTGATTACACGGTTCAGCGCCGTAGTCCTTCCCCTCGCTCTAAGGCCCGCGCGCCACGAAGAATCAAGGGCATGCTGTAGTTACCTTCGTGACAGGCATTCTCGAAGAGAGGGCCTGCCGCGCGCGTAACTGGAAAGGCGGCTGTCCAGGCGCCACCGAACGATTCAGGGTCGTGAACAGTGAATCGATAGTCGAGAGTCCCAGCGTCCCGAATGGCGATCCGCTCCTCAAACCGCGCATTGCGACTGGTCCCCGCGAGCGTCCACTCTCCATTGAGATTCTTGGTCTCGATGACGAGCGTATCTCCATCCCAATGACCGCGCGAAGCCCCCTGCCACTGACGAATCTGCTCAGAAAGGCCACGCTCGACCCTTGTGTCATGAATCGGAATGATTCGAACATCCCAATTCTGTTCATGAAGAATGACAATGTGGTTTGCCGTTTGAAAGAACTGGGCCAACCTGTTCGGCGCCACTGCCAACAAGGGCACCGTACGCCCCATGATGCAACGCTCGTAGCGCTCACGGTCCTCTGGGCCATCAGCCGAACGTAACCGCGACGCCAATCCCAAGGTTCGCACGCGGGCCTGTGCAGCCATCGAGGGCGAGGG
>CAZPZZ010000120.1:0-8096 GCA_964591245.1 uncultured Vicinamibacteraceae bacterium | reverse complement strand
CAGATAGCCCTGGAACCAACAATAAAATGCCAATGATGTGTCTACAGGTCATCACGGTACCCTTCTACATGCACTCTCTAAGTGACTGTCCTATTTCACTAACCACTGAGCAGTGCCCCGACCACCGCCTCTGTGTCACTGAAATCCGAGAGCACGGCGTGCGCCTCGGTTTCACGCAACGCAACTTCATCATATGACCCCGTCGCAACTGCCACTGCCTTTGCCCCGGCGACGGTCGCGCATTGGACGTCAAGGGGAGTATCACCGATGACCACAACATCGTCAGCCCTTCGCACCTCCACCCCCTCCCGCCTTGCCCGCTCGACGGCAATCGGCACCAGGTCGTCTCGCACCGGAGCGTCGTCACCGTAAGCCCCAAAGTGAAAGAAGCGCCAGACGTCGAAATGTTCCAGTTTGATGCGGGCTGGTATAGCGAAGTTTCCGGTAACAAGACCACATCGAATAGCATCGTTTCCATCCAGCGCCTTGAGGAGATCGGCCACACCTGGCATGAGCCCTTTGCGTGGCCCCGGATGGTGAATCTCCCGAGCAAATAACTCGCAGTACCTAGTATGAAAACGAGCCCTGGTCTCGGGCTCAACGATCAACCCAGCCCTCTCCAGGGCCGCGGTCAGGATCAACTCATCGGTGCGGCCAGCCACCGGAATGTCGTCGAAGCCGAGCGGCACATCAAACAGTTCCTCGAAGGTCTGTGTCAGCGCGCGGTAGCCCGCTCGTCCCGAGAGTAACAATGTCCCATCGATGTCGAACAGGAGGATTTTCGAATACACAACCGTACCTTGTCGTGTGATGCGCCGTCCGAGGAAAGGTTAGAGGTCAACCGAAAGCCGACTCCGCTAGGCAACGTCAAGATCGCGGTTGACTTCGTCAACGATACGAGTGGACTCCTGCAATGCCTGGACAATTGTCCGCAGCGCCATCACATTGGCCACTATCGCCAGCACAGCCAGCATAGAGTGAAAACCAGCAGGGATGACTTCAGTATCGACTCCCCCCCCGAAAATCGCGGTCACCATAGTTAGTGCCATTGCCAGCGTGGCGAGTTTGAACACCGGTCCGCGCAACGCCGACACTCGGGTCACCGCATCGGTCGACAATCCAGCCTCGGTTACCGCATCCCGAATAGCGCGTGTTTTGCCGATCAGATAGAACATGGTCATCGAATGGGACAACAACGTGATCAACGTCACGAAAATCGCCAGGGTGGCGTGATAAAGCACCTCCCCCGGCGCCCCCGCCAGATACCCAAGAGCAAAACTGACGACGAGTCCCACGACCGAAAGTAACGACGTCGTGATGAGTGCTGAGGACATTGCCCGTCAATGATACCAGCCGGCTGCCCGGACGTTCTCGGCTGTGCCACACAAGGGGCAGCATGCATTTGCTATTAAAAAGTTCCCAACCCAAGGAATACCTCGCGCCCCAACAACCGTGATTTCACTCGCGGCCCGGAACGGGGAGAAACCTAGGGAACCACCTATCGAGAGGAGAGCCTAGACAGTTTTCGACTCACGACGCGTTGCACGCCGACGGGGTTTCCGCTCATCTGACACAAGAGTCCGATATTCCTTGATGAGCAAATTAAGATGGTCTCGCTCCTCAGCCGCAAACTCCAAAAAGATCCGCTTCCCTTCGGAATCCTCGAAACGCTCACCATAGCGTTTAAAGAATCGATGCGACCCGCGCTCGCAGCGAATGCCGAGCATGAGGGCTTTGCGGTCGTCAATCACCTGCAGAAGCTGCTCGGCCCCCGAAGCAAACAAGCCGTTTGCGGCTCCCTTGAAGAACAAAAACGTCGGATATGCTTCCAGCTGAGGATCTTCGTCAAGAAGTTGCTTATAGCGAGCTTCGAGCGTTCCCAGATGCTCCAATTCCTCCGCTGCAAGCTTCTGGAACACCGTGCGAGCCCGTGCGTCCTTCACCACCTGCGCACCGCGGCTATAGAACTCGAACCCGCTACGCTCAGTGGCGATGGCCATGCGCAGAGCGTCGCGAGCAAAGAGCAGTTCGGTCGTACCTGATTGCGAACTCTTGCGGCCCGATCGACAGTCGTCACACGTACCGTAGATTTGCAGAACGCTCTGGCTCGGTTCAAAGTGTCGAGCCGCCGCAATCTCCTCGAGCAATTGCTCAATATCCGAACTCAAGAACTCGGATGACTTGTTACAAGATTTGCAAATGAGATGGAAGTGACGAGGATGCCGATAGGAGTGCTCGAACCGAAAACGACCATCACCGAAGTCGACCTTCCGCGCGATACCCGCGCCCACCATCCATTGGAGCGTCCTATAGACGGTTGCCCGACTGATCTTATGGTCCTCGCGACGCATTAGATCGACAAGATCGTCAGCGCTGAGATGACCGTCCTGGCGAAGAAAGACGTCGACGATCAGGTCACGCTTACCCGAACGTTTGCCGCCAGGCGGGCGTAACCCTTCCAAATAAGCCGATTGTGCGTCCATGTACAGCGCAGGACAGGGGCTGCCTCGCATCCAACGGCGATGGCCGCCGGAGTCCAACTCAATGAAGGTTCAACAATCTACACGTTGAACGATGACCCACACCCACAGGTAGATTTCGCGTTCGGATTCTTGATCGTGAATCCTCCACCGGTGAGATTGTCGACGAAATCTACCTGGGCACCAGAGAGGTAGCGGATGCTGATGGGATCAACGTAAAGGTTGATGCCATTCGATGCAAATACGCGATCGGCCGATGGATCACCGTTTCCCTCTTCGATCATCAGGCCATATTGGAATCCGGAACACCCCCCGCCCTGCACGAACACTCGGAGCCCAGCAGACGTCTTGTTCTCTTCCTCCATGAGTGCTGCAATCTTCGATGCGGCTGTTTCCGTAACGGTTATCAACTCTGACATCGGTCCCCAACCTTCCGTAGCGCTACCGAAATTACACTGACACTCCGATTATAGGGGAATCAAGAATGTGCAGCAACATCAGTCGAAGCCATGAACGGTGTAAACTATTGTAAATAGTGATCTTCTACAGTTGACACTCGAGCGTACCCATAATTACGGTTCCCCCATGGACGAGACAGACACAACCCGTGATTTACTAGACCGTGCAGAGGCGAGATGGACCGACGTGAGCGCCGCCCTGCCCGATCTCCGCCCAGCCATTGCGCTACAGCGCTCACTCATCACCCGTAACGTGCACGCGGTGCATCAACTCACCGGGATGCCGTCAGCAGTGCAACTCGGCCCAGAGCAAATCCTCAATAAGCTCGATACCAACCTTCCGGCGTTCCACGGGGAAAGTGTGCAACTCCCTGTGCCACAGCTAAAACCATTGATTTTAGCGGCCTGCGACGACCTTGCCGACGGGGGCGCGGGTGACGTTGCCAGACATGTGCGAGGCGTACTGGATGCCGGTCGAATCGATATTGAGTCGCTACTCCGCGCCTCGTTCGAACGCCAGCAAACGGCGATTCGGACCAAGGCGCTGCATGAGAGCATCGCCCCAGACCTGTTGTGGCTTGTGGCGGAGATCGCCGCAGGTCCAGCTGCGTTTGTCACGGCCCGCACTCTGCTCACAGAACACGGCGGCAACCTTGCGCCAGCCGTCAGCCGCGCCCTGCAATGTTGGGAACACGGCTGGTGCCCAGCGTGCGGGTCGTGGCCGGCCTTCGTCGAGACAGCAATGACGAACGGCGCACAGATGCGCTGTTCCTTCTGCGGCCTTGGCTGGCCGGCATCAGATAAGGCCTGCATCTACTGTAAAGAGTCGACTGGACTGACCTCGGTCAAAACGGAACCCGATGCTCCGCACCGCGCTGATCTCTGCTCGGCCTGCGGTGCGTACATCAAATGGCTCGACTTTCGCGAATCTACCCCGTTCGAACTGCTTCCCCTCGAAGATCTCGCTTCCGCCGCGGTCGACGAACTGGCCGCAGCGCAGGGTTTTGGACGCCCCGGGCTTCTCGATTTCGGTGAATCCACTCTGCCTCCATGCCAAACGCTCACAGAGTCCGATACCACTGCAGGTAACTCCTAACCGACATCCTGCAGTTCCCATCACCGCTATAATTGAGCGAATGTCCTACTGGACCTCTCTCTCCTTAATCGCCTTTGTTCTGATCTCGGGCCACCTATCCGCAGCGGCCCAGAATCTGCCGCACGCGAGACTCTTTCCACCAGAGGACCTGGGTATCCTAGAGGCTCCCGACCGCACGGTCTGGCAGAAACCCGAGCAGATCATGGACGCGCTGAACATCGCGGACGGGTCAACCGTTGCCGACGTCGGGGCCGGCGCCGGATGGTTTACCGTTCGACTAGCTAGACGTGTAGGCCCTAATGGTCGGATCTACGCTGAAGATATCCAGCCACCCATGCTCGATGCCATCAGCTATCGCGTGAGCCGGGAAGGCCTCTCAAATGTCACTACCGTGCTTGGCACACCAGAAGATCCGATGCTACCGGCCGGACTCGATGCGGTGCTGATCGTCGATGTTTACGCCGAGGTGGGAGATCCCATCTCACTGTTGACGGACGTCGCGTCCGCTCTCAAACCACAAGGACGTGTGGGGATCGTGGACTTCACGAGAGAAGGGGCCGGTCCCGGCCCCCCCATGGACCAACGCCTCGACGCCGAAGAGGTGATCCAAGACGCCCAAGCAGCTGGATTGTCGTTGTTGTCACACGAGACCTTTTTGCCGTATCAGTTCTTGCTCGTCTTTGGCCTCGACTCTGGTACCTCTGCGCCGACCGATCAGTTGTAGGACAAGGTGCCACACGAGACCCCACCAACGGTGTTGACAATCGCCGGCAGCGATCCAAGTGGCGGTGCAGGGATTCAAGCCGATCTCAAAACGTTTGCCGCTGAAGGGACCTACGGCATTTGTGCAGTCACTGCGATCACTGCCCAGAATTCCCGCGGGGTATCCGCCATTGATCCCGTATCTGCTTCGATGGTGCTTTCCCAACTGCGTGCGTTGACTGAGGATTTCCAGATCCAGGCGATCAAGACTGGCATGCTCGCTAAAGCCGACATTGTCGAAGCAGTCTGCGACACCCTCGAAACATGCCCCACGATTCCCGTTGTGGTCGATCCCGTGATCTCGGCAACAACCGGAGATCGACTCCTGGATGTCGATGCACTGGAACTCGTCCGTAGACGTCTCCTTGGTCAAGCCAGAGTCGTGACGCCAAACCGAATCGAAGCAGAGGTGCTCGCCGAGATGCACATCTCGTCTCGTGCGGACGCGGTTCACGCCACAAGCCGTATTCGCGCCTTGGGTGCCCGAGCGGTCGTCCTGACCGGTGGCCACTTTGACGGCCCGCAGGTTGTGGACCTCCTCGACGACGACGGCCATCTCATCGAACTTACCGGCCCACGGATCGACAGCCGACATACACATGGGACGGGGTGCACCTTTGCGGCAGCCATCGCCGCCGGCCTCGCCCACCAACGACCACTCGCAGAGGCCGTAGCGGAGGCAAAGCACTTTGTAGAAGGTGCGATTCGGGATGCCGCTCCGCTCCTGCTCGATCGTGGTCCAGTCAATCATTCTTGGCGAAATGAGCGACAATAGAGACACGATGGACACCCCGTTGTACGCGGTCACGAATGATCCGCTCGATCTCAGTACCCTGGTCCATGCCGTCACCATGGCTGAAGGGAAAAATGCGCCCGAGATCGGACCAGGGGCGATTACGTCCTTTGTCGGGGTGGTCCGGAACGAGAACGCCGGGCGCCGAGTACTCCGGCTCGAGTATGAAGGCTACGAACCACTCGCACTTCGGGCTTTCGACCGCATCGGCCAAGAAACGAACGATCGCTGGAACGTGCGCATGGCACTTCATCACCGGCTCGGAAATCTACACATTGGTGAAGCCAGCGTGATCATTGCCGTGGCCTCACCGCACCGCGCCGACGCATTCGCTGCTTGTCGTTTCGTCATCGAGAGAGTGAAGCAGATCGTTCCCATCTGGAAACACGAATTCTTCGAGGGTGGAGATGTCTGGATCGAGGGAGCCACTGCAAACCCTGACGACGACCAGGCACGAGAGGAAGCGTACAAACTCGCATGCGCGTAACGATACGACTTTTCGCCAGGCTGCGGGATATTGCCGGTTCAGGGGAGTTCACACGACACCCACCGGACGGGGCGACTGTACGTACGGTCTGGGATGAATTAGTGAACGACTTTCCGGCACTAGCAGAGTACGGGGCCTCTATTTCTACAGCGGTAAATGCGGAGTACTCCAATATGCACGCTGCGGTAGGAGACGGCGACGAAGTCGCCTTTCTTCCACCGGTTTCCGGCGGATAGCGTCGAAAACAGGCTCCATGGACAATGGCGGGTGTCCAATCAGCCAGCAAGGCATTCGCAGTGTGTCTCCCAGAGACGTTGACGTGGTACAAAGAACGTCACAGGACAGGAGGCCTCGACCGCCAAATGAGCCTATTTCTCAAAACTCGATTCGTATGGTGTCCTGAAGACCTCCCACGCAGTTCCTAACCTCTGAGAGCGCGCTGTGTTCGATAAGTTGCAAACACTCGAAATCCGCTATGACGAGCTGATGGCCATGCTCGCGAACAGCGGCATGCAAGCCGACGCCAAGCAATACCGGACACACTCGAAAGCACTTGCTGAGATTCAGCCACTCGTCGAGAAATTCCGCGAGTACAAGGCGGTGTCGTCCGAGATCACGGAGACGGAAACTCTCACGAAAAGCGCCGACGCGGACATGCGGGAGCTCGCGGATCAAGAACTTTCCACCCTCGAAATACGTCGAGACGATCTTCTTTCGGAGATCAAAGCGCTGATGGTTCCGAAAGACCCGAACGACGAGAAAAACGTCGTGCTCGAGATTCGTGCCGGTACAGGTGGCGACGAGGCCGGCCTCTTTGCGGGCGATCTCTTTCGCATGTACACGCGTTTCGCGGAACGACAAGGCTGGCGAGTTGAGGTCATGTCGACGAGCGAGAGCGGCGTCGGCGCTATCAAAGAAGTCATTGCGCTCATCGAAGGCCGGCACGTATACAGCCAGCTCAAGTACGAAAGCGGCGTACATCGCGTGCAACGCGTACCGACGACTGAAGCCAGCGGACGTATCCACACTTCAACGGCTACCGTTGCCGTACTGCCAGAGGCCGAAGAGGTAGACATTGCGATCGATACCAAGGACCTTCGCATCGATACGTTCTGCTCGAGCGGCCCGGGAGGTCAGAGCGTGAATACCACCTACTCGGCGGTTCGGATCACGCACATCCCGACGGGATTGGTGGTCTCTCAGCAGGACGAGAAATCACAAATCAAGAACAAGGCGAAAGCCATGAAGGTCCTACGCTCGCGTCTCTATGAGATAGAACTCCAACGCCAACACGACGAAATCGCGCAGGACCGGAAGACTCAAGTCGGGACCGGCGAGCGGTCCGAGAAAATCCGCACCTACAACTTCCCGCAGAACCGCATCACGGACCACCGGATCGGATTCACCACCCACCGGCTGGCCGAGATGCTCAATGGCGACCTCGCCGAGATGAGCGAGACGCTCACAACGCATTTCCGAGCGGAAATGTTGAAGGCTTCCGAAGCTGCGCCAGACGTCTAAGACACAGTGGTCAACGTACTTCCATGAGGACACTCGCGGATGAGGTGTCTGAGGCCTGCGGCCGATTACTGGCCGCCGGGCTCACACTCGCAGATGCTCGCCTGGACGCTGAAGTTCTCGCCCGTCATGTCCTTGGCTGGGATCGGGCGCGCTATCTCAGCCGAACCTACGATCCGGTCCAGACGACATTTTCTCGCCAATTCGTGGCATTGGTAGAGCGACGCTGCAAACGAGAACCCGTGTCTCAGATCACAGGGTCTCGAGAGTTCTGGGGACTTGCGTTCGAAGTAACGGGATCCGTACTAACACCGCGTCCTGAAACGGAACTGCTTGTGGAGACCGCGCTATCGGTAATCACAGCATCATCAAGGCCTCAACACATCGCCGATATCGGCACCGGTACAGGGTGTCTGGCGATTGCCTTGGCCCACGACTGCCGACAGGCCCGGATCAGTGCGACCGACACCTCGGCGGCCGCCCTTGCCGTAGCCAAGCGAAA
>CAZPZZ010000119.1:6058-13004 GCA_964591245.1 uncultured Vicinamibacteraceae bacterium | reverse complement strand
TGCTTTTTGGTTCAGTATTCTATGACGTGGAATTGATTTCGTTGCAAATTTTACTGTTAAAAATTGCTAAAAAAGTAGGTTGTAGAACACTGCTGATTGGAAATCAGCAGGGATTTGAGCAAGATATACAATTCAAATCTGGTGCGGATGTCGTAGTCTCTGCCATTGATTCTGATCCCATAGTTGCCATTGATTTGCTGGAGGAAAATGGTTTTTTTAGGCAGGAGGATTACCAAGGACCTAAACAGTTTTCAAAAAAGGATCTCCGCTCAAAAAAACGTTTTTGTAATGATATCTCCTTTTTGGGTTCTCGAACAGAAATTTGTCGTTTTGATTATTGGAGTTCTCCCTATAATTTTAAGCAACGTATTGTTTCAGCGGGAACAGGATGTCCTTTTGGTTGTACGTTTTGTCCTTCACAAAACTCTGTTTGGTCTTCGAAGAGTGCTGACCAAATAGTAAATGAGGTTGCCTTTTGGCAGGGAACTGCTATCGATTTGCTTACCGCTGAATTTTTTCTAAGTCGGAAATGGTTGGAAGAAACACTGAGTTCGCTCGCGTCGGCCTGTATACCAATATGGATGCGTGTACAAGGTCGTATTGACAGTATTCACCGGAATTTAGATCTGCTACCACTTTGTAAAAAAGCAGGTATTGAGATGATATATGTAGGACTGGAAAGTGCTAGTGATCGAGTAATGGGAGCTTGCAATAAAAATAATAACCAAACATGGAGAGTTGAGGAGATATTACAAGTTGCGAGCGAGAATGACATTGGCATAAATTTGAACCTTCTTGTGGGATTACCTGAAGATGACGAAAAATCTTTGAGTGAAACTTATGAATTTATTAAGAAATATCCTTACGTAACAACAGCCGGATTTTTTCGGCCAATTCCGGGGACCTCAATCATTCAAGGGATAAAAAACAGTGAGTTGCCTTTAAAAGAAAATGCAAATTTGGATGGCTACTTGAAAAGTTTTAGTAACCGATGGGTGGATGGAGTGCATTTGCCAACTAAATATTTAAGCAAAGACCGTGTTGTGTATTGGAAGCAAAAATTTGATGAGCTTATAAAGGAAAAAGGTATTCCGTTTCGTCATTTTCTTGATCCTAAGGAAGTTTCGCGTCGTATAAGCCAACGGTGCTAACAGAAGTGATCATCGTTTCTGACGTGGTGAGAAACGATTCATATCTTAAATAATGCGTTAGGAATATAACTAATTATTTAATTGGGAGACTAGATATGGATCAAATTAACCTTAGTTTGCAAACACTGCAATTCCTAGTAAATGGCCTTGCGTTTTGCATATACTTGGTTTGTCGGAAAAGTGAGCTTCCCTCAGCTATTTTATTTGTTGAATATGACATATTTTGTGCACGAATCATCCTATGTTGATGAACCCGTTTCGATAGGTGCAGGAACTAAAGTTTGGCACTTCTCACATATCATGAAGGGTAGTATTATTGGGCAGAATTGTGTGATAGGTCAAAATGTTTATGTCGATGCAGGCGTTGTCGTTGGAAATAATGTTAAGGTTCAAAATAACGTCTCCATATTTAAAAAAGTGACACTTGAAGATAACGTCTTTTGCGGGCCTTCTGTAGTTTTTACCAATGTCATATACCCGAGGAGTGCATATCCAAAGAAACTTGATGAATACAGTTCTACTCTAGTCAAAAAAGGCGCTACAATAGGGGCAAACTCAACAATTGTTTGTGGTATTGTTGTTGGTGAATTCGCATTTGTTGGAGCTGGTTCTGTTGTAACTAAAGATGTCTTTCCATATGCTTTAGTATATGGAAATCCGGCTAGACAGCATGGATGGATGTCTGAGAGCGGAGATAAGTTGAATTTCCAAAAGAGTTGTAATGGTCTTATGGTTGCTTTGTGTAGCATCTCTCAAACGAAATATATACTAGAAAATAACGTGGTTTCTAAGGTCGATGAGAATGATGCAAGCTGAACTTAGTGTAATTGTCTTCGTATGACAAAAGAAGTTTTTCTTGATGTAGATGTAATCCTTGATTATGTATTGGGAACGGGGAATTATACTTCAGTTAAATATATTATTGATGAAATCTCTAGTTGCCAACTAGACGGTTATTTTCCTGCTGGCTTAGTTCCGCTTTTGTCTTATCTTCTTGAGCAAAGATTAGCTAAAACACCTCATTTTGGAACATCATGTAGTAAGGACAAGCTAAAAAGAGTAATGTCCTTACTGCGTCTTGTTACGACAACAGGCAAGGATGTATTAGAAGATTTAGGTGCGGGAAATAATCTGACAATCGAGGCAGCGCGACGTGTTTGTCCGAATGCAATAGTCATCACTAATTTTGTTCATTCCCTAAAGCAACCGAAGGCGTTTACTCCTGAAGGCTTTGTCGAGTATTATAACGATCAAAATAAAAAAAAGCCTGCTCAAATTCTCTTTCTTGATCTTGCACGAGAGTATGCTAGCTTGATGGAAGAGATAGATCAAGTACTTCTCTCGGTTGGTGCAAAAGCACAGTATATTATGGGGCAAGGAGTCAGCCAATTTGAGGCAGATGTAGCTGGTTATCTTGGGACAAAGTATGCTATTGGTGTGGCTTCAGGGACGGATGCGCTTGTCCTTTCCTTGCGCGCTTTAGCAATTCAGAAAAGCGGTCAAGAATTTTTTAGTAAGGATGACTTGGTTATTACTTCTCCGTTCACTTTCACGGCCACTGGGGACGCAATTCTGCGAGCTGGAGCAACACCCTTGTTTGTTGATATTAATCCGGATGACTTCAATCTTAACATTGGGCATGTAAAGAGAGTGTTATCAATAGATCATTTAGATAATCATCGAGTTGTTGGCATTTTACCAGTGCATCTTTTCGGGCATTCATGTGATATGGATGCAATTATGGAGATTGCAGAGCAATATGGTTTGTTTGTGCTGGAAGATGTGGCACAGGCTTTTGGGGCTGAGTGGATGGGGAAAAAGCTAGGAAGTTGTGGAACAATTGGTGCTTTCAGTTTTTACCCGACTAAAAATCTTGGAGGTTTTGGTGATGGAGGCTTGGTAACAACCCATGATGATAGGCTAGCAGAATTGGTGAGAATGTTACTTGGACATGGAGGGAAGGATAAATATAATGTGGAACATATCGGATACAATTCACGTCTTGATGTAATCCAAGCAAGTGTACTGCAGGTGAAACTGCGGTATGTTGATGAGTTTAATCTTAAGCGTCGCACAATAGCCGAAATTTATAATCGAGGATTGCAAGATTTGACGCATATTAAGCTACCCTTGTCTTTTGATAGTTATCAGCATATTTACCATCAGTATACGATTCGTGTAGCTGGTGGTCGCCGAGATGAATTGCGGATAGCATTGAAAGAAAAAGGGATTGGTACCATGGTATATTATCCGATTCCGTTACATCGGATGAAGGTTTTTGATGGACGATGTGTGAAAGATGGAAATTTAGAAAATGTGGCTTCTTTGTGCGGTGAGGTTCTTAATTTACCCGTGGGGCCATTAATGTCTCGTGAAGAGGTGGAATTTGTTGTGACAAGTATTAGGGGATTTTTTAATAATGGAAATTAGTAATAGCAAAATACTTGTGATTGGAGGTGCCGGATTAATTGGGTCTCATATTGTCGAAGAGCTGGTTCAGGAAGACGTTGGGCGCCTTGTTATTTTCGATAATTTTACTCGAGGAAAACTGGAGAATATTGAGCATGTTCTCCAGGATGAACGGGTTGAATATTATGAAGGAGATATAACCCATGTTGATGTTCTGGACCATGTTGTAAGGGGGGTTGACTATGTATTCCATTTGGCTGCCCTTTGGTTACTCCATTGCCATGAATTTCCTCGAGCGTCTTTTGAGGTTAATATTGCTGGTACTTTCAATGTACTGGAAGCTTGTGTTAAAAATAGGGTTAAGAAGCTCATTTACTCCTCCTCTGCTTCTGTTTATGGTGATTCACTTGAAACTCCAATAATGGAGGACCACCCGTATAATAATCAAACTTTCTATGGTGCGACCAAGATTGCTGGTGAGCATATGTGTCGTGCTTTTTCTCATAGATATGGTCTTCACTATGTTGGGCTTCGGTACATGAATGTATATGGTCCTCGTCAAGATTATAAATCAACCTACACCAGTGTTATCATGAAAGTTTTGGATCGAATTGATCTGAAGAAATCTCCAGTTGTCTATGGAGATGGTTCTCAAGCTTATGATTTTATCCACGTTCGAGATGTTGCCAAGGCTAATGTTTGTGCTTTAAAAAGCAGTTTTACGAACGATTTTTACAATGTTGGCTGTGGTATAAAGACCACAGTCAAAGAGCTAGTTGAGTTACTTCTTGAGTTGACTGGGTGTAATTTGGAAATTCAGTACGAACCAACTGGCGTAACTTTTGTGACTAATCGAGTTGGCAGTACTAATAAGGCGGAGTCTGAACTCAACTTCAAATCGGAAATTGGTCTGAAACAAGGGTTAGTTGATACTATCCGATGGCGTAATCAGCAGACTGATACAGAGATTTATCCTGTTTAAGGGGAAAATAGTGGCGGGCTCTCTCTATCCCTCGATACCTATCACCAAACCCTTTTTTGGGGATGAAGAAATAAATGCTGTTATAGAACCTTTAAAAACTGGTTGGGTGGTACAAGGTCCATTTGTTGAGCAATTCGAAAGGAAATTTTCTGCCTTTACCAAATCAATGTTTTCAGTCGCAACTACTTCCTGTACCACAGCGCTTCATCTTTCTGTTGCGATGCTCGGACTCAAACCAGGTGATGAAGTTATTTTGCCTGCCTTTACTTGGGTTTCAACTGCCAATGTTATTGAATATATGGGAGCTAAGCCGATTTTCTGTGACATAGACCTAGGTACACTAAACATTGATCCGGGTCAGATTGAATCGTTAGTCACAACAAAAACTGTTGGAATAATCCCTGTACATCTCTTTGGTTTATGTGCAGATATGACCTCGATCATGCAGGTAGCTGAAAAACATCACCTGTGGATAGTCGAAGACGCCGCCTGCGCTTTTGGTTCTTGGTATTATGGGCAGCATGCAGGGACGTTTGGCGATACTGGGTGTTTTAGCTTTCATCCTCGGAAATCTATTACCACGGGCGAAGGGGGAATGCTGACGACGCAGAGTGATTCTATGAATCAACTTGCACGTTCTTTGAGAGATCATGGTGCTTCACGAACTGATTTGGAAAGGCATACTAGTGAATATGGGTTTTTGCTAGCTGAGTATGAACTACTTGGATATAATTATCGTATGACTGATTTACAAGCGGCTGTAGGCAGTGTGCAAATGGATAAAGCGCGAACTATTTTGGAATCGCGCCAACAACAAGCGCAACGTTATGACCAACTTCTATCAAACTATGATTGGATTATACCTCCTCTAGTGCCGGAAAATTATGCTCATGGTTATCAATCGTATGTTACGTTGTTTTCTCCGGAAGCACCCAGTTTGAAGAATGTAGATAGATTACACGTAAGACGGAACGATGTCATGGCAAGTCTAGATGCAAAAGGTATTGCTACTCGGCAAGGAACACACTCGCCTGTAATTCAGTCTTATTATGCTCAAAAGTATAGCTTAATGCCCGAGCAATTTCCGAATGCTTATATTGCTGACAGGTTGACGTTAGCATTGCCGATGTATGTCCAATTGACAGAGGAGGCACAAGATCGCGTTTGTCGAGAACTGAGAGCAGCTATAAATGGATAAATTTCTGTTAGATATTTTGATTGATCCAATATCAAGGACGAGCTTGAGTCTGCATCAAGAGGTTTTTGATAATTTTGGGAATATTTTGACGGGCACTTTGAACTCAGGAAATGTCTCTGTTTATCCTATAGAAAACGGAATTCCCCGCTTTGTCACTCAAGTTACAGATGACCAACAGCAGACTAAAGAGAGTTTTGAGTTCAAATGGGAACAAACACATACATACAATTCTTCCGCGCTACAGCAAAATGCTAAAACATGGTTGATTGAACGCTATGGTTTCAAAGATGAAATTGATATGAAAGACTATTTTGGAAATCGAGATCTTATACTGGATGTTGGTTGTGGTGGTGGGTATTCTAGCTTCTTATGGTTGGAAGATAGCTCTGCATCTGGCTATGTTGGCGTTGATATATCAAGGGCAATTGACATTGCCAAAGAACGATTGGCTGTGACAGAAGGCAGGTACTTTATTCAAGCTGATTTGCTGAAATTACCCTTTGGAGAATCAATATTTGATACGATTTTTTCGGAAGGGGTTTTACATCATACCCCTTCCACTGAGAGGGCATTAAAAACAGTTGTTGGTCACCTTAAACCTAAAGGTGAGTTTTTGTTCTATGTATATAAAAAGAAGTCTCCTATTCGCGAATTTACAGATGATCATATACGCAATGCAATATCTCATTTATCCCCTCAAGAGGCTTGGGAGAAGATCCGTCCTCTGACAAAACTGGGTCAGGCTTTAGCTGAGCTTGATGTTACTATCGATGTTCCGGAGGACATCCCATACTTAGGTATAAAGTTTGGTACTCATGACGTTCAACGTCTAATTTATTGGCATTTTGCTAAGTTGTTTTGGAACGAAAAATTCAGTTTTGAAGAGAACAATCACGTTAACTTTGATTGGTATCATCCCCGCTATGCACATAGGCAAACGAAAGACGAAGTTCTACAATGGTGCCAAGAAGCGGGTCTGAAAATCATTCACTTTAACGAGCAAGAGTCTGGTTTTACAGTAAGGTCTATAAAGGAATAATACGTGTGTGGCATAGCGGGGATCTTTAACTTAGATGGAGAAGCGGTTTCGCTTGCTGCCCTCCACAAAATGACCGATGCCGTTGCCCATCGTGGCCCAGATGGTGAAGGGTTTTACCATGATAGCTTCATTGGATTAGGTCATCGGCGGCTAGCGATCATTGATCT
>CAZPZZ010000119.1:0-5958 GCA_964591245.1 uncultured Vicinamibacteraceae bacterium | reverse complement strand
TTTACCATGATAGCTTCATTGGATTAGGTCATCGGCGGCTAGCGATCATTGATCTTTCCCCTTTGGGACATCAGCCTATGATTTCTGAAGACCAACAAGTTATCCTAAGCTATAATGGTGAGATTTATAATTTTCGGGAGCTTCGCCGGGAACTTGAATCGCGCAGGCATGAATTTTACTCACAGACAGATTCCGAAGTGGTTCTTAACGCTTGGGTGGAATGGGGGCCCGATTGCGTCTATCGATTTAACGGTATGTTTGCCTTTGCTGTATGGGATAAACGTCGACAGTCGCTTTTCTTGGTTCGGGATCGTTACGGCATTAAACCAATTTACTATGCTTGTTGGGGGGAGACTTTCCTCTTTGGTTCAGAACAGAAAGCTATCTTGGCACATCCCTCTGCTGAGCGGAAATTAGACAAGAAAGCTTTGCTGGAATACTTTACCTTTCAGAATATCTTCACTGACCGGACTTTATTGGAAGATATCCGGATTTTGCCAATGGGGCATTACCTACAATTGCCGCTTGGGAGCAGATTTACTTTGCCTATACAGAAGATTTGTAAACAGCAGCCAACAAAAAACACTTCAGCTTCTGAAAACTTTCAGCCAACTTTAACCCTCTATTGGGATTACCATTTCTGTAAACCAGATAAAATTCTTAAGACAGAAGAATACCAAGAAGAATTAGGTAGGTTAATCAACCAAGCTGTCAAGCGGCAGTTAGTGGCAGATGTAGAGTTGGGGGCTTATCTATCTGGTGGCATAGATTCTGGGACCTTAGTTGCCTTGGCTTCCAAGGAACTGCCTTATATTAAGACTTTTACTTGTGGTTTTGACCTCAGTTCAGCTTCAGGTCTTGAGCTGGCTTTCGATGAACGGATCAAAGCTGAAGCTATGTCTGCGAAATTTAAGACTGAACACTACGAAATAATACTTAAAGCGGGCGATATGGAACGTTGTTTACCTGTCTTTACTAAGGCTCTTGAAGAACCGCGTGTTGGACAAAGTTATCCTAATTATTATGTTGCTCGACTAGCTAGTAAGTTTGTTAAGGTTGTTCTTTCTGGAGGGGCTAGTGATGAAATGTTCGGTGGTTACCCTTGGCGTTATTATCGCGTGGCCAATAGTAGTGGTTTTGAGGAATATATTGATCAATACTATCTTTATTGGCAGAGGTTAGTTGAAAATAGGAATCTTAAGTGTGTTTTTTCTCCGATTTGGAATGATGTTAAAGATGTTCGGACTCGTGACATCTTCCGCGATGTTTTTCTCCACCATAACAATGAACTTAGCTGTCCAGAAGATTATATTAACCATTCTTTTTATTTTGAAGCCAAGACTTTTCTCCATGGTTTGTTAGTTGTAGAAGATAAATTGAGCATGTCTCATAGTCTGGAGACGCGGTTGCCATTCTTAGATAATGACTTAGTTGATTTTGCTATGAAGTGTCCAGTTAATCTTAAGCTAAATAATTTAGGTGAAGTAGTAAGAATTGACGAAAATCAACCAGGCGATAAACAAAGCCAATTCTTTTTAAAAACTAAGGATGGTAAACAGATTCTGCGTGATGTTATACGGGAGCACCTTCCCAGTCATATTGTCAATGCCGTCAAACAAGGTTTCAGTGCTCCGGATGCTAGCTGGTTCAAAGGGGAAAGTATTGACTTTGTTAAGAGCAAGCTTATGGACAAGAATGCCGCTATTTATCAGTGGTTAGATCCAGATCCAGTGCAAGAATTACTCAACCAACATTTTTCAGGGGCACAGAATCGGCGTTTGCTAGTGTGGTCGCTGTTAAATGTTGATCAGTGGTTAAAGGAGTACATTGTGTGATGTGATGCAACCAGTTCAGGTTAGCTAGTAGTAGTGTATGATGTCCTTGATTTTGGAACGATTGCTCAAAGCGTTACGGTTCGACGTTTTGAGCAATCTATATGTAGTTGTCATGATGTAGCTGTTATGTTGGTGGGATATTGAACAGGCAGGTTATAAAGTGAGGCTTGGAGTCGCGTAGAATAGGTATTATGTTAGCAGAGAGTGATACGGGCTGGTTTCCCAATTCAAATAGTTTCGAAACTATATTGACAAACGAACCAGATGATTGAGCATATGTGTTGAGTCTCGTCACTGATTGAAGATTTTACTTATCTTTTTTGTGCCTTTGGTTTTGTAGGCGACTCAAAAAAACTGGTTTATACGACTTGAAAGTATTCGGTCAAAACGTCGATAGATTTCATCCGATTTATCTTGAAACAGATATTGGAAAGAATGTTCTCCGAAAAGCAACAAAAATGACTATTCTTCCAAACTATTATATAGGCTAAAAACATCGATTAAGTGTACCTGCCACTACTTGTTTTCGTCGTCAGGATCTAGAATCTTCTGTTGCGTAATACAACTCGGATTAATAGATATTTAGATCTTAGATATGTACGGAATATTATCGGGAAACATAACTTGGGATTTCAGCAAGCGTTTATTAATCTGGTTTTTTACTCGGTTTTGAGTGGTGTTGTAGAAGCCTCTAGGAATGAAATGATGAATCATAATGTTTTTACGGGAAAATTAAAGAGCATCTATATCGAGTTGCGTGAACAAATGAAAAATCGTTTCAAAAGGCATGTTTCTTTTGGAGATCTGTTTACTGATAGATGGGAAACCGCAGAATATTATGGTTTTGGTAAAGGTACGTCTTGTTATGATAATGTGTTGATCATTGGAGATGTGACTGTTGGAGAAAATACGTGGATCGGTCCGAATGTAATTCTTGATGGGACTGGTGGGCTGGAAATTGGAGATTATTGCTCGATTAGCGCGGGTGTTCAAATTTATTCGCATCATACGGTCGAGTGGTCATTGTCACTTGGTGAAGAAGAGCTAGAGAAAACTCCGACAAAGATTGGTTCGGGTGTGTATATTGGACCTCAATCTGTGGTTCAAATGGGAGTGACGGTTGGAGATCAGACGGTAATTGGTGCAATGTCTTTCGTAAACTGTGATATCCCTTCAGGTGTTAGAGCATGGGGAGTTCCCATTCGGATTGAAGAAATGTAGAAAAAATTATTATGGAATGAAAAAGTTGAGCCTGTCGCGAACTCAGCGTATGTTGTCTTTTGGATACAAAGGTAAATATGAATTCTCCAACTATACTTAATGAGAATCAAGTTCAAAATTTTATTGATTACATTACTCAAAAAAATGAAGTAAGCCTTAATTTTATCAGATATCTTGTATATGAATGGCACGTTAATCCAGCACAAGGAGAAATTTTAAGAAATCTCAGGAAAGTACTGGATGTAACTGCTACAAGTCAGGCAATATTATTCTTGCTTTGTTCTAAGGGCCTCGGTGAGATTGGGCAGGGAAAGAAAAAGATTTTATTGGAACAAAATATTAGTTTAAAGACCTATTTTGAAATTATCGAACTTATAGTTCAGTATGGTGGTGGGTTCCAATTTGATGAAGATGAAACCGCTATTATTGCAAATAAAGTCATAGAATTAAAGAGTGAACCAGATCCAGAAACCCGAGTTTTTTGTGTTCAGAGATTGTCTGTGTACTATCATTTTTGTAAGTCTCGTTACTTTGTTGGTATGAGAGATTATTTTCGTGATTTTTTGAAAACAGATATTTTATCAATCACTGATTTAGTTATATTACATGATTACTACCAAGCTGCGTTTTTTTTCTTTTGGCATTTTGCTGAAACTGATGCCGACCAAGTGGAGATTAGAGATCTGGTCATTGATGTGACTAGACAGAAAATGATGGACGATTTCTCAGCAGATTTTTCCAAAATTGTTAAACCTGTTCGACGTTCTGTAAGAGGTGCTCAAAAGAAGAAAGTATGTTTTCTGTCACATAAAACTGTTCTTTATGGTCCATACGCTAATACAAGAGCTTTTTACAGCTTTCTAAAAGGCTTGTATTCCGGTTCAGCTGATCAATTCGATTTCTACTGGTATGCTTTGGAAACGACAACAGATGAAACAGTAGAAGAGTTAAAAAATCTAGGTGTAAAGGTAAGGAGATTTGATAAAATTGTCGATGTTCAAGAAAAGATGAGCCATTTACTTAATTCATTTGATAATGATGGGATAGATGTAGCGATAAGTGATTACGCTAATTTTTGGGTGATGCTGATTTACAGTATTAGAGTAGCCCCGATCCAAATATATTTTTCTTTTGGTTTTGTTTATTTTGAGTTTGAAGGAGTTGATTACTTATTACTCTCAAAGGAAGATAAATTAAATGACAATATTAAAACTGATATTATTGATTATGAATCATATAATTGGCTGGAATCCAGATTTCTTGAAGGTCCAAACCCTCAGGTCGAAGCCCAATCAAATCTTGAGACTACGTTTTATCCTGCAGTGAAACAACTCAAACCACAAGCTGAATATATTATTGGATGTTACGGTCGGTTTGCGTTGGTGAGGGAAGAATATTTATCGGTTATCAAAACTATACTTAATGAAAAGGATAACGTCATCTTTTTCGCGTTTGGTCCAGGTGACCGCTCGCTAGCAATGAACTATTTTACAAGAAATGGTTTAAGGGATCGTGTGATTATTTCAGGGACCTCAGACCCCCACGTTTTGGGTTGGGCACTTGACATCTTTTGTGAACAGTGGCCAATATGGTCTGGGCAATCTTCACTAGAAGTAATGGCTAAAGGAATACCTGTGGTGAGTTATATGGATGAGAATATTTCTTCTTTTATTGATCCATATCTTCCTTTGCGTGATTCTGAACTTGTGGCTGTGTCTCATCAAGAGTATGTCGATATGGTTATACGTCTACTAGAAGATCAGGAATATTATAGAATAAAACAAAATAGCGTTAAAGAGGTCTCTAGAAGAGTAACCGATTTGGATGGAAGAGCCAAGGATGTTGGCAGACAAATTTTATTAGTTTTGGAGCAAGCACTGCAACCAGAATCAACGCGGTAGGAACAATAAGAAAATCTTAGGTGTTAATTTTTAAAGTACATTTGTCTTCTTGTTAAAGTGTTATGATCGATAAGAATTAACAATCGGATGAAAAATTTTTAGGAATTCTTACGGCTGATTTAGAATGGGACAAACATTGTCCAATGAGATTAAAGTTGTTGGTTGCCAATATTGGAAATTGCGTGGTGAATTATCAATTAATTACAGAGGGAGCTAGGTGTCATCAAGAATGGCTCTAAATCCAGATATCAAGCAAGCTAATCTGCAAATTTGCATGCGTTGTATATACGATGAACGCATGCCTTCAATTTCTTTTGATCAAAATGGTATTTGCAATTACTGTTATCAAATTGATTATTTGAAGGAACAATATGGCACGGGTACGGAGAAAGGCCACAAACTGTTCGAATCAATTTTGAAGGAGATTAAGAAAGTCGGTCGAGGAAAAGTGTACGATTGTATCGTTGGTGTAAGTGGAGGGACCGATTCCTCTTATTTGCTATATATGGCCAAGGAAGTTTGGGGATTACGACCACTTGCAGTGCATTACGATAATACTTGGAACTCTGCCATTGCCACTATGAATATTCAGAAGGTTCTTGCAGGCTTAGATATTGATCTATATACTCACGTTGTTGATAACAAAGAAGCTGATGATATATTTCGGTCCTTCTTTCTTTCAGGGGTTTCCGAAATTGATTCGTCTACAGATCTTGGCTATGCTTATCTGCTTCGTCAAGTGGCCGCAAAATATTCAGTTAAATTTATCCTCGAAGGACATTCTTTTACCACAGAAGGAATCACTCCTCTTGGTTGTAACTATTTTGATGGACGCTATATCCAATCTATCCATAAGCACTTCGGTAGACTTCCGCTCAAAACCTACCCTTTGATGACTTTCTCAAGGTTTCTTAAGTCAGCTGTCATAGATCGAGTTAAATTTATCAGACCTCTGTGGTATCTTGATTACTCAAAGGAAGAAGCTCAGAATTTTCTACGCT
>CAZPZZ010000118.1:10412-13086 GCA_964591245.1 uncultured Vicinamibacteraceae bacterium | reverse complement strand
ACGAGATAGTCGTAGGTTTCTTCGTTCGCCACAACACCATCCTGCTGACCGGTTTCGGCGGCACATACCAGCGGCGAAACAAACAAACTACTCACACACGACACCCAACAAAACCACCGCATAGAAAGATCTTCTCCTTAACTTGAGCGAAGTACGGCAACACCGGCGCAAGTATTGCAACCGCTGCATCGCCAGAGCACAACATCTATTTTTTGAGAATAACATCAGGGCCATTCGCTCCCCCATGGAACTCTCTCTGGTGTTGCGAAGAGGCTCATCCTGGGCGATCATGGGCCGATTCTCGGCGCGTTACACCCTGACCGAAGGGAGACTCTGATGTATCAGGTTGATCTTGCACGAGTCGTCGCCAGCTTGACACTCATCGCACTCGCGCCTGCACCAGGACTTGCTCAGTCGCCGCGCCCAGAAAATGGCGCCGTGGATGATAGCTGGCCAATGCCACGCTTACCGGACGGCCAGCCCGACCTTCAGGGCTTCTGGACCACGCAGACGTTTACCCCACTACAACGTCCCGAATATCTGGCCAGTCAAGAGTTCTACTCGTCCGAGGAGTGGGCGCAGCTACAAGCTCAGCTCACGGCCGAAGGTGTCGACCCTCTGGCCGGAAGCGCGATAAACCAGGAAAATTTGGAAGCGCGGGAACAAACGCTGCACCAGGAAAATCGCGACGAGACCTACGTGCACTACGACAATGAAATCTGGCTCCGCACCCCAGTGCCAAAGGGACTCTCGAGCCGCCGGACATCCCTGATCACTGACCCGCGCACCGGTCGAATACCACCGCAAACCGAGTCTGCTCGAACACGAGCGGCGGAGCGGGCGGCACGACGGGAAGAACGGGGGAGGTTCGATGGCCATGAGCTGCGCCCCCTGGCAGAACGCTGTATCGCCTTGACACATAACGGCCTCCCCATACTGCCACCGGCGTACAACGACATTCATCGAATCTTACAGACACCCGATTACGTCGTGGTGTTCACCGCGTTGAGCAACCATATACCTCGGTTCATCCCCCTCTACGACCGTCTAGCGCTCCCAGGAAAGGTAGGATGTTCCCCGGGAACTCTAGAGGCCGATGGGAAGGCGATACACTCGTCTTGGATACCCGCGACTTCACCGATAAGACACGCTTTCGAGGCTCGACTGAGAATCTACACGTCGTCGAACGCTTTACACGGACAGACACCCACACGATTCGCTACGAGTTCACCGTCAGCGCTCCGGAAACATGGGTCCGACCCTGGAGTGCCGAGATTCCGATGATACAGACCGACGGGCCAATGTACGAGTACGCCTGTCACGAGGGAAACCACGATATCCGGCATATCCTGGAGATCTACCGCAACCTCGAACGCCAGGAAGCAGCTGCCTCACGATGACCCGCTGGATTTCGATGCTGCTCATCCTTGCGCTGAGCGGCATCACATTTGTATCGGCGCAAACGTTTCGAGGCTACCGAGGCTGGGGTCGCCCGAAACTCGCGTATGACGGCCGCGTCACCTTCGTTCGTCTGCGGTGGACACGTGGAACGTTCGGCGCGCCTCCAGCGGGCATGGGGGTCAACATGTGGCTACATGAATTCCCCGGCGCGGAAGCGAACTTGATGTCTGTTCTTGGCGAATTCACCGGCGTGAACGCCAGAATTGATACCAGCCTGGTCCTACCACTGGACGACCCCAATCTCTTCAAGTATCCGATCGCAATGATGTGGGAGCCTGGCTTCTGGGTAATGACTGATCCAGAAGCCGCCAAACTGGGCGCTTACCTACGGAAGGGCGGGTTTGTCATCTTCAATGATTTCGAAGGGCGACAGTGGGAAAACTTTGAAGCCCAGCTCAGACGGGTGCTTCCCAGCGCCCAGCTCATCTCGCTGGATGCATCCCACCCAATCTTCAACTGGTATTTCGACATCGACCGCATAGATAACCCCAACCCGGTCAATCACCACCTAGGCGGACTGACTCCGGAGTATTTCGGAGTGTTTGAGGACAATGACCCCAGAGGCCGCCTTATGGCGGTAGTCAGTTACAACACAAATCTCGCCGAATACTGGCAACTCGCCGGAAGGGGACTCTTTCCCATCGATGCCGAAAACACTGGGTTTCAGATCGGCATCAACTTCATGCTTTACGGGCTGACCCGTTAGAGCGAGATCGCTCGCCAGACAATCCCGCACATCGTAGCCCCTCGTCGTCTGCCTCGGCGCTACGCGAGTTCCTACTCTCGACTATTCCCCCGGCGCCACACTGGTCCCTCAGCTAAACACGCTACAGCAAACGTGCCACCTGAGCTGAGAGTTCCTCGTAAGGAAGATCTCCAGGATTGTAGAGGCGTACGATTCCCTCACGGTCGATCACAACCAGCGTTGGCGTCGTACTAACACCGAAGTCCAAGAAATTCTGTTGACTGACCGGTGCACTCATCCAGGAAGGAATCGGATAGCGCTGCTGGTAGTCGCCGCGAAGATACGCAAGCTCCTGCTCTGGCGTTGCCTCTTCTCCTCGTGCGATATACCCGTACAACTGAGTGGGTCCGACAATGGCGAGTCCCTGATCGCCATACTCCTCGTGAAGCTGCTGCAATGTCGAAAGCTGGCGCTTGCAATCTGGACACCAGTGAGCCCAGAAAAACGCGACCACGACCTTGCCATTCA
>CAZPZZ010000118.1:4547-10312 GCA_964591245.1 uncultured Vicinamibacteraceae bacterium | reverse complement strand
TTGCAATCTGGACACCAGTGAGCCCAGAAAAACGCGACCACGACCTTGCCATTCAAGCTGTCCTGCGAAGGCACCTGCTCGCCGAGATGATGCTCGACGTCAAGCACCGGAAACGGTTGCCCCTCCAGACTCAAGAGCATCACATTCTTCTGGATGCGCATTTCGACAGACGTTCCACGATAACGCTCGCGTTTGGCTGTCAGGAACTCGACCGAGCCTGCGTGGTCACCGCTGGCGCTCTGAGCCTGCCCGAGCACCTCGATGCCTGCACCGAGCGCCAGCTCCACCTGCCGGTCTAAAGCTAGATCGACCTCAGCACTCTCGAGCAACGCTTCGCTACCCTCATACGCCTCCTGCGCGTATTGACCCGCAACGTCCCAGTTCTCAGCAAAGCTTGCTCCACGCCCCAGCCAAGAAGCGGCAAGCAACCACGCCGGCGACTCCGTATCCTGGAACTCACGCTGTCCTTCGAGTAACGCCTGAGCCTCATCCACTTGCTCCGCCCATGCCATATCGCGCATTTGCCCCACAAGCTCTGCGATCTCGAGCGACACCTCCCCCTGCGGTGTAATTTCACCAGATTCCGGCGCGGCTCCACAGGACGCGACGACGAGCGCAACGAGCATCAGAACTACTCTGGTCAACGGCTTCGACATGATTGGATCTCCCCCACCCACGAACAATACTCTGTAGATTGTATCGCGTGCGCCCATATACTCTTGCCAACGATGATTCTTCGATCATTTTTACCAGGCACGGTGTTCTTGGCCGGGTCACTCACATTATGCGGCTGCACAGCACCCGAGCTCGACCCGGGTGTCTCGCCGACAGACGCTGAACAGTCTGTACCGATCCAGGAACCCGTTGAAGAGAGCCTGCCGGTCTTCATCTCGCTCCTCCCGTGGGGCGAAATCGATTTCTCGCGAGGTCAATTTCCGTCATTCGACGCCTGCAACGCGTTTGTGCGCGCCCTCCCTGGCTACTCCGGGTACACGACGCCGGAACGATGCGAACCCCTACCGGAGCCGGTTTACTGCACCCGCTGGCAAGAAGGGGACGATTCTGTCTCGCGCATCGGCTGCTTCAAGGGAATTGGTGGTTGCGAGATCGAGCTACGCCGCCACGACCTCTTGGCCGAAAACGACCAGTACTCGATCATTGGCCGTTGCGAGGCCCACGCGCTGAACGACGCGTGGGCACTTTACCAGACCATCGACACTCCAGCGGAATCCTCTCCCTGATCCGGCCGTGGAGGAGTACCGCAGTCAACCTCGCCGCGCGAGGCCATCCCGCCGGCAGGACGAAGTGCCGGAGCAGCACTCTACGGCCTTCGTCCACAAACTGCGCCGCTCTATAATCTAAGCACCTGAGTATCTACGTGGAGATGTGATAGTGCAGATCATCCCAACTTGGCTCGCAATTACCTCCCTGGTTCTCATCGCGCCTTACGCATCGGCTCAACTGACCGATACTCCATTTCGCCGTGTCAATGGCTGGCCAACACTTCCACCCACGATGAATGGCGGCCGCTGGGGAGAGACCATTGGTGTTGATCGTGACCCAGACGGAAACCTCTGGGTGTTTCACCGATGCTTCAATGACCAACCAGCCGGAGCCGCCACATGTGTCGGCCGAGATGACATTCCGCCGATCCTGAAGTTCACCCCGATGGGAGAGCTCATCGACAGCTGGGGCGAGGGGCGGTTCGCGGCACCGCACGGGTTTCATATCGATCCTGAAGGTAACATCTGGGCAACCGACGCGAATGGCAGCGAGACGGTACTGGGGTTGTCCGCGAATGGACGTGGTCACCAGGTCTTCAAATTCAGCCCAACAGGAACGCTGCTTATGACTCTTGGAACTGCTGGAGTCGCCGGAAATAGCCCGTATACCTTCAACCGCCCCACGGATGTGGCCGTGGCCCCAAGCGGTGAGATCTACGTGACCGACGGCCATGGCCCTAACAACCGGGTAGTAAAGTTCAGCAGGTCTGGCCAATTTCTGACAACATGGGGACACACTGGCTCAGGACCGGGCGAATTCAACCAGCCACACACCCTCACGTTGGACTCTCGGGGTCGAGTGTTTGTCGGCGATCGGTCAAACAGTCGGATCCAGATCTTTGAAGCGGATGGCACCTTCGTCGCAGCGTGGACCCAGTTTGGACGTCCCAGCGGCATGTTCATCGATGAGGATGACGTCCTCTACGTCACCGACTCAACATCCAACTCACGCAACAATCCCGGCTGGAAACGCGGCATCTACATTGGTAGCGCACAGGACGGTTCAGTCACCGCATTCATTCCGGATCCCGATCTCGCAATGCAGGACGAGCGCGGCATCTCCGGCGCGTCAGGAATCACTGCCGACCGTGACGGCAACGTATACGCGGCCGACGTCGGGCCCAAGCAAATCCGCAAATATCTCGCGCCCTGACCGTAACGGACACCCTCGAACGCATCAGCCATGTCTGCTGCAACGACGTAACGACCGGTCGTACTGACATGTTTCACCACGATGATCTCGCCCCCACGAAAACACGTCCACCCATGGAGGTCTGTATGCGTACAAGAAGACGATCAAATCTCGTTGCATTGTTCGCCGTGACGACAATGGTCACCCTCACGGCGTCCTGCTCGTCATCGCCCGAAGCCACCGCAACCAATGACCTGTCGGTGGCTTTGCCCTCGCCTGGCGTCGACATCGATCGCAGCCACGCTCCGGGACAGGTCATCGATGAGCAAGGTATGGCCGGCTGGTATCCCCATGAAGGTGGCCTCATGGAGTACAGCGTGGACATTCGGTTTGGCCAGGAACCACCCACAATGCCCGACAACTGGAGTTTCGGACGCGTCTCTTCCGTGGCCACCGACTCCAACGGTCAGGTATTTGTTTTTCATCGAGGTGACGTTGCCGACCCCATCATCGTTTTTGATGCTGAGGGCAACTATCTCCGCTCGTTCGGTCGCGACCTCAACTTCGGCAATGAGCACGGACTACGTATCGACAGGTATGACAACATTTGGATCACTGATAACGGCGACCATCAGGTCATGAAATTCACGAATGATGGCGAGCTTTTGCTGACGCTCGGAATCAAGGGCCAGGCCGGCACGACAGATGACACATTCGATCGCCCGGCAGACATCGCATTCGGCCCTAACGATGAACTCTATGTTGCCGACGGCTACGGAAACAGTCGGGTCGTCAAGTTCGACGCCGAAGGAAACTTCGTCACGACCTGGGGCACCCCTGGGTCCGCTACCGGTGAATTCGACCTGGTACATTCCGTAGCCGTGGATTCCCAAGGTCGGGTCTATGCCAGTGACCGCGAAAACAACCGCATCCAGATCTTCGACGAGAACGGCACCTTCCTGAAGATGTGGACCAACCTTGGTGCCACACAGAACATCTTTATCACGCCAGACGATCAGGTGTGGGTGATCACGCATCGCGACAACGTTGAGAACATCACCTACGACACCCTCGCAGGCCGCATCATGCGAATCGACATCGAGACCGGTGAAGTCCTGGCCGCGATGGAGAGTCCGGGACACTGGATTGACGTCAGTGCGAACGGAGAAATCTTCATCGGCAGCCTCACCGGTAACGTCTTCCGCTGGTACCCGGGCTGGATGGAAACCGAGGAAGCGGCTCAAGCCGAGCGTCCCTAGCCTACGCTTCGCACGGGTGGCGCAGTGCCCTGCACACAATTGTGGGGCCCTCGCTCACACCCTACCGGCAGGAACCAACGCAGTCACGGGTCCACTTGATAAGACATGATGCGAGAGGGTGCGGCTTCCGACTCACCCAGGGCGAAGGCCGCATACACGCAAGAAAGATATCGCCGCGGCACCCTGGCACCGGCAACCTCGTCAGGCATTGATTGAGCGTCAACAACCGGACCTCGAACAGAGACCAGAAGCAAGCTCGTCGGTATGAATAGACCAGCGCAACTTCCTCGATTTCACTCCGACAGTCTCATCGTCAATAGGCTGCATCCCCCCCAGCGATGATACGGTCCGCCTACTCTCCTTACTCCACACTCCTACTGGCGAGCGTCTGGCTACTTCTCCACCCGCCGACCGTGGCAGCAAAAGGCGTCGGAGTCGGATTCAAGGCCGGAACGCTCCGTACGAACCACAAACTCCTTGACGGCGCGGACGTACCCGGCAACGATACCGGTTGGATGGGCGGGCTCTTTTTCGGTGGAAACCGCACGGGCCGAATCGGCGTCATGGGGGAATTGAACCTGCTGGCAAAGCAGGGGGAACTCTCCGACGGCGAGTCGACCCTGTACTATGCGCAGATCCCGGCGATGCTCAGAGTAAATCTCGGCTCGAGGAGCCGAAGTTTCCGTAGCGCCATTGTCTATGGAATAGTCGGCCCCTCCATCGACCTGAAACTCGGACAAGATCTGAGCACCATGGCCCGTCTCGACAATCTCAAAACGTTCGATTTCAGCGCAACAGCCGGTGTTGGAATAGAAGTCGCGCGATTCATCGTCGAAACGCGCACGAACTGGGGCCTGCGCAATTTCGCGCATCGTGCAAGCGCAACCGGACCGAGAACACGATCCTTTGCTCTGCTCGGCGGTATTCGCTTCAATTAATTCAGCAGACGAACACAGGTGCCGTTTTCAACTTCGGCACAACTCGTACGGTGGCCTCTTCAACGCGCATTATCGTGATCTGGCTTGTCTTGACCGAACCACTGTCCGCCGTTGGACAGTCGGCAACGGCGGCCGCCGACACCACTGCCGCAAACCAACTCGCGGTCGTTTCAGAGAACACCTCCCCTCCGCGCCAAACCCGATGGCACCTTGAACTCACGGGAAGCTTCCTTCGAGAATCCTGGGATATAAACCAAGTGCGGGAACAGCTCGTCGGAGCCACTGTAGTGGTCGGACGAGAAATCGCACCACATTGGATGCTCGGCGCGACCACGTCCCTTTTTCATGTCGCTCAAGGCCCCTTGCCTGGCGCGTTCCTACCAACGTGGTCCGTTCTGCTCCGGCGCTCGCTATACAAGGTCGGTGTCACCTCCGTATTCGCCGACGGTGGAAGCGGACTATCCTACGCATCAGCGCCCGTACCGAATCAAGGCACACGATTCAATTTCGTGTCACACCTCGGCGTTGGCGTGCAACGTCGCCTGACCCAACGGGTCGGTCTCATCGCTCGGATCCGGTGGCTACACTTGTCAAACAACGGACTGAACGGGCGGACCTCTAACCCCGATATCCAGGCCCTCGGCATAGACGTGGGATGGCGGGTACACTAGCGTGGCACGGTTAACTGTTCCAGCACGACATTGCCTCATCCTGATAGCCATCACCCTGGCTCCGATGTCCCGCGCGTCAGCACAACTCGAGGCGGGAGCTGCCGCCGTCGACATCACACCACCGTTCTGTGACGATGCCGATCTCAATGCCACTCAGCAGCAATACGATGACGAGAGGCGTTGCTTTCGCTGGATCCATCTAGCCGGATTTAGCCCCTTTGTGCCTTTTCGCGATGATGCACGCCTCGCTGCCGGCATTCACGATCCCCTCTGGGCTCGAACCCTCGTCCTGCGAGACGACCAAGGCGAGACCGTTGTCATCGTGGCAACGGACCTTCCAGGCCTGGGTCGGAAACATACGGGGCCCATCCGCCGACACATCAACTCCACCCATGGGATCCCCGAATCACACATCATCCTCCACTCAACACACACACATTCGGCTCCCGATGCCAGCGGCTACTGGTCTACGTTGATGGCGG
>CAZPZZ010000118.1:0-4447 GCA_964591245.1 uncultured Vicinamibacteraceae bacterium | reverse complement strand
ACACACACACATTCGGCTCCCGATGCCAGCGGCTACTGGTCTACGTTGATGGCGGGCCACAATCGCATCTACACGGAGCATCTCAAAACATGGATCCTCCAATCAGTCGAAGACGCACTCGCCACGTTACGTCCTGCCACGATGAAAACCGTCACGACCACTCACCTCTCATGTATCGATGGCCACACCGGTAAACTCAAGACGGCCCCTTTCTGTCGGCTACCAGACATCAACAATCAATTCGAACTAGCTTCCGAGGTATATGACCAGTTCCTGACCCAGCGGGATCAACGGGATCCCATCGTGCGGAACACCCGTATCGTGGCCGCCGAATTCGCCGCGGTAGACACCGGCGACACGATCTCCACGCTTGTCAACTGGCATAACCATCCCGATACACTCGGCAGCCGCAACCGCCTTCTCTCAAGCGACTATCCGCACTATTTGCGTGAATACATAGAACAGAGACGCGGGGGAATCTCGGTATATGTCGTCGGCACCCTCGGCAACCAGATCGGAGGACTTCGTAGCACGCCCGTCCCCCTCTGGGACGAATCCGGCGCACCCGTCTTCGAACCATTACCGGACGGTAGCAGCACCCGCGCCCTCGTCACCGATGGGTGGGACAAGATCCGGTCGACGGGTTACGAGATTGCAGCCGCGGCCATCGACGCTCTGGAAGGTGTAACGCCGGCTCGCGTTGATGACGTCGCTGTCCGCACGCTCACCACAGAAAGCCCGGTGGATAACATGATTCACGTCCTGGGTACTTGGTCTGTCTGGCACGACGACGTGGAACCGGAGGATCGCCTGCATTATTCCTGGCCCGACTGTCTCGGATTACTGGGATGTGTCCGTACGGAGGTCAGTCTCGTCACAGTGGGAGATTTGAGCATCATCACCGGCCCCGGTGAAATAGACCCTGCGTACGTTCTTGGCCGCGAAGCCAGTTCCGCTGACTATGGCCGCTGGGGAACATGGCACTTCCCGGCCATGCAGGGGATCGACGGGTTGATGCCTGGCAGACATCATGTAGTGATCGGCTCGGCCCATGACTACCTGTCCTACATGATTCCGACCTCAGATAACGTCGGCTGGTGGAACTTCAACCATCCCAACCACTACGAGGACTGGGTCACCATTGGCGCCGCATTCGGTGACGATATCGGCAGAGCGTGGCGGGAACTACTCGCGGTCCCAGATGGAGCGACATCACAAGACTCGGGTAAGGAATAACGGCATTACGACGCCCGCCGCATGTCCATGAAGGTCGTAATGGCGCGCAGAAGTCATGCCGCGCCACACGAAATCTATAGGAACAGAACCGACGTTCGACGTAGAGAAATCCTTTGACTACCGACCTTCTTACTCCCTGGTCAGGACTCGCCCGCGCGACGATCGACACCTGCGAGCCGGACCTGGCTGGTTGGATCGTCCACCCTATCGAGACGATATCCGCCCTCGCCTACCTCTTCGTGGCGGCACGGCTCTGGCGACGCTACCGTTTGAGTGATCGTGCTCTCCCGGCTCGCTGGCTTCCCGCGATTGTCGGTCTCGTCGGTGGGGCCTCGTTGCTCTTCCATGCCTCATTTCGTGCATGGTTCCAGATTGTCGATCTCGCCACCATCTGTTTGTTCACGGGCTTCATGCTGGCCACGGCGAGTGTCCATCTCGGAACCGTGTCACAACGATGGTGGCCGAGCATCGCGATGGCAATCAGCGCGACCGGGATCATCGCACCATTACTCCACATCGGCGTGGGATTCGCGATGGTCGCTGCTCAAATTTCGGCGGTACTCTGGATCTGGCGTCAGCTGCCACTGGGAGACGCCACCCGACCGGCGCATCGTGCCGTCTGGCCCCTGTTGATAGGGACGCCAATCCTCGGTCTCGATCACGCAGGGGTCGGCTGCCTCGGTGGAGACCTGGCCCACATCATTCAGCCACACGCCGTGTGGCATCTGCTCTCGGCCACCAGCGTATGGTACTTCTGCAGCGCTGAACGCCTTCTCGAACGGCGCTGGGCTTCCTAGAGAAACGCACCCATCGTTCCCACTCCTCGACACCACGACCATCGTTCAGAGGCACAACGCCCAGTCAACTCAAGCTACCGGACGCCAAGCGCCCATCCCGCGATCGCCGCCGATCCTCCGACGGCTACGGCGGCCCCCACAAAAATGACTCCCGCCGCCATCGCCGGGGTGGAGAAACCTGTGACCCACAGGGCCACCGCCAACCATGCGCCGCCCAACGCTCCTCCCATGCCACACAGACAAAACTTCCCCAGTTCCGTCCGGTATCCTCTCCCGCTGAGCCCCAGCCCACCGGCCGCCAACGTCACATTCGCCACCGCGAACAACGCCGCGAATGCCACGCACAACCCCGCAAACGACTCCTGCCCGGAGAACCCGCCCAGATTGGCCACGGTGAGTAACGGCCCCCCCAGGCCGACCGGAAAAGACGCACCAAAGCGAGCACGAATCCAACCTCCACCAGACAGGCCGCCACCGGCCAGTACCCCCCCCAGTACGCAGGCGACAGTCAGGAGTCCCACCGGCGCGATCAATGGCTGGCCAACCCACAGCCCCAGCGCACCTACAACCGGAAACCCGATGAGCATTACGACCAGTGGAATCAGCGCACCCACCGCAAACAGAGTGCCGGATCGGTATTCAGCTCTCATTCAGAATCTCAGATCAGATCCCGCGGCAAAGACCCATCGGTCTGCACCCGGTATTCGACTGAGACCATATCCGAGATCAAATCGCACACCCCCGCGCGAGGAGAGACGGTTACTCCCCAGCAGCAGGCTGACCCCGATTCCAGTCTTCAGATCGGCCAGATCCACTGTTTCGGTCTCTGGCCAGACGTATCCGCTATCCAGGAATGCTGCAAGCCCGAGAGAAACGAGCTGCCCGACATCGTCCGCCATGAACCAGCGCTCCTCGACGGAGAGCAGAAGCGAACGATTTCCCGCGAATTGACGGACCGGGTACCCCCGAAGCCCCGTCTCTGCTCCGAGTAGTAACTGCACCTCAGGATCAAGCCGATGTCCATATCGATACTCTCCCCGTCCTACGAGCACATGCCTCAGGGAATGTTTACGCAGGTACCGCAGACGAACCCGGCTCTGGGCGTTTCTCCACCCATCTCGTTCCTGTCGACCGGACGCTGCAAAATCGACCAACGCAAAGTGATCGTCCTGCCATCGGAACGCCTGAGAATGCCCAGCTCCCGCGATGACGACGCGCCCCTCTTGGCCCCCGAGCGCCGCTGATGACAACCCCACGGTTCCATACGACTCGGCTCCCAAGTTGATGTCCTCTACCCGTTCGAACTGGTTCACATGGGTCAGACGCACAAAACGATAAGAAACTACCTGTACGCCGACTTCCGCGGTACCAAAGTCACGGTGCCCGCTCCCGATTCGCTCCTTTCGTAACCGGTAGGCTCCGTGCATCCGTACGGCACGATTCTGGCTCCGACGAAGAGCGCGCCCCACGACAACATCACCCCACCGTCCGCGGTGCCGAAGACGACTGACTTCGGTACCGTTTTCGAAGAGACGGTCACTGCGGTTGAAGCTGCCCGCTTGGACAGACGCCATCCACGGATCCTGTAAGGACAGATATTCACGATCGAGCAACAGAAACTGCTCATGCCCGTCACTGAGCTTGGCAACCGACGCTGTCAACCCGACATTTGAACCAGCGAATTGATAATCGTCATAGAGCACGCGGTCGATGGATCGGTCCAGATTGACACGATGGGACACCGAGACGGCTTTTCCGAACCCGAACAGATTCTTCTCAGATGCTCCCACTTCCCAGAGTGTGTGGCCCTGCACCTGGGATAAATCGAACCGTGGCGCCAGAGACCAACGGTCCCATGTGGTGACACGAACATCGACGCGATCAATATGTCCATCAAGGTCTTCGTCGACCGGTAACGTCTCGACCCTCGCCTCGCGAAAAAACGGTAATACACGGAGGTTGCGTTCCGTCTGCTCCAGGAGCGCAACATCGAACGAATCCCCAGTGTCAAATAGAAGTTCTCGAGCCACCACGCTGTCACGCGTACGAACATGCAACTTGTTCGCAACCCGATAGGGCGCCGTCAACCCCGCCGCGGACTCCTCGAAAACCTCGTGCGTCAGAATCTCAATCGTTCCGATGACCGGCAGGTCGACGTCTGGCTGGGCGCCGGAGACACCGGCAACCACCATGAGAAGACCTGCAACCATTGCGGGCATACGCATCCGAGGGATTGTAGGTCCACATCGCCTCGACGTGCGCAGTTTTCCCGCCAACTCAGGATGATAAGATGCTCACCGCGCAAGGGAACGCGGTAATGTCTTTCAGAGTAATATTTCAACTCGCGGCGGGGATGGCCCTGCTTGGCTCTGTTGGCCACTCGGTCGTCGCGTACAGCTTCTTGGGCCACCGTT
>CAZPZZ010000117.1:3576-13180 GCA_964591245.1 uncultured Vicinamibacteraceae bacterium | reverse complement strand
CTGCGGTGCAGGCTGGGCTGCGTTGCATGCGCCCATGCCAGAGGTTGATGGGCGTCTGGGTGTGCTGTCCTTCGCCATTCGCGGACCTCACATTTGGAGCGGTTACGAGCGCACCACTCTCCGTAGCGAAGCCGATCTATTGGACTTTGGCTTTGCCAATGCGCGTGTCAAGGCGAGTGAGCGGCGGTTCTGGGCGATATTCGAGCACTCGCCATTCGGTATGGGATTCTTGGATACTGAGGGCTGTCTAAGCAAGGTCAATTCCGCGCTTTGTCGTATTCTCGAGTACGACGGTAGTGAACTCGTCGGGCGGACGTTGGAAGAACTCAGGCCTCCCGCTGGCTACGAAACACTTTCGGGTGTGCTAACGCAAGTGGGTAAGGGGCAGATGGGGCAAGCCCGACAGCGCTACCTTACGAAGGCAGGCGCCGAAATCATGACGTCCACGTCGGTGTTGGCGTTCCGGGATACCGACGGAGCCAGTGTTTCTACACTCGTCATGATCGAGGACATCACTGAACGTCTGGAGTTGGAAGTGCAGCTTCGGCGCGTGAATCGTCTCGAAAGCATCGGTCAGTTCACGGGAGGCGTGGCACACAATTTCAATAACGCACTGACCGCCATCTCTGGCTACTCGGAGCTGCTTGCGCGTCGTTTGGAAGCCAACGACCCGGCGATCCAGGAACTTAGGCAGATCCAGCGAGTGGTCGAGCGATCGGCTGGGCTCACGCGCCAACTCTTGAATTTCAGCAGGAACGAAGGCACACGGGCCTCGGTATTCTTGCTGAGCGAAGCCATCGAGAACGCGAGAGATCTGTTCGGCCCGCTGATTGGAGAGGGTGTGGTCATGCTCTTCAACTTCTTGCCAGGAAAGTGGCCAATCCACGCCAACCGTTCACAGATCGAACAAGTCATCGCGAATCTCGTTATCAACGCCCGAGACGCGATGCCAGACGGGGGAACGATCACTGTAGAGGCGCGGAGTGTGGTGCTTGATTCAACGTTGGCAGGGGGACACCCGGAGGCTAGCCCGGGACACTACGCGAAATTGTCGGTGACCGATACCGGCATCGGTATGGACACCGCCACCATGGACCGGATGTTTGAGCCATTTTTCACGACAAAGCCGCCCGGTGAAGGTGCCGGGTTGGGCCTAGTGCTGGTCCAGGGTGCCGTCAAGCAGGGAAAGGGTTTCGTAACCGTTGAGTCCCAGCCTGGGCGCGGTTCGACCTTTGTTGTATTCCTGCCGATCTGTGAAGGGGCGCCGACAGCGCTCAGGGTCCCCCCTGGGTTGCACATGTCGGATTCTGATGTACACGCCGACCGTTAGTGCTTGAAGGAGGGTCTGTTCAGTTGACCTGACTACGGTGTAATCCGTGTCCGACTGGGAATTGAGTACTCAGCGTAATCGGCAGGTGGCCGCGAATGGCCGTTTCGCCGGCGAGGGCCTCCACGGCGCTCGCCTCGGCAAGGTCGTAGAAATCATAGGTGAGAAGGATCGACGGGAGCTCCAATATCGCCTTGGCCGCGTAGGGGTTGCCAAAGAAGATCGTTACAAACGGCTGCTCGCGGGTCACGCTTTGCCGCGAGACACGACGGAGAAATTGCATGACACCTTCAGCGAGGTCCATACGCCCGCTGAATGATGCCGTACGAACGAAGATTGACGTGACCACTGCGTCGTAGCGTTCCACGCTTGCTTCCAGGAGTTCCAACTCGGCACGGGTCGTCCGGTCTGATATTTCGACCGCTGTCACGTTGGGCCATCGTTTCTGCAGCTCTGGAAGGAAGGTGCGACTTGGGGCCCCATTCCCCCACCCAGATGGGTAGTCGAGCACCGAGAGATAGAGTACTGCAGCAGAGGCAGGCAGGGTGAGTGGCACGTCACGCGGAACGTCCTTCAGCAAGGTCATCCCTCGGCGGCTGACCTCGGCGGCCACTGCCCGGTGCGCCCGCGTGCCGACTACAAGTGGGACTGCCTCGAGTGGGACGGTGTTGGTTGCTGCTAGGCCGACGCGAGCTTTGGCTTCCAGTATTCGGCGGACGGATCGGTCAAGCTGCGCGAGAGCGATGGAGCCTTCCTGAACGGCCGTTGTGAGTGCCCTGATCGCGGCGGCGTCGTCCGCCGAGTGCACGACCACGTCGTGCCCCGCGACCACCGCCTCGACTGCAGCCCCACCTGGTGAGAAGAGATCGGTCACCGCGCGCATCCGCATCGAGTCGGTATAGACCAGTCCGTCGAAGCCGAGTTCGTCGCGCAACAAGTCGGTGACGATGCGCCGACTCATGGTCGTGGGACGTTTGCGGTCTGGCTCAAGACTGGGCAGCGCGATGTGCGAGGTCATGATGGCTCCCGTTCCCGCAGTGATTCCGGCGCGAAAGGGTGGCAATTCCACGCGGTCGAGTCGTGCGCGGGGATGCGCAATGACCGGAAGACCCAGATGTGAATCGACATCGGTATCGCCGTGACCTGGGAAATGTTTCAGCGTCGCAATCATGCCTCCTGCGGCGAGCCCGCGTACATAGGCGGACGCAAGGCGAGCGACGGTGGTCGGGTTTTCCCCAAACGCACGGGTATTGATGACGGGGTTGCGCGGGTTGTTGTTGACGTCGACAACCGGTCCAAAATTGACATGCACGCCAAGGGCCCGCGCCTCAATGGCGGTGATCCGACCGGCTTCGAAGGCCAATCGCGCATCGTTAGCCGCGCCGAGCGCCATGGCTCGCGGAAAGGTGGTGGCATCCGCGATGCGAAATCCGACGCCGGTCTCGAAGTCGGCAGCATTCATGAGCGGTACGGCAGACAGCGCTTGCAGCCGATTTAGAAGTGACGCTGCTGCGAGTGGCTGGCCGAGTCTTGATCGGGAATAGCTCGCGTTCAGCAACACGTCTGGTGCTCGGGTTCGTCCGCCGAGTAAGAGGAAGCCACCCACATGGTGTTCCGTCACGAGTGCGGCCAATCGCTCGAAACGTTCGCTATCGTTACTGAGATAGCCTGCCCGGACTGACGGCATGATCAGCTGGCCGATTTTCTGTTCGAGCGTCATGCGCTCGAAGGTTTCGGCTACCCATCGGGCTGCTGGGGCGTCACTCTGCGGAGTCGCGAACAGGGGTGCGAGCCCCAGGGCCCCCACCGTGCACACCATGACGAGTTGCAGAATTTTATGCACGTCTCGGATGGTAGACCGAACGGGATGGGTAAACCAGTTATCATTCTTGAGATGAGCCATGTTGAACATCGGGCCGCTGCTCCTACCCAGGTGCGGTGTTATGTGATTACGGTGAGTGATACGCGTACGCCGGAGACTGATACCGGTGGGCAACTGCTACGCGAGCTACTTGTGGGCGGGGGGCACCAGATCGCTGGACATGCCATCGTGCGGGACGATCCGATCACCTTGCGCGAGGCGATTCAGGAGCAGCTTGAGGTGGATCATGTTGATGCCGTTCTCACGACCGGTGGCACTGGCATTAGCCGTCGTGACGGCACGTTTGAAGTGGTCAGTGCTTTGCTCGACAAGAGGATTGATGGGTTCGGAGAGCTCTTCCGGGCATTGAGTTACGATGAGATCGGGCCATCAGCAATGCTGTCGCGGGCCTGCGCAGGCACGTCATCAGGGAAGATCGTGATCACGTTACCAGGGTCGCGGAATGCGGTACGGTTGGGAATCACGAAGCTGGTGCTCCCCGAGCTGGGCCACCTGGTGCGTGAAGTAACCAGATAGCCTGCTGGAACCGTCGATGTTCCGCAGGCCTCCTTCAAAGAGTTCTTTATGACCGGTACGAAAATGCGTCCGATCCGCGAGACGATTCCGTTCGTGGAGGCCTTGCAGCGGGCGGAGTCGGTGGCGATGCCTCTCCGTCGGACAGAACAGATCGATCTGGACCAGGCTGTCGACCGGGTGCTCGCCACTGCGATTGTTGCGGATCGTGATGTGCCGCCGTTCAATCGCGCTGCGATGGATGGCTACGCGGTGGTGGCCGAGAGCACGTTTGGCACGAGCCGAGTCGAACCGCGAGAACTCACGTGTGTCGAGACAGTACACACGGGCGGGCTCCCATCGGCGACCTTGAAGGCCGGGCAGTGCACCCAGATCGCGACGGGTGCGCCGATGCCTGCTGGCGCCGACGCGGTGGTCATGGTCGAAGAAACCGATCGGGTGGGCGACCAAGTGGCTGTGTTCACTCCGGTCTACCCTCGGCAGCACGTCGGGCGTCAGGGGGCAGACATCACGCGCGGGACCGAACTGCTGCACCCTGGAGACCATTTAACGCCGAGCCGTGTAGGGTCACTGGCCGCGTTGGGATTTGCCCAGGTCGAGGTGTTCGTGAAGCCGCGCGTGGCACTTTTGTCCACCGGGAATGAGATTGTTTCCCCTGGTCAACCGTTGAAGGCTGGGCAGATCTACGACATCAATCGGTTTACGCTCGGCTCAGTCATCAGACAACACGGGGGAACGCCTGTTGCCTTTCCCACAGTGCCCGACAATCTTGACGAGTTGGGAGCCACGGTCGAGGCCTGTCTTGAACTTGATTTACTCGTCTTCTCTGGCGGGAGTTCTGTGGGCGAGCGAGATTTGACGCTTGACGTCATTCAGCAAAAGGGCGAGCTCTTGTTCCATGGAATTGCCGTCAAGCCAGGCAAGCCCACGGTGCTCGGTACCATCGGTGCGACGCCCGTCCTCGGGATGCCTGGCTATCCCACGTCGTGTCTGTCGAATGCCTACATGCTTCTTGTGCCGATGCTCCGCCGAATGGCAGGACTACCACCCTACCAATATCGGACCGTTTCGGCGACGGCCGCGCAACGTATCGTATCCACGACGGGCCGGCACCAGTTCTACACGGTCCGGGTCGCGGGAGGGCAGGCCGTTCCGGCCTTCAAGGCATCTGGGGACATCACGAGCATGTCGCAGGCTGATGGCTATATCGAGATCCCGGCTCAGACGGATATCATCGAGCAGGGCGAGGAGGTAGAGGTCAAGTTGTTCTGACCGACTTCACCGTTTACCAATCTTGCGTTCGTACTCCGGTTCGAGTTCGTCCGCGGTGTGCAAGTCAAACGGACCGGCCGTGCGTTCGTATGCGCCGCGGAACTCGGCGTGGCATCGGTAGCACACCGTGAGATCACTGAGACGGCTGTAAATAGCCAAGTCGATAAGCGTGGCACCTGCCAGAATTCCGTAGGCGACCAGGTCGAGTCCAAAGTAGTAGAACCCGGCGCTTATCAGCGCCCCGATGATCACGATCGTGACCCCGAGTATCGGATCGAAATCCTTTCGCATGTAGAAATCTCGGCCCTCGCAGACCGGACAGCCATCGACTTGTCTGTCGGCGCACACAGCGTCGGAGAACTCTAGCAGATAGGCCTGGTGGCACCGACCGCAATCGATTTGTATTGCCTCGTTTTGCGCAGATACCGGGAGCGCACTTCCACATTGATGGCAGACGACCGTGACTTCCATGGTGATCTCTCGTTCCGACCCGTAGAGAACGTTGGCCGTGGAACTCCTTACATGCAATGTGTGGTCATACCGGAACGGTGGTTGCTACTAGCAAATACTTCGCCAGGACTTCCCCCACGATGACGGTGAAGAAATCGACATAGAGGATGCCAGTTGCTGATTGGGTCGCGCGGATTTTTGCGGTCTCCCATGTCATATAGGCGAGCACCACGGGGCCCAGTAACCCGAACAGGATACGTTGCCAGAAGAAGACTCCGTCGAGAGAGAAGATGTATCGCTCGAAGCTGATTCCGGGCAGTTCTGCGATCGTGAGGGCCCACCACACGGCTAGAGAGACGACGATGATCCGGAGTGCTGTCGAACCGATGTGAAACTTGACGACCGCCTGCAGGAGCGCGACTTCCATTGATGGCAGCACGAGGTACCAGTGTCCCAGAATCATGGCCGTCGAGGTGCCGCCCAGGAGAGCCGCCGAAGTCAGGAAGCTGGCCACGGTCAGTGCGCTGCTCCAGCTATCTGGTCCAGCTGATACCGCGATGGCTTGTGTAATCAGTGCCGCCGTTCCGGCACCGGCCGAGAGCCAGAGCAATACCGGACGCAACCACGCCATTATTCGCCCGACAGTGGCCCAGTAGATGAGGATTGCACCGGTTGAGACGACGAGTGTAAAGAAGCCGATCCCATGCGCGTCGGTTCCCGGTGTGACTTCCTCCGGGCGAAGGGCCAAGGCGACCAGGAGCAGGGTTGCGGCAAAGCCTGCATTGAATCGAAAAAATTGGACCCCGGCTGTTCTCGGTACGAGCAGGAGGCTGACGACAATGCCGATGCCGAGATGAGCCAGAAACAAGAAAAGAACAAAGGACAGGGTCATGAACATGGGGCTTGACGCGTAGCGTCAGCGGCCAAATGCAGAAATAGCGAGGGCCACATCGGGTACCTACCTGGACGCGATGCCGGCCCTCGCACACGAGTAAAGGACTGTCGACCGAAAGTGGTCATGTCCCTCCAAAGGAGCGTGGTCTTCGACTAGCCTAGGCGGCGATTCACTTCCGCCCAATTCACGACGTTCCACCAGGCTGCGATGTAGTCTGGACGACGGTTCTGATAGTTCAGATAGTATGCGTGCTCCCATACGTCGAGGCCGAGGAGTGGCGTTTTCCCATCCATTAGCGGGGTGTCTTGGTTTGGCGAACTCTCTATGGACAGGGCACTGCCGTCCTTTACGAGCCAGGCCCAGCCGCTGCCGAACCTGCCAATTGCGGCGGCCGCGAACTGCTCCTTGAACGTGTCAAAGCTGTTGAACGTCCCGTTGATCGCGTCGGCGATTGCTCCGGTCGGCGTTCCACCCGCATTCGGTGCCATGACCTGCCAGAAGAGCGTGTGGTTCGCATGTCCGCCGCCATTGTTACGTACGGCAGTACGAATCCCGTCCGGTAGTGCATCGATATTTCCGATCAACTCTTCGACACTCTTGCCCTGCAGGTCCGGATGCGCCTCGAGCGCGCTGTTCAGCTTCGCCACGTACGTCGCGTGGTGTTTGCCATGATGGATCTGCATTGTCTGCTGATCGATGTGCGGGGCAAGGGCGTCGAAACTGTAAGGCAAATTGGGACACTCGTGTGCCATGCAAAATTCTCCTTCACGAAGTGAGGTGGACGAGGTTGTCAGGATCCGTTAGGCGGATACAACGTTGTAGAGTGTGTCTCGCTCGACCGGATCGCGGCCGGCGATGCGAATCAGATGGCTGATGTCGTCTGTGGTCATGGCTTCTGGTGTACGCGCACCAGCCATATGATAAATCTGTTCCTCTTGTACCGTCCCGTCGAGGTCGTCGACACCGAACCAGAGAGCCGTTTGCGCGGTATCGATTCCGGTAGCAATCCAAAAGGCTTTGATATGTTGCACATTATCGAGCATGAGTCGGGCTACGGCGTGGACGCGGAGGGTATCAGCGGCGGTCGGTGCCGGTAGTTTACGCATCTGGTTGTTGTCGGGGTGGAATGCCAGTGGAATGAATGCCTGAAAGCCGCTGGTGTCGTCCTGCAGGGTCCTGGCGCGTAACATGTGGTCGACCCGATCTTCATGCGTCTCGATATGGCCATAGAGCATGGTCACGTTGGAGCGCATACCAAGTCGATGAGCGGTACGGTGAATGTCGAGATACCGTTCGGTCCCACATTTGTCATGAGAAATCTTGCGTCGTACGCGTTCGGCGAAGATCTCGGCGCCGCCGCCTGGCAATGAGTCAAGCCCGGCAACCATCAGCTCGCGCAACACCTCTTCGTCACTCTTGTCGTAGAGATCCGAGAAGAACGCGATCTCGACGGCTGTGAAGCATTTAAGGTGTACGTCAGGACGAATCTGCTTCAATCCGCGCAACAGCTCCAGGTAGTAGTCGAACGGCAGGTCGGGGTGTAGGCCGTTCACGACGTGGACCTCGGTCAGGGGCTGATCCTGCCGGTCTCGGAGCTTGTCCCACACCTGTTCGAGACTCAAGGTGTACGCGCCATCATCTCCGGGTTGCAGCCGGGCGAACGCACAGAAGAGGCAACTCGCAACGCAGACGTTCGTCGCCTCGATCCGGATGTTGTAATTGTAGAAAGTTTGTCCGCCATGACGCTTCTCTCGCTCCCGGTTGGCCAGCCAGCCGACCGCAAGGAGATCGGGACATTCGAAGAGCCGGATTCCATCGGCCATGCCGAGACGCACTCCGGCGTCGAGTTTCTCGGCGATATCGAGAAGCCCACTTCTGGCGATTCGTGTCTGCATCGGACAGTCGTGCTGTTGCACCCACAAGGCGAATATCGATTTGGGTGGTTTCAGCGTTGGTGGGGGCGTCTCAAGCGCGCCCATGACGCGATCAGAGCTGACCCCAAAATATCTATCGTATGTCGGAGTAGGCGCTCGCGGCAACTTTGTGAGAGGAGGGCGGCGGCCACATTCCGGCTGGTCGCTGCCGTCGCTTTCTGCTGAATGGTCCATGCTCGGGTCAACTGTCATGGGTGGAGCATGGTCGCCCGAACTGCCTGGATTCAAAGGAAAGGGTTCTTGGCCGGTGGCTGATGACGCCTCGTCAAGTGTCGAGAATCCGCGTGCTATACTCCGCGCTCGAGTGGGGAATGCCCCTGCTCGAGCCCCGTGGCCAAGGGAAGTGGGTGCAAGGCCCACACGGTCCCGCCACTGTAAGCGGGGAGTGGATCGGCGTGTCGGCGCCACGGGGTTTGTCCCTGCGATGGTGCCCGCCACTGTGCTCAGGCGCGGGAAGGCGTCGTCGATTCGTGAAGATCCGCGAGTCAGGAGACCTGGCCATCGGGTAACGCCCTTGTTGCTCGTCCGTATCGACCTCGACGGGTTCGGCGCGTGGGTACGCCGAAAGGATCTTCATGCTCTTCATTGGTTTCTTCCAGAGTGCACGTGTTGGGTCCAGCTATGTTGCGGGCTGACTCACTGGTCTTCGATTACGGACAGCAGGCCGTGTTGCGCGGCGTAGACCTCCGGGTGCCTTCAGGCGGACTTCTCGGCATCTTGGGTCCCAACGGATCGGGAAAGACGACGTTGTTGAAGCTGCTGGCTGGGTTGTTAACCCCTGCGCGGGGCCGCGTCTCGCTGGACGGGGTGGATGTGGCCGGCATGGCTCGGACGGCGCTGGCGCGCCGTCTGGCGGTCGTTCCTCAGGAGGCAGAACTCGCCTTCGATTACTCGGTGCTCGAGGTCGTCCTGATGGGACGTTATCCCCATCTCCAGGTTTTTGAGGAGGAGGGACCTGGCGACCTCGTGATTGCACGGGAGATGCTCGCGGCAACCGGTACAGCGTTCTTGGAATCACGGACCTTTCGGGCGTTGAGTGGTGGGGAGAAACAGCGGGTTACGATGGCCAGTGCGTTGGCTCAATTCGATCCCGAACCGACGTCTGCGGGAACGTCTGCCATGACGCGGGTCCTGTTACTTGATGAACCGACGTCCTCGCTCGATCTGAGGTACCAGCTGGCGACGGCAGACCTTCTGACCCAACTGAACCACACCCAAAACACGACGGTTGTTGTCTCTACCCACGATCTCAATTTCGCAGCTCGGCTGTGTCGCGAGCTGGTATTGCTTCGGGATGGATGTATTGTCGCTGCGGGGCAAACCGATGACGT
>CAZPZZ010000117.1:0-3476 GCA_964591245.1 uncultured Vicinamibacteraceae bacterium | reverse complement strand
TGTTTGGTGGCGCCGCTCGTTGGACCCACAACGATCAGTTTGTCTCGCGTCTTCGATACGTCGATTCCGTTTGCCGACAATGTTGACGCGCAGATCTTTTTCATTGCCCGCCTTCCCCGTGCATTGGCCGGAGCCCTTGTGGGTGCGTCCTTGGGAGCGGCTGGAACGGTGTTACAGGCGCTCCTGCGGAACCCCCTGGCAACACCCTTCACGCTTGGGGTGTCTGCAGGCGCCTCACTTGGCGCGATGTTGGTCATCACCCTGGGGCTTCCGGTTGGACTTCTTGGTGGCCTGGCGGTCCCGGCCGCAAGTTTTGCCGGGGCCGGGGGAGCGGTGGCTGTTGTCTACGCTCTCGCGACGATCCGGAGGCAAGGATTATCGACACTGATCTTGCTGCTCGCGGGAGTGACACTCAATTCTCTGTTCTCGGCCATCATTCTCTTCGTTCAGTATTTGGCCGATCCTGCCCAGACACTCCAATCGGTGAGATGGGTGATGGGGAATTTGGATGTAGGCGGCTATGGCCCATTGATGTGGGCCTTGGCGCCGGTAACGTTCGCGTTCGCTGTGTTCATACGGCTCGCGCGGCCACTGAACTTGTTGACGCTGGGCACAGACAGCGCGGCTGCGCGAGGACTCGACGTGTTGCGCACACAGCGCCTGGCCTTCCTGAGTTCGTCCTTGGCTACGGGCGCTGCCGTGGCTGTCGGTGGTCCTATCGGTTTTGTGGGCATCATCATCCCGCATATGGTCCGCCTGCTCGTGGGTGCTGATCACCGGTTGGTTCTGCCTGCCTCGGCGGGGGCTGGCGCTGCATTTCTCGTATGCTGTGACGTGGGTGCTCGCACGCTACTCTCTCCCATGGAACTTCCGGTAGGGGTCATTACGGCCATGCTTGGAGGGCCCTTTTTCCTGTGGCTCCTGGTAAGACATCGATGAGTGCTCAACGTGCAACGGTCGTCACGCTGTTCGTCGTGTGTGTCGTCGCTTCAGTCGTGGCTCAGGAACGGTCTGCTCGCATCGTATCCATCGTTCCGGCCCTGACCGAGGCGCTGTTCGCGGTGGGGGCCGGCGCCCAGGTTGTCGGTGTTGGTACATTCGACACCACTCCTCCGGAAGTGGCGTCACGACCTCGTGTCGGCGGGTTACTCGATCCGGACCTGGAACGGATTTTCGCCCTACGTCCGGACCTGGTTGTGCTCTACGGTAGTCAGACCGACCAACAATCACAATTGGTCCGTGCCGGGATCGACGTGTTCCCGTATGCCCATGGTGGGCTCACCGAGACGTTGGCCACACTGCGAGATCTAGCCGTACGAGTGGGGCGGTCAAGGGCTGGGGATACGCTCGTACGTAATCTCGAGTCGCGTTTGACGATGCTTCGGAAGCAGACGGCTGGTCGACCTAGACCTCGTGTCTTGCTCGTCTTCGGGCGTGAGCCGGGGTCATTGCGGAATATCTACGCCAGCGGCGGGACTGGCTTTCTCCACGATCTGCTCGAAGCAGCGGGAGGTCGAAACGTTTTTGCCAACGTGGCTCGCGAATCGGTGCAACTCACGTCAGAGGCAATCCTGGCGGCTGCGCCGGAGGTGATTCTCGAACTCACCTACGACGACCGCATGACGGCGGCCACCCAGGCGTCTGAGGTCGCCGTTTGGACCCGGCTTCCGTCGGTGCCAGCCGTCCGAGGTCGACGTGTATACCTGTTGTTGGGAAATCACTTTGTTCAACCCGGACCGCGCATCGCCGACGCTGCTGTTGAGATGGCTCGCGCGTTGCACCCTGATGTGTTTCAGTAGCCGGGCGGGGGAGTAAGAGCGTCTGGACGGTAATCACGCTGTCACGCTGCTCGTCGGGGATGATTCGAGTGGTAAGTTGATCCGAAACACGCTGCCCTGTCCGTGGAGGCATTCGTAGGTGAGCTTCCCGTGATTCGCTTCAACGGCCCATCGTGCGATGGACAGACCCAGGCCACTGCCGGTCGCATCGACGCCGTGCGCACCTCGGTACAGACGATCGAACACTCGGAGTCGGTCGTTCTCAGGAATGCCGGAACCTGTATCACATACTTCGAGCATGGCGTGGGCGGTTGACTCGGAGATCCGTACTCGAATGGTCCCGCCCGAGGGTGTGTACCGGATCGCGTTGTCGACTAGGTTGATCACGGCTTGTCGAAGTGTGACCTGATCACCCTGACATTTCGGAGATGACACATGCTCGACCAACATGATTTGGTGCTTTTCCTCGGCGAGTACGCTCAGAAGGGCGGCTACTTCGTCAGCCAGTTTGCCGAGGTGAATCGTCTCAAGCGTGAGTCGTAGTTCGCCGCTATCAGTTCTGGAAACGAGGAGCAGGCGGTCGACTAAACGGGTTAGCCGGTCGGCTTCTTCGAGCATGCTTTCAATGACATGTTGATACGACGTCGCGTCGTGATGTTCGCGCAATCCGACTTCGCCAACGCTGCGAATGGCAGTCAGCGGTGTGCGCAGTTCGTGGGATACGTTGGCGGTAAAGCGTCGCATTTGCTCGAACGAAGACTCCAGTCGACCCAAGGTGTCGTTAAATACGAGGGCAAGTTGGCCGAGTTCATCATGCGGGTTTTCTATCGGTAACCGTTCGTCCAACCGAGTGGCGGTGACGGCCTGGGCGCGCTTTGTCATTTCCTGCAACGGTGCGAGCGCTTCCCGCGCGAGGAGATAGCCGCCTGCGCCAGCGACCAGCACGGCTAATGGGAGGCCAAGTAGTAGGAGCATCGCCAGTTCACGCACTTCAAGTCGCATCGTCGCTTCTGACCGTCCGACTTGGATGACAAGCGGTTGGCCGACAATGATCGCGCTTTCCGTGAGTATCCGAAATGGCGCCGGGTTGGCGAGAATGGAGCGGATATTTCCGTTTGCCTGTAACGCGAGTGCTTTACTGCCTGGCACGGGAAGGCGGGTGGCGACGGCCGTGCGGTAGACGAGCTCCCCGTTCGGCGTCCATACCTGAAGCCAGGGGCTATCGGTCCTCCAGGGAGCGCCTTCGTACCATGACAGCGTGCCGTCTGGCGTTTGTTGGGCCATTTCGGCCGCCCAACGAAAGTCGCTTCGTAAACGTGCGTCCAGGGTTGCCGACAGATTACGGGTTACAAGCAGAAGCACAACCGCGATGTAGACGCTCAACACGATAACGATCACGGTCATATGCCAGGTGGTCAGCCGTGCGCGTAGCGTATGCGGAATCCAGTGTGAGGTCATGTGTTGTTCACTCGCAGTGCGAATCCCACTCCCCGTACCGTGTGAATGAGTTTGGCCTCTGGCTCCATGTCGATCTTGCGCCTGAGCCGTGAGATATGAACATCGATAATGTTATCCAGGGTTGTGCTTCTCGCCGTTTCACTCCACGCTTCCCGCGCCAGGGTGTCTCGAGATACCACGTGTGGAGTTTGACGGGCCAGCGATGAGAGGAGATCGAATTCCTTTGTCGTGAGCTCTATG
>CAZPZZ010000116.1:2427-13267 GCA_964591245.1 uncultured Vicinamibacteraceae bacterium | reverse complement strand
CGGTGTACCCCGTCACAATAAGAGCAAAGGCGCCACAGTCGGCATCGTGGATACAGGACAGAGGGGTCGCTACGTCAGCCATGAACCGCGTACAATACGTCAAAGTCCGCGTATTTGGGCTATGCACCGGCGCTTCGCCGTGGATCGTCAAGGAATCCTACGGGAACCACGCCGCCCGTTATCCCTTCACGTCGATACGAAGATTCCATGCCTCCTGTCCACGCTCTCGACACGCCCGGCTCCACCGGAAACCTCCTCACGAGGCTAGCGACACCAGCGCCGGGGACTGCCAAGGCCGCCCTCCCAATGACCACAACGGAAATGCAACGGCGAGGGTGGGACACTGTCGACGTGGTCTTTGTCACCGGCGACGCCTACATCGATCACCCCAGTTTCGCCATGGCCATTCTCGGCCGGGTTCTCGAGGCAGCCGGTTTCCGGGTCGCCATCCTCTCCCAACCGGACTGGCATTCAGCCCATGACTGGACACGCTTTGGACGTCCGCGACTCTTCTTCGCGGTCAGCGCCGGAAACATGGACTCGATGATCAACCACTACACCGCCAACCGGAAGGTACGTAACGATGATGCGTATTCGCCAGGTGGCCAGATCGGCTTGCGACCGGATCGCGCGACGCTGGCCTATTGCCAGCGCGCACGGGAGGCCTATCGGCAGGTTCCAGTGATTGCAGGCGGGGTCGAAGCGTCCCTCCGGCGCCTCGCTCACTACGACTATTGGAGCGACAAAGTGCGTCGGTCGATCTTGCTCGACTGCAAGGCCGACCTGCTGGTCTACGGTATGGGAGAAGAAGGGATCGTCGAAATCGCCCGTCGACTCGACGCCGGACAGACCGTCCAGGACCTCCGTGATCTCCGCGGTACAGCCTTTGCCCTCGGCGCCTCCGAAACACCACCCGACGATGCCCTTCAGATTCCCTCTTTCGAAGACGTTCGTACGGACCGACACGCATTCGCCGAAGCGACGCGGATGATTCATGACGAAACCAATCCGTACAACGCCCGGCGTCTCCTACAAATGCATGATCGCCGAGCGGTCGTCTGCAATCGCCCCGCGCTCCCGATCTCTCAAGCGTCGATGGACCGCATCTACGGGTTGCCCTACACCAGGCGTCCACACCCGTCGTATACGGAGCCGATTCCTGCCTTCGAAATGATCAAGGACTCGGTCACGATCATGCGCGGCTGTTTCGGGGGATGCACCTTTTGCTCGATCACAACGCATCAGGGGCGAATCATCCAGTCGCGCAGCCAACAGTCCATCGTCGATGAGATCGGCGAGATGGCAGCCAATCCCAACTTCAAGGGAACGATCAGTGACATCGGCGGACCCACCGCCAACATGTATGAGATGAAGTGCACCAAGCCCGAGGTAGAAGCGATCTGCCGCCGGCAGTCCTGTGTGCACCCCACCATCTGTAAACTACTGGACACGAACCATGACCCGCTTATCGAGGTGATGGCAGAGGCACGTCAGACGCCTGGTGTAAAGAAAGTACTCGTGGCCAGCGGCCTCCGTATGGACCTTGCGCAGCGCTCGCCGCGTTACATCCGGGACCTGGCGCGACATCATGTCGGGGGCCACCTGAAGGTCGCCCCGGAGCATACGGACTCCGACGTACTCGCCCGCATGCGCAAACCGTCCGGCGACGACTTCGAACGGTTCGCAGATGTTTTCGAGTCTGAATCAAAGCAAGCAGGTAAACAGCAGTACCTCGTACCGTATTTCATCGCAAGTCACCCGGGAAGCGACATCACTGCGATGATCGACCTTGCGGTCTTTCTCAAACGTAACGGGTATCGGCCAGATCAGGTGCAAGACTTCATACCCGCCCCCTTCGACGTCGCGACGGCCATGTACCATACGGGTATAGACCCCTTCACGAAGAAGCCGGTATTCATCGCCAAACATTTACGTGACCGCAAGCTACAACGAGCCTTGATGCAGTTCTTCAAGCCCGAAAACTACCTGGAAGTACGCCGGGCGCTGTTGCAGGCCGGTCGAGGAGACCTCATCGGGAGTGGATGCGACGCGCTGATTCCGTCAACTCCTCCTCCGCAGGCAATTGCCGCGCGACGGAATCGAACAAATGCACAACGTACCGGGGGAGAATACGTTCATTCCTTGCCTGGTGTTGGGGCGCAAACGCCATCGAAGAAACAATCCCGGCATCAGACGAGCGCCGGGTACCGACCGAAGCGAAAGAGTACACGGCCCCCAGGCGGGTCCTGACTCGACAGACCCTCTGCGACCGCCCCAACCGCAGGAACAGTTGGAGACAGGTACCGTGCTCCGGCGCTCGCCCGGTTCGGAACCGGGTGTATCCGAGCCAGCCGGACACTGCGTCAAGGCATCACCGGCGGGGTATCCTGTTAACCTGACGTTGCATCGCTCGGTGTCCCCCGTATCCAGATAGTTCCCGCTTGGAGGAAATCACCATGAGACGTTACCGCGTATTGGGAGGATTGGTCCTCGCAGGCCTCCTCTCGACGATGACAACATACGAAGCCCGACAAGAGCGCGCGAGCCTCGCAGTGACCGAGATCGCCGACAACCTTTACATGCTCGGCAATGCCCCGTCAGTACAAGGCATGGGTGGTGGAGGCAATACAGCCATCTTCGTGACCGCAAACGGAGTAGCCCTCGTGGATACGAAGATCAAGGGCTACGGTCAAGACATCCTTGATGCAGTTGGCAAACTTACCGACAAGCCAGTCACGACCATTATCAACACTCACACACACTGGGATCACACCGGCACGAACAACGAATTCCCCGACACCGTCAACTTCGTGGTACATGCGAACACTCGTGCCCATATGGCGAGCGACGCCTGTGATGATGGATCAGGTTTCGCAGGCGGTTCGATCAAGAACTGTAATGAGTTCAAGGACGAGAACGCGAAATACCTACCGGAAACCACCTATTCTGAGCGTATGTCGCTCTTCCGCGGCGAAGACCAGATCGATCTGTATCACTTCGGCCGAGGACACACCGACGGTGACACGTTTGTCGTCTTCCGGAGGGCGCGCACTCTCCACACCGGCGACATGTTCCAACGACTGGGCATTCCGTTCGTCGACGTCCCGAATAGCAATGGTAGCGCCACCGAATTTGGCGAAACGCTCAAGAAAGCAGTCGCCGGCATCTCCAACGTGGACACGGTCATTCCTGGCCACAATCCAACACCCGTGACATGGGATGATTTCGTCAGATTTAGCGGCTTCTACAATGATGTGGTGGACAAGACCCAAGCAGGCAAAGCGGCCGGCCAATCGGTTGACGAGATCGTTGCCGGCTATACGCTACCTGGCGAATACAGTGACTTCTCTGCCCCAGAGTCCAGCCTCCGTGCGACCGTCCAGTACATTTACGATGGACGATAGTTGAGAAAGCGAGCCGGTCCCGTCACCCGAGCGGGTCGACGGGACTGGCCCGTTACCCACAAACCGACTCCGGCCACACACCAGTCGTATCTCGGGCGATATACCTCTAGAACGCCCGCTCGAAGAGACTGAATAGTGTTTCCTCCGTCGCCACGATGGTCGCGACCCCGCGGTCCACCGCGGCCATTGCCAACTCAAGCTCCCGTGGCGACACGTCGACATGCCCGGTCTTTGGTCGCTCCTGAAACTCCATCCAATCCTCCCTGGACTGGTAGTGAAACTCCAGAGGGGAGGACACAACGGTCGCTGGCACAAAAAGGGAACGTTCCACAGAATCGACCAAAGCCCTTTGGGCGGAACGGATGTCTTGCAGAGCGGACTGACTGAGATGAACGACGCCCAGCGGCCTATCCCGAGCGCCAGAACACAACGCAAACGGGATGGGCTTTCCGACCGGTTGCATGTTGATGAGTCGTCCGCCAGGACGCAACCAACCGTGAACACGACCTAGAGCGTCGCCGACGCTCTCTCGCGGCAATCATCACAATGACCGCGTAAACAGGATGACATCGACACTCTCAGGTGGCAGGTCTAGCATTGTGGCGTCAGCCGCCAGAAACTGACATTGGTCGTTCTTCACTCGACGGGCGCGCGCCACATCGATTGTCGCCTGGTCCGGATCCACACCCAACACACGAGCCCCATACGCCGCCAACCGACGAGTCGTCCGCCCGTCACCACAACCAATGTCGAGAATGTGCTTATCCTGTGGGTTCACGAACCGGCTAACGATCTCAAGCTCACGCCCCCGCGGATCGACAATACGTGCCATGATGACTTCTCTCTGACCAAAGCGTAGGTGCATGTGCCCCCCCATTCGGACCTACCGGAAGAGGCGAGATGGAATCACACGCAGACCGAAACACAGAACTACAGGATAGGCGAATCGCCCGCCCCGCTGGGACAGCCGCGCACGACAGATCTATCAGCCAACGCCAGCGAACGAAGGTCATGACTCCAGTCTCACGACTGCCGCGACTCGCAGCGACCCACGGTGTTCACCCGATCACAACTACTGCGGGTGATCTCGAAAGAACGACACAATCCGCCCCGCCGTCTCTCGCGGATACGTATGCGCGCCAGGATGGATCCAGGTCATCACGGGAGTTGCCATATCGCCTCCGTAGACCATGCAACCCTCTCCACATGACCCGGTCGCACGATCACTGACGGCATTGATCTGAAGAGCGACCTCGATCGCCGCTTCTTGATCTGTGAATTGCACTACCCGATCACGCTCACCGGCGATGTGAAATACCGGCCGCGCCTGCTCGGGCCGCACGGAGGAACGAAGACGAGCAGCCACCGGAGCGTATGCTGCGAAAACGTCAGCCCGCTCGGCCCAGAGTAAGTAAGTGAACATGCCGCCATTCGAAAACCCAGTCGCGTAAATGCGATCCTCGTCAATGTCATAGATCTCGCGAAGCGATGCAAGGACCGTATCAACGAACTTAAGGTCACGGTCGGTATTGTCCGCTTCTACTTGCCAACCCGGGAAGCCACCACGCCTCTCAAGCCCCTGCCCATACACGACGATTGCCTCCGGCCATGCGACATGCAGATTCGTATATTGAAAATTCTGCATATTGTCGCCATACCCATGGAACGAGAATACGAGGGGAACACTTTCTCCCTCACGCGACACTGTCGGGGCGTACACAATCGCTTCCCGCGTCTGGCCGTCGACCCGCCATCGCACAACTTCTGCAGAGACCCGACACGCACTCAGCACCACCAACAAAGAAACCAAGCCCACGAGCGTCACACCGATCTTCATTTCGTGCCTCTCTTTGGTGCCCGCCGCGGCGGGAAAGGAATGCTGGGCGGCGAGAACGCTGGTCAATAGATAACGACAAAACGACCATCCGGCCTGGCCAACGCCACGGGAACACTGTTTTCAGGTATGGTCTCCCCGTCGGCATCTCTGGTGATCGTCGGCCGTCCGGCGGCATCGAAGATCTGCCAATGTAACGTGCCCCCACTGCGGAAGCCCGACCCGTCCCCCCAAGCGAGTAACGTCTCACCGCGGTCATTCACGGCGACGCTCGGATTCTTTCGTCGCAGGGCGGCCTTGCCCGGAGGCGACTGCGGAGTATCCAGCGCACCAGCCCGGGCTATCTGGATCTGGCCCTCGGTCTCCCAGGCCACCGTGAGTCCGGACTGACCCGTACTGAGACTGGTCGTCGCCACAGGGCACGCACCGACGCGCCATGGCTGAATAAGTTCGTCCGCGAAGCTGACGCCCTTATCGTGCGAAGTCAGCAATCGTTGTCCGCGGTTGATGTTCTCGCGAGCCCCACGATACGACAGATAGATCGCACCATCGTCGTCGATTGCGGCGGCAACCCCACAGCAGGCGCACGCTCCCTCGACCTCAGCGTTGACGGGCCGTACAAGCTCGAAGACAGCTCCCCCATCTCGCGACACCGCCAGATACACAGCCCGCGTTGCATCTTCCCCACCACCCGCATGCCAGAACAGATAAACGTTGTTAGCAATATCTACAACAATCGCTGGCCCAACCTCGATGCCATCGCCGGAGGCCACACCGAACTGCTCCTCGAATCCTGAACCTGCCTCGTTCGACCGTGTGTAGAAGAAGGTGGGCGGTGCGATCCGCATCCAGGCGACATGAAGCCGGCCATCCGGTCCAAGTGCGAGCTGAGCGCCATCAACCGGCCCGATACCGGTCACGGTCCGGGGCATGCTGTTGACCCGCTCCGGTCTCGACCATTCTCTTTGGCCTGGCGCTCGTGTCACATACATCAGATCGCCCAGTGGCCCGTTACCGACGACGTACACCAAATGTACGGTTCCGTCGGCGCCAACTGCCGCATGGGGCAACCGTCCTCCGGCTGGCACACGCAGGGTTTCAACGGGCTGGGCCGACAGACACGCCGCAAGAAGCAGAACGGCAAGCACGGGCAACGATCGTCTGGCGACGTCAGCCTGTCTCATCTCTTCACGGTCTCTCAGCCTGTGATTGCCACAATCACAAGAGCGGCAATAAGCCCTCGACGATCTGTCTTGGCCAGATGGACGCCACTAGGCCCTTTCACACGTCGTCTAATTCTCGAGCAACGCATGCATTTCAAGCGCAGCCCCAAGCACCAGCGCCCCACCTCGATCATCTGCACCGTTCACAGCGGTACGATCCAGATAGTATTCCAGTGACGGACCGGCACCTGTACTAATACAGACATCAACCAGAGTGCCGTCCTCGACGACATGGACAAGCACCCCGCGCCAGCCACGCTCCACGACCTCACGAAACGAGTCATCCAACCACCCCAAACGAATACCCCGCGCCATCGCCGTCAGGGTCAACGCGGTGACGCTGGTCTCACGATAGCTTCCGGGCACATCGACCACTTGGCGCCACAGGCCATCGGGTGCCTGGTGATCGCGCATCCCACGCATGAGGCGTCGATAGATCTCGAGCACCTCCGGGCGTCGAGCATGGCTATCAGGCAGAGCCGCCAACGTCTCGGCCAATCCGCGTGCGGCGAACCCATTGCCACGACCCCACGCTACCGGAGCATCCGGAGCATGATGAAAGAGACCATTCGGCTGCTGCAGCAAACCGGCATAGCGTGTGATCAATCGCACCGCAGCATCCAAGCCGTCGGCATCACCCAGCGTGGCCGCCGCTATCGTCCCAAGAAAGAGATCATCACTCCATCCAGCCCCATGTAGTGGCACCCCGGGTGCAGTCTCCGATGCAGCCAATGCCACGCCTTCCGCGGCCAACGCAGCGGCGCGTTCGCGCTCTCGCTCCGACGTACGAGCCAGTTCACCAAACACCATAGTGCCCGCAAGTCCGGCAAAGCTGATCCGCTCGCCCACCAACGGGCGTTCACCATCCAGCCAGGGGCGCACCTCTTGCATGACCTTCGCCCGAAGGTCACCGTCATTGAGCATCCGCGCCAACCGCAACGTGTGAACCCACGCGACGGCCGGTATGTAGGCCATCCCCGGCGTCCCGGGATAGCGGCCCGCCAGCAAACGAGCGATCTCCAGCGGCTCACGCACAAGTCGCGCACGCAGCCCTTCTCGCAACGGGGACAACGTCGCGGGGAGGGCGGCGAGCACCTCGCGCATGACGCGAATACCGTCGGACGCCGGGGCCCTCACCACCATCGTGGACACCGCACCGAGACCATCGCCAGAGTCTGGATCAGAGAGTGCCGCGGTCAGCGATCCCACGGGACCAGTCGCCGCCATCTCTAACCTGTCACCGATCCGCAACTCGACAACAACATCAGGCACTTGATAGGCAATCCAACGCCACAGATAACGAAGTTCAGGATCCTCCGGGTCGTTGAAATAACCCTCGACCGGGGGAAAACTTCGCGGTGTCTGACCATCTGGGTTGGCTAGTGGCAACACACTGACAGCCCATCCCGCACGCTCGCTCTCGGACGCACTCTCTTTGAACCAACGCACGGCCTCCAATGCCATATGCGCTGCCGCCCGATCGCCGTCAAGACCGGCCACGAGCACCAAGCGACGCCCGGCCACCGACGGCTCAAATGCGGCATCGTTCTCCACCGAGAATAACGGTGTACCGCCTCGAGTTCGCCCAGCCGCGCTCGAGGCAGACGGCTCGCCTGGCAATGCGGCCACGGCGTCTACAGCGTCTCGCAACTCCGTCAATTCAACGGCGGGTTGCGCGCCCTCCGAGAGGCCGGGAAATCTTTCGGCGTACGCAGTGGACCAAGCACTGCACATCCCCACCAACGCGACAACCCCACCAAGTGCCCTGCACGGGCGCAAGCTCCCCTTCATGACCATGGCTCCGTCACCGTGATTCCGCAGCAGCACGCTCATCCGCCCGGGATCCGGCCAGCATGTTCGCCATACCGTAGTTCCCCTCATGGCAGGCAAACTCGAACATAGGTTCGTGGTTACGTACCATCGGTAACGAACCACCCCACGACTCAGTAAAGGTCTCGGGATCATCGACGGTGAACTCGTAATTGAGTGCGTCAGGCCCCACGCGAGTAAAGCGCTCCACAACCGTCGTCGCCTCGCTCAGATCACCGCGAGACAACGAATGCTCAGGCCGACTCCAGCGTCGGATGAACGGTGTTCGCAAGTTCGTGGTCTCGACCACAAGGGTCTCGCCGTCCCAGTGGCCGCGAGAGCTCCCAGCGAACTGCCGGATATTCGCCGGAAGATGTGAACGACCATCGAGTGGAATAACCCTGAGATCGTGGATATGTTCCTGCAAGATGATCACGAAATCCGGATTCTGCAACACGTGATAGTTATTGTTGTAACCGGTAGGAAACGATGGGATCCCCCGGTACCACAAACAGCGCTCACTCAATCCCATATCCTCGGGGCCATTCGCCGGCACACGTCCCTCTTTCGCATCCGACAGGCGTCGGTAGTAGGCGGAGGTGATCCGTGCGAAGGCCTCGGGGGTCAATGACGGCAGACGACCACTGGGGGGATCCGCGATCAATGACGTGCGTCGATTGGACAAGCCCCGGGTCCCCTGCTCTGTCCAGAAACTGTTGTACGCGCCCACATTCCCGCCAACCGGCAACGGTTCATTTCGCACCTCACTTGGCGCATTCTGCTGGTCAACGGCAGCGACGGCTCGTTGTTCGAGCGCCGCCGCTTCCTCTTCACTGAAGAATTCCTGATCCCCCAGCTCGGCCGGCCGCTCGAGCGGTGCAGTGGTGAAATTGTTCCAGATTCCTTGAAGGTCCGGGTCACCCCAGCCGGTGCGGAATGGCGCCGCGTTCGGCGAGGTCTGGGACGATGCGGTGAACGGAATCAGCATCAAACACAGCAACGCCGTGGAAACACCACAGACCATCTGGGGTCGTCGTCGTTTGATCATTTCGAACCTCCTCGTCAGCTTCATTTCAGCGTTTTATCATGGGCGCTGTATACAATCCAGCCTGCTACAAACTCTCCAGGAGCCGTGTGGTTACCAGGTCGTAGCGCCACCCTAGGAACTCCGCAGGGATGGCACTACGCTCTTTGGACACGGCAATCACCAAACCCTCGAGCGCGCGACGGTTGGCCACGAGTTCCTGCGGTAATCCGAGCGTATCGGCAACCTCACGAACGATACTCTTCAGACGCTTGGTCGCCTCGGCGTCAACGCGAACGCGTACATGGCGATCAAGGCTCGACGGTCCCGCCCGACGCGCTGCCTCCGCACAGGGCACTAACTCTTCTCCAGACTTCACCGGCACCTGTCGCAAGACCTTTCCAACCCGACGTAACGCGGCCCCATCAAACACCCGTATCGTTGACAATTCGATCAACGCCTCGTCCGTCAGCAAATGACGGCGAGGAATGTCCCGAGCCTGGGCTTCGCGTTCCCTCCACGCACTCAATGCCCGGAGGACCGCATGATCATCCGGTGCTAACGTTCCGCGGCGTTTCACCCGCAAGTAGGCGCGATCCGGTTCCTTGTCGGCAGTTCGCACGGCACGGCGGTATTGAAACTCTTGCTCTAACCAGGTGTTCCGCCCCAACGCGACTAATCGGGTGGACAGCCGTTCATACAGCGATGGAAGATGCGCCACATCCAGAGCCGCGTAGCGCAGCTGGGTCGCCGACAAGGGGCGACGGCACCAGTCAGAGCGAGTCTCTCCCTTATCCAGCGTTGCACCGAGCAACTCGAGAACCAGATCTCGGTATCCCAGTGAGTAACCGTACCCGGCAAATGCACCGGCGAGCTGCGTGTCGAACACTCGTACCGGAACAGTATCCGTTAGCAGCTTCAGGAGTTCGAGGTCCTCGTCGCACGCATGTATCAAGGTAACGAGTGACGGATTCGCCAGCACCTGTCTGAGCGGCTCAAAAGACGTCAGCGCGAGCGGATCAATCAACGTGATACCGCTCGGATCGACAACCTGGATCACCCCCGGACGTGGGTGGTAGGTACGTTCCCGTACGAATTCCGTGTCGATCCCAATGACGTCAGCCGCCGCAAAACGAGCACAGACTCTGGCGAAATCATGATCTGTCGCGACCAGAGGGGTGGCGTCGATCACCTGCTCCCCACTCACCATTTCACTGTCCCCACTTCACGTATGACAGCGCACGCGCCACTGCAACACGGGCCCGGGCACCGACACGCCCTATTCCCTCGTGCCCCACGCCTCCATCCCCAGCACGACGAGACGCAGCGTCGTCCGTACCGGCCACAACGGTCACGGCCTGTCGACTTCAATCGGAGGAACCAACAGGACCCGCTTGGCACACACAACCGGACGAGTCGCTCCTACTAATTGTGTTGCGGCTGTACATCTGCCCCATCCTATGCAGTCCCGGGGTCGCAGGTGAGCCTATGCGGACGATGCCCTCATGGGACGATCGCCACAACCCAACCGCGTCACCGCGCATGC
>CAZPZZ010000116.1:0-2327 GCA_964591245.1 uncultured Vicinamibacteraceae bacterium | reverse complement strand
CGCAGTCGGACGATCTCTTCGGTCAAGACGTCGAGTTGACGCTGCATCTCGGCCAAGTCTGGCTCTTGCTCCTCTGTGGACAAGCGCCACAGATGGGAGCGGGTTCGAATAAAGAGACTCCCGCCGGCTATGGCAGGGCTGGACATTGCCACCTCTCCCAGCGAGTTCGTACCCACGACATTAAAATCGTTGTCGGTATCGATGACATAGGTATCACCCTCTTCACTGAGCACGAAAATCTTCCCGTTATAGGCCCAGGGTGATGCCGTGAAGCCCCCCGTCCCCAGTGCTACGCGACGACGCACCTCTTGGTCGAGTACCTGACGCTCGGTGAAATAGAGCTCTTCCCCCGTCCGCGCATCGTGCACCGTATAGAAACCACGGTCGTGCAAGGTGAAGTAATAGTCGCCATACACCAACGGCGTCGGATGATAGGGACCTGCGGTGTCCTGATACCAGGCTACCCAATCATTGCTGCGCTGATCGTCCTGGAGTGTGATATCGCCTGCAGCACCGGGACGAATCGCAAACACCGGCCGCACCGCATCACCAACGTAGCCGGAGGTCACATAGAGTAGCCCGTGTGCGCTGAAGGGTTGAGGTATCGCGATGGAATTCAGCCCGCGGAAGCTCCACAACTCCTGACCATCAAGATCGTAGGACCGCACTTCATCACTACCGGTGGTGATCAACTCCGTACGGGCATCATGCTGCCAGATGAACGGCGTCGACCAATTCGTCCCTTCATCCCGATTCACTCGCCACTCTTCCTCACCAGTCGCGGCATCCAACGCAACGACGAAGGACTGCTCATCATTGTCATTCACGATAAATAGCGTGTCGCCGTGCAACACCGGAGATGCTGCGGGCCCCCAACCCAAACGAGTGGTTGCGGGATCAAAACGCTGCTCCCACAGAATCGCGCCACTCATATCGAGCGCAAAGACGCCGACATTGCCAAAGTACGCGTAGACGCGTTCACCATCGGTAACTGGCGTCGACGACGCGAACGTATTCTTGAGATGACGATCGAATTGCGGGGCACCGATATTGACCTCTGTCGTCCACACAAGCTCACCGGTTCCGACATCCAATGCCTGCACGAGCCAATGGTGCTGGTCCCGTTCCCGCTCCATCAGGTCTCCCGGTTCGGGATCAGAAAACCGATCATCATCCATGGCCTCGGGGGACCCGTACGGAAAATACAGCCCCATACGAGGTTCTTGCGTTTCGCCGTCGCTCACCACTGTCGTCAGGAAAACTTTGTCTCCCCAGACCACAGGTGAGGACCAGCCCAACCCTTCGATGGGCGTCTTCCAGACGACATTCTCTGTCTCACTCCAGGTCAACGGAAGGCGCTCATCATCCTCGGCCACGGAGAGCGCATCGCCCCCTCGAAAGGCCGGCCAATTCTCCGACCCACGAGCGAGAGTGGTGACCACAGCCGACGTGGCCAATAACGCCGCCGCAACAGCCCAGCGACTTACGGAACGAAATCCGGAATCCTGCATCGATTCTCCTACGTCTATGCGAAGCTACAGGGCCAGTCCCTCAGCGACGCTCTTCCTCAATTTGCTGACGATACAACCGTTCCAGCCGCTCGACCGCGGCCGCAAAACCATCGGGGTCTACGAACGTATCCGGACTATACGCCTGTCCTGGCTCGTATTTCTCGTGCAGCCCGTAATGGGAGCCATGCGCTGACACCCAGACATCGACATCCATGGCTTTCTGCTTCCTGAACGTCTCGGCAAAATCGTCGGCCACGCCAGGATAGGTAGGATCCACCACGAGCTGCTTGCCTGGATTGATGGTGCCCATGTTTGCGATGGCCACGTCATAGTCGCGCCCATTTTCGTGAACACGCATTGTGTAACTCGAACTCCCCGCCGTATGCCCCGGTGTCTCAACGACTGTGAGCAGCGTCTCTCCCAATTCGATAACGTCACCGTCGGCAATGATTCTGTCAACGTTGACTGGTTCGAAGGACTGGCGGCCGCCAAAGTGTGGATCACTGAAGCCACCATCCTCCAGTACCGGAGCGTCTTCGGCCGTTGCCCACATCTCCGCACCTGTCACGTCCTTGATCTCCGCCAGAGCCGCGGTGTGATCCCAGTGTGCCTGCATCTGCAACAGAATCCTGACATCGTCAAGCCTGAACCCCAACGACTCAATATTGTGTCGGATAAGGCCGGTAGAGTCCTCGAGACCGGTATTGATCAAAATGTGCCCCTCATCTGAAGTAATGAGAAACACGGCCAAGTCGTACGTGCCGATGGCGTAGAGATTGCCGATGACCCGATGTCCAGGAAACGGTTGCGTCCAGG